>CAINDH010000018.1 GCA_903847285.1 uncultured Verrucomicrobia subdivision 3 bacterium | reverse complement strand
CCGTCGCCGAGCGCAGCGTCAGGTGACGGAAGCGTTCGTGCGCCGAAACGTGTCCACGCCTCAAAGTGACCGCTGCGCGGTCAAGTCAAGCCGCAGCGCGGCTTGACCCACCATTCTTGTAGCCATCCATGACTTAATCTCAGCATGTGGCCGGGTGACGGCGCTAGGCAGTCGAGTCGCCACAAACTTGCCAGACCCCAAAGTGACCGCTGCGCGGTCAAGTCAAGCCGCAGCGCGGCTTGACCCACCTGTCCAAGGGTGGAAGTGTTCGTGGGCTGAAACATTACTTCACTTCAAGGTGCCAGCCGCTTGATTCGTCAGGGTTGTCTGTAATTGCCCGCCGCCGGATTTCGTCATCAGCGATCCACCGACGCAGGCGCAGGTGCAGGCGATGGCGGATTATATTTACCAATGGTATGTGGGCCTGAGTCGGACATGAAGAGTTCGCCTACAAAAAGAAGCGAGCCCGGACACTACTCCGGGCTCGCAGAACAACTTATTAAATTTTTCGGTGCGAAGGTCACTACTCCTCGCCCGCCAACAAGGACAGATTAACATGGAACGGGCTTTCGTCTTGTCACCAGTGCTGGGGACAAGGTCACCATCGGAGAATTTACCTAGAGCGGACTCACGTCCGCTGCTACGAATCAGGGGGTTCGCCGATGAACTGATTGAACCAGGGTTCGGGTGGGGTGGTGAAATCCCAGTTTTGTCCGCGCCATTCAAATTGGAGTCTGACGGCGTGCAAAGCGTGGTTGGGGAGGATGAGGCGGGCGCGTTGCTCGGCAGTCAGCCGGCCTTCGACGAGGGCGAGGTATAAGTCAGAGTCGCCGCCGTAAATCTTGTCGCCAACGATGGGATGGCCAAGATGCGCGAGGTGAATGCGGATTTGATGTTTGCGGCCGGTGTGAGGACGCAGGCGGAGGAGGGAGAATTCGTTTCCATTACTCAACGAGTTTGGCAGCGGCACGTCCCGCACAAACCGTTTCTCCACGAAGTATTCTGTCTGCGCGGGGGAGCCGTCGGGGCGGACGCAGTCTTTGATGGCGACGGGACTGGTTTCATCTTTGCCCAGGGGCGCGTCAATGATCCCCTGCTCTGCCATGACGTGGCCATGAACGATGGCGAGATATTCTTTTTGCACGGTGCGGGTTTCCCAGACTTTGCCAAGTTCGCGAGCGGCGGTGGAATTTTTGGCGAGGAGGACGAGCCCGGAGGTTTCGCGGTCAAGGCGGTGGATGAGGTGGGGGGTGACCGCAGTTATTGGATGCTGGATACTGGATGCTGGATTCGTAGCAGCGGACGCGAGTCCGCTCACTTGTTCCCCGGGCAATGTCAGAGCCGACTCACGTCGGCTGCTACTTAAATAAATCCGGGCGCGACTGATGAGGCTGGAATATTCGTCGCCTTTGGTGGGATGGCAGACGAGGTCAGCGGGCTTGTGGACGACGAGGATGTCGGCATCTTCGTGGATGATGGTGAACAGTTTTTCCAAGCGGAGGAAATTTTAACCGCGAAAAAGGGGAAACACACGAAATTCGTTTGCTCGCGGGTGTCCGCGTTATCCGTTGCAGCCGAGGTGAGTCGGCTCTGACTGGATTGAGGTCGGGATGGAATTCGGGTGCTGCGGGATTGCAGAGCACTTTTTCTAGTTTGAGCCAGATCACGCTGGGCTGCTACCTAGTTTATTGTTTTAGTTAGAGCGGACTCACGTCCGCGGTTACGGGGTAAAATAAAAACCCGCCGGGGTGAGCCGACGGGTTTGGTTGTAAACTGTTGGAAACGAATTAGCCGTTGTCGCCGATGGCTTCAACGGGGCAGCCTTCTTTGGCTTCTTTGCAGCGGGCTTCTTCATCCGGCGAACCGGGCTGCTTATAGACGATGGAGTAACCTCCGTCATCGTTACGCTTGAAGTTGTCCGGCGCAGTTTCGCGACAGAGGTCGCAGTCGATGCACTGGTTGTCCACGTAGTATTTACCTACGACGCTTTCGGGATATTTGTTTGCGAGATCAGCCATAAATTGGGCGGCAATTATGTCAGCGTTACGCGCGATGGCAAGCGGGATTTCTGGCGGAATGGATTAAAGACTTTCCGAAGGGAGGACAACTTTTTATGATGTCAGCATGCAAAAGGGAACTCTGCGCCGGACAAAAATCGTTTCAACTCTCGGACCTGCCACGGATTCGGCGGATATGATCGGGAAACTCATGGACGCGGGCGTGAATATTTTCCGCCTCAATATGTCCCACGCGCCGCATGACTGGGTGCGCCGCGTCTATGCGGACATCCGCGCCGAATCCAAGAAGCGTGACCGCCACGCGGGCATTCTCATGGACACGCAAGGGCCGGCCATCCGCACGGGCGACATCGCCTCGCCACTGGATCTGCAACCAGGACAGAAATTCACGCTGACCGTTCGCGGCGAGAAATCCGAAGAGGAACACTCGGTGGACGTGAATTACGAAAACTTCATCAATGACATCAGCGTGGGCGATGTGGTGCTGATTGATAACGGCACGATTCAAATGAAGGTGCTGGCGAAAAACGGCAACAAGGTGGAGTGCGAAGTTCTGACGGAAGGAAAACTGGGCAGCCGGCGGCACATCAATTTGCCCGGCGTGAAAGTCAGTTTGCCCGCACTCACGTCTAAAGACATTCGCGACGTGAAGCTCGGCCTCGAACTCGGCATGGATTTCATCGCGCTCTCGTTCGTGCGCGAAGCCCGTGATCTGCTACAGCTCCGGGAAATGTTTCCAGAGGGCAAGCCGCATCCGTTCGTCATCGCGAAAATTGAAGACCAAGAAGCGCTGAAAAATTTGGAAGCCATCGTGCAGGAAGCCGATGGCATCATGGTGGCGCGCGGCGATCTGGGCATTGAAATTCCGTATGAAGAATTACCCATCGTGCAGCGGCGCATCGTGAAGATGTGTTTGCGCGTGGGCCGGCCGGTCATCGTCGCCACGCACATGCTGGAAAGCATGATCGAATCGCCGATGCCGACGCGCGCGGAAGTGACGGATGTGGCGAACGCCATTTTTGAAGAGGCCGACGCGATCATGTTGAGCGGCGAAACCACTGTGGGTAAATACCCGCTGAAATGCATCGAGGTGTTCGACAAAATCGCGACGCGCATCGAACGCAGCGGCAGCGCGCAATTTCACGAAGCCGCCGAACTCACGACCGCCCGCCAGAAGCTCGTAAAAAGCGCCGTGGTGATGGCGAACGAACTCAAGGCAGCGGCGCTTCTCTCCTTCACGCGCCACGGCCACATGGCGAGCTATGCGTCATGGATGCGCCCGCGCTACTCGCCGGTGTTCGCCATGTGCGACAACGAACGGACGGCAAACGAAATGGCGTTGTGCTGGGGCGTGACGTCCTTCGTGATGGAATTTGATTTCATCCAACCACAGAACACGATTGAAGCCGGACTGAAAATGCTGGCGGAATCCGGCCGATTGAAAAAGGGCGACACGGTCGTCATCATCGGCGCCATTTCCGTGGGCACGGAAATCGTGGACGCGGTGCAGATGCGGACGGTGTAATCCGGACGGTGGTGGTGTTTTTCGCGCGGCGTAATAACCGTCGCCGAACGCAGTGTCAGGTGACGGAAGCGTTCGTGTGCCAAGAAGTGTCCACACCTCAAAGTGACCGCTGCGCGGTCAAGTCAAGCCGCAGCGCGGCT
>CAINDH010000017.1 GCA_903847285.1 uncultured Verrucomicrobia subdivision 3 bacterium | reverse complement strand
GCGGACACCAGCGACCGATTCGGCCCGAGGTCCAGATATGTTTTGAAGGCGGCAAAAGCTTTGCTGCTCTCCCGGTTTTGCTGCTCAAAGGCAAGCGTGGTTGATTTTTGTTCCAGTGTGTTCGTCATAAATTTTCCATTCAGTTTTTTGGTGCCAGTCCGGAAGGACCGTCAGTCCAATGGCAGTGTGGGAAGAACCACCCGACCCCAAGGAGGGTGGTCTTCCCCTCTGCCTGTCTTCTGGTCTTTATTATCACCTTTATAAATGATGTGATAACGTGATAAAGCTACTCGCCTTTAAGCCAATAAAGTCCACTGCCACAGGCAATTAAACCGGCTTCCGACAGCCGTTTCAGGTAACGGTCAGCCGTGGGTGCCGAAATCTCCGATTTTGCCGCCTTGGCGACGATGGCGCCGCGGGCCGTCGGGGTCGCGGTGAGCAGTTGTTCCATGAATTCACGGTCGGTCATCACCTTGTTTTTGGACTGGGGCCGACGCAGCGATGCCGGGTTCAAATCCTTGGCGGGTTTCATCAGCGGAAAATCCCATTGCAGCACAAACTCCGGCATCACCGGCAGATTGCGGAGGGTCGGGCTGACGGTGTAACAGCCGTCCTCCTCGTGCGGTGACAGGATGAACAACGAATCCGGATCCCGCGCCCATGCGCCCGCACCGCTCATCCGGTCAATCGAAGTCTTGGCTGAGCTGTCGCCTTTGGCAAAGTGATGCGCGATGACGATGGCCGCACCTGTTTGGCGTGCCAACGCTTCGAACTCATTCATCAGGCTGGCGATTTCGCCGTTGGAATTTTCGTCCCGGTTGCCCAGCAGCTTGTAAGCGGGGTCGAGGATGATCAGCCCGAACTCATGCCGGGCCAGTTCGCTTTCGAGCTGGGGCCGGAGCAGGGTCAGATCGGCGTTGTGCCCGCGCAGGTGCCAGAAATGCAACCGCTCGACGCCGCTCGCGCATTCCGGCCGGACGGCGCGGACGGCGCGGATTCGTTCCGCCATCGCCCACGGGGCCAGCTCAAAGTTGAGATACGCCACCCGCGCCTTTTCGGTGCGGTGGCCCCACCATTCCTCACCGCTGGACACTGCGATGGCCAGATCGAGCAGGCTCCACGACTTGTTCGATTTGCTCGTGCCGGCGAGAATCATCTTGCCGCCTTGATGCAGCACGCCGCGAATAATCTGCGGGGGCGCAGGTGCAACCGTGCGCATGAATTCTTCCTCCGTCTGCATCGGCGGCAACGCCGCCGGCACGGCGCCGAGGTCAACGGCAATGTCAATTGGTCCGCTCAAGTTCAGCCTCCTTTGCTTTTTTGCGGCGCGGGCGCGGGCGCATGGTTGGCCCATATTGCTGACGCAGTTGTTCCCCCAATTCTTCCAAGGTCACGATCGGTGGAAGGGGTCTGGCGGGTCGTTGATTTTTCCGCGCCGGTTCGTTGTGGAATTTCATAATCAGTCCTTCAACCAGATCAGGCGTTGCAGTTTTCCATTCCGCCAGGCTCCGGGCACCCGCACGGGCTGGGAGTAGGTAAAGAGTTTCGGGTCGCAGCCGAAGGCGGTCAGTCCCACCTTGAGCCGGGTTTCCATGAGTTTGTTCGGGGGTGCATCGAACCAGCCGTGCAGGGATTTCCCGCCGGTATCAATGATGCAATGCAGTCGGTAACGCAGCCGCCGTTGCAGATACTTGAACACCGCACCGATTTCGTCTTTGGCCAGGGTGTCCGACTCCACGACCAGAAATCGCGTGCCGTCGCAGTTCGCATTGCTCCGCTGGAAAGAACCCGGCTTGAACGCCGCGCCACAGGTGAAGTTTCCCATCGCGGGGCCGATCTGATACCACTCCGCCACCGGCCGGAAATGCGTGCGATGCTCCGGCTTGCCAGATGAAAAGACATCGCCGATCCACACATGACAATGCGCCGGCCACAATCGCAGCCAGGTGCGGAACTGGTCATCCGCATCGCGCTCCGCCACTAGCAACGGCGAATCGGCGATGATTTGTTCAAACAGCCAGCGGAAGGATTCAATCAACTCCGGCTTGAAACGCTCAGCGATGACGCGCAGCGTTTCTAAAATGGTTTGCTCGCCCGCGTCGCGGCCTTCGGCGCGTGCGCGAGCTTGCAAGACCTCGCGCGGCAACACCGTGCCGCTCGCCTGTAACACGTCTCCGTTCCGCAAGACACGACCCCCGGGCAGCGTGATTTCCCAACTACTCGCGCTCAGCGCCCGCCGCAACCGTTGGTTGCTGGCCGCGACCGTCGCCGCGCACGACGCATGAAAACAATAAATCGTCGGCGCACCGTCCACGCTCACACGGCAATCTTTCTTGCCCGTGTGATGCGTGTGCAGCGACTCGCCGGGACAGCGACAGAAGCCGGAGACTTCTGTCTGCCAATCCACCGCGCCGACGATGCTCGCCGCGATATGTCGCGGATCATTCATGGATAAAAATTCGCCGCTTCCCACTCGGTTGATAAATGGCGTCGTGCTCTTCGCGGCATTGCTCGCACGGACCGAAGCTGTGCTTCATTTCATTCCCGCAAGCACACACCGACCGCGCCGGTGGCTGCTTCCAGTTACGGGCGTCCTGACATTTGAAATCGGGGATTTGCTCAGCCCGACGCACACGGCGCACGCATTGATCCAGGGTGATTTCACCGTGAATCAACTCGGTGACCGCTAGCAGAATTTCCAAATCGGATCGCGTCATAACGGGAACAGTTCGGGTTCAGAGTAATTTTTTGCAGCCGTGAGAAAATCCGCCGGACGGCGGATGATTTCGCTCGCGGCCTTCGGGGGAATGTCGAGGAGGTCATTCGCCTGCCAACGAAACCGGATGTAGTCCGTGACCATCTTTTCCAGCCGCGCATCACCGCCGAGCAGCCGATGCAGATGTTCCACCACCTGCACCGGCAGCCGGCCGGTTTCGGGATTGAGCTTCACTTCCATGCGTCAGTTGAGAATGGAATTTTGTGACGCCATCAGCAGCCGGAACCGGCGCTGCTTTTCCCGGCGGCAATGCGCCTGCCCGCGCGCCAGCGTCCAGCGAAACAAAATGCCGAGCGCGCGAAACCACAAATTGTCGAGTTTGCGAATCATGGTGACCTCCTTACACGTCCACGACCGTCACGGTCGGGTCGTAACCTTTTTCAATCGTCCACAGCTTGTGAGCCGCCTCGAAAGCTGCTTCGCCCAACTCCATTTCCGCCTCGCTCCAGACGTGCTCAATTGGCGGCGACGCTTCGGTCGAGTTCACGATGAGGTTCATGCACTTCACCGGCTGGCCCATGGCCTTGCGATAAGCAGCCAGTTGGTAGCACCACGATTTGTATGGCGAGGCCTTCGCACCGGGTTTGATTTTCATCGTCTTCAAAT
>CAINDH010000016.1 GCA_903847285.1 uncultured Verrucomicrobia subdivision 3 bacterium | reverse complement strand
CAGCGACAAAAACAATTTGTCCGCCTTCAGTTCCGGGTAGCGCTCCGCCATGCCGATGACAATTCCGCTCACCGCACCGTTATCCGGTCCTGCCACCCCCGGCGGCGTGGCATTGAGCTGGTTCCGCAACGCCGCGAGTTCTGCCTGCAACTGCGAGTCGTGATCGCGATAGCCTTTCATGCAGTTCACGAGATTGGGAATCAAATCAAAACGCCGCTTCAACTGGATGTCTACCAACGCCCATGCCGCACGCACGCGCTGGCGCAAGTCCACCAGCGCGTTGAACACCATCCAAGTCCACGCCAATAGGCCGATAAAAAAATAGCCGCCCGCCACCGCCAGATAAATCGGCGCGCGCGCCGCCAAATCCAGATTCATTAACCCATCGCGCCACAACACACTGCCCACCGCGAGAACCAGCCCAAAAAAAATCCATCCGCGCGCGCCCCATTTCATCCCGCCGCTGACCTGAGCTTCGGTGCGGGTGGAAATCAAAAACATCGGCGCATTTTTATCCGCCGCAATTTCCGGCTCAACCACATCCGCCCGCTCACGTGCCTGACCAATAATAAAAAGATTCGCGCCCAGCGGAATTCCCATCTCCACAAACCGGCGCATGAAATCGGAACTTGCCACCGCGCCCGCCGGGCCCTTGCCGTAGTAAAGCGGATTCAAAGGCGTGCAAGTCTGATCGAAGATTTTTAAAGGCTCCAGCTTTGCACCCGTCGGTTGCACGAGAATAGTTCCGCTGTCGTCGTGCAAGTTGAAGGGTATCGCGTCGCCACCATTCGCCACCTGAGTCCAACCGCTCTCGTGCCGAGTGCGCATCTGGGTTTTGCCATCGCTGTCCGTGTAAGTCTCGGTGACTGTGCGCGACCAATGCTCCTCTACCGTCCAGGCGTATTGCACACACGCGCGCTCGGCAAGAAAACTACTCAACGGTGCCGCCGATTCCGCCGCGCCTTTCAATTCCACGAGGCCGATGAAAACGCCGGTTGTCTGCGAGGTCGGCAGATTATCAATCAACCGCCGACGGCGCCCGTTGCGAAACGCCCCAACAATACACAGCAACGCAAGTAACGCACCGATTGCTGGTAGGAATGGAGCAAAGTCGTGCATCAATTATTTCGCCTGCCAGACGAGCCGCAGCCCTTCGAGCGTCAAGTCCGGCGCCACGGCAGAAATTTCCGGTAGCTTGGCCGCGATGAGTTTCGCGTAGCCGCCCGTCGCCACCACCGGCAATTTTTTAACGCGCAGCTCGCGCTTCAACTCGCCGATGAGTTCCCGCACCAGCCCGCGATAGCCATGCACCGCGCCCACCAGCATAGCGTGTTCCGTGCTTTTACCGATGGCGGATTTCACCTCGCGGATTTTAATCTGCGGCAATAGCGCGGTCTTTTCGTGCAGATATTCCGTCATCGCCGCCAGTCCGGGTGCAATGATGCCGCCGACGTAATTGCCTTTGCCATCCACCACATCAAACGTCACCGCCGTGCCGAAATCCACTACAACGACCGGCGCGCCGAAATGAAACTTCGCCGCGACCGCATTCGCCAACCGGTCCGGGCCTATGGATTTGGGTTTGGGATAATCAATTCCCACGCCTTGCAATGTCTGCGGATTCAGCTCCAGCGTTTCCAATTGCCACGTCGCGCGCACCGCCTTGCGCACCAGCGGCGTCGCGCGCGGCACCACGCTGCACAATATCGCGCCGGAAATTTTATTTTTCCCGATAAACTTTTTCACCAACGCCATCGCGCCGCCGCCGAACCACGAAAGCGTCGGGATGTCAGCCTGTTTCCGCACGCAATGACCGTCGGCCAAACCGAGGTGCGTGTGCGTATTGCCGATGTCGAAGAGTAGGATCATTTTTCTAAAATCACATCGCCGCCGATGACGCGCTCTAGCAACCCGTGCTCCGTGCGGACGAGCAATGCACCGTCTTCATCTAATGCCTCGGCGCGACCACGGAATTTCAGGTCGCCGGTATGGACCGTCACATTTTTTCCGATGGTCGCGCAGGCGGCTTCCCATTCATCCGCCACGGCGGGAAATTTCCCGGCGCAGATACGCGCGTAATCCACATCTAGCTCGCGCAAAATTTCCGTGGCCAATTCCGCGCGGCAAATCTCTTCACCCATTGCCAGCTTCAGCGATGTGGCGATGCTCCGCAGCTCCGGCGGAAATTCATTTGCGTCCTGATTCACATCCACTCCGATGCCGATGATGATGTGCCGCACGCGATCCACCTCCGCGCTCATCTCCGTAAGAATGCCTACGACTTTTTTCCCGCCGATCAATAAATCGTTGGGCCATTTGATTTCAACCGCCACACCGGTGACGGTCTTGATGGCGCGGCGCAACGCCGTCGCGGAAATCACTGTGAGTTGCGTCGTTTCCTGCGGACGCAAGTTCGGTCGCAGCAGCACGGAGAACCAAAGTCCTTTGTGAGTCGGCGACATCCATTTGCGACCAAGCCGCCCTCTGCCCTTCGTCTGCGATTCAGCGAAAACCACCACTCCCTCACGCACACCATCGCGCGCGAGTTTTTCCGCCACATCGTTCGTGGAAGTTGTCTGCTCAAACACCTGGATGTCGCGGCCGACAACTTTTGTTTTACCGAGCCTTGCCACCAAATCATCCGCGTGCAACGCGTCCGGCCAACTGACAAGGCGATAACCAAAATGCGGCCCCGCCTCGATGTTGTAGCCCACCTGACGCAACTCCTCGATGCGCGCCCAAATGGCCGCGCGGCTGATGGCAAGGTCTTCCGCAAGTTGCGCGCCCGAAACCCCGTCAGAGTTCGCGCGTAACGCGGAAAGAATTTTGGCGTCCGTGGTCATTCAAAATCCAAACCAATATCCACCGCCCGCGCCGAGTGCGTGATGGCACCAACGGATATAAAATCCACGCCCGTCTGCGCGATGCCGCGCACGGTCTTCAAATTCACGCCACCACTTGCTTCTGTCTTGGCGCGACCGCGGACGATTTTCACCGCCGCCCTCAACTGTGCCGTCGTCATGTTATCCAGCAGGATGATGTCCGCGCCCGCATCCACAGCCTGCGCGACTTGTTCCAACGTGTCGGCTTCGACTTCCACTTTCAGCTTGGGAAATTTCTTGCGCGCACGAGCGACGGCGGCGGCGATGGCGTTCGGCTTTTCGTTCTGCAGCGCGACGAGGTGGTTGTCCTTGATGAGCACCATGTCGAACAGGCCGATGCGATGATTCTTTCCGCCGCCGCAAGCTACGGCAAATTTTTCAAACCGCCGCCAGCCCGGCGTCGTCTTGCGTGTATCGAGAATCTTCGCCTTTGTTCCCCTAACAGCATCCGCAAATTGCGCCGTGGCCGTAGCAACGCCACTCAAACGTTGGACAAAATTTAGCGCCACACGTTCCGCGCTCAACAACGCGCGTGACGGGCCGGAAATTCTCAACAACGACGCGCCAGCCTTAACCCGCTGACCATCGCGGGCGGATATTTTAATTTGAATTTTTGGCGAGAGTTCGCGAAAGGCAAGTTCCGCAAACTGGATTCCCGCCACGACCAGCGATTCGCGCGCGTTCATTAGCGCGACGGATCGAGCGGTGGCTGGGACGGTGGAAAGCGTGGTCACGTCGCCGCTGCCGAGGTCTTCGGCGAGCGCGGCACGGACGGCGCGGCGGATTTCTGCGGTGGTGAGTTCCACGCCCACAAGATGGCGGCGGAAGGGAAAACTAAAAAGCAAAATCACGCGCGGGAAGATTTTTAACTACGGATTTGCTTTCGCCGCTGCTTGGCGTAGTTTCAACCTTTCGGTGACAGGAGAAATTCGCAGACATGAGCAAAGAATTCATCAAGATCGGCGGCGCACGTGAGCACAACCTCAAAAACCTCACGCTCTCCATCCCACGCGACAAGCTGGTGGTCGTCACCGGCTTGAGCGGCAGCGGCAAATCGTCCCTCGCGTTCGACACGATCTACGCCGAGGGCCAGCGCAAATACGTCGAGAGTCTTTCTGCCTATGCGCGTCAGTTCCTTGACCAGTTGCAGAAGCCCGACGTGGATTTCATCGAAGGCTTGTCGCCTGCCATCGCGATTGAGCAGCGCAGTTCCGGCAGCAACGCGCGTTCGATCATCGCCACCACGACGGAGATTTACGATTATCTGCGCCTGCTTTACGCGCACATCGGCAAATGCCATTGCCCGGAAACCGGTGTGCCGATCTCGACGCAGTCCACCAGCGACATCGTGGATAAAATTCTCACGCTGCCGCCAAAAACCAAGGTCATGCTCCTCGCGCCCGTCGTGCGTCGGCAAAAAGGCGAGTTCCGGGACGTCTTCGAGCGGCTCGCCCGCGAAGGTTTTGTGCGCGTGCGCGTGGATGGGGAAATCATGGAGTTAGGTGAGAACATCGCGCGCATCAAACTCGACAAAAAGAAATTCCACAACATCGAAGCCGTGGTTGACCGACTCGTGATGGACGAAAAAATCCGCGTGCGCTTGAGCGATTCGGTGCAGACCGCGCTGCGCCTTGGTGAAGGTGTGATGTTCACACTTCATCAGCCGCCGATGGCGACCGATGCGACGCAATGGACCGAGACGTTGCACTCGAACAAGATGTGTTCGCCAGCGACCGGCAAAAGCTACGACCCGCCAACGCCAAAACATTTTTCCTTCAACGCGCCCGCCGGTGCCTGTCCGGTCTGCCACGGTCTCGGCCAGAAAATGGTTTTCGACGAGGCGCTCGTGGTGCCGGACATGGAACTTCCACTCGATGGCGCAATCCAGCCGTGGCGGCGCGCGGGGAAGCGGCTGATCATCTATTACAAGGCGATGCTGCGCTCGATTGCCGCGCATTTCAGCGTCAGCACCGAGACGCCCTACAAGGATTTGCCAGACGATTTCAAAAAAGTTCTGCTCCATGGCTCCGGCGAGGACGACATTGAATTCAAATTCTGGCGCGGCGGAAAAGTAAGCAGCATCACGCGCCCGTTTGAAGGTGTGCTGCCGAACTTGGAACGGCTGGCGACTGACAGCGAAAGCGAATTCATCCGCAACCGGCTCAAGGCTTACATGGCTCCGGAGTTCTGCGACGCGTGCAACGGCAAGCGGTTGAAGCCGGAAATCCTAGCGGTAACATTAGGCGGTGAAGGTTTCACGTCACAGTTCAAAGGCAAAAAATCGAAAATCAAAATTCCCGGCCTGTCCATCATGGACGTTTGTTCGCTGTCCGTAGAAAAGGCGGATGAATTCTTTGGCACGCTTAAGTTGACGGAATTTGAATTGAAGATCGCCGCCGAAGTGGTCAAAGAAATCCGCGCGCGACTTGGTTTCCTGCGAAACGTCGGGCTTGGCTATCTCACGCTCGACCGCGAGAGCGGCACATTGAGCGGCGGCGAGGCCCAACGCATCCGCCTCGCTACGCAGATCGGCGCAGCGCTCGTGGGCGTGCTTTATGTCTTGGACGAGCCAAGCATCGGACTACATCAGCGTGACAACGACCGGCTGCTTGCGACGCTGAAAGGCTTGCGCGACTTGGGAAATACCGTTCTCGTCGTGGAACATGACGCCGACACGATTCGCGCGGCGGATTATATTCTAGATCTCGGTCCGGGCGCGGGTGTCCACGGCGGCGAACTCGTGGCGGCGGGCACGTTGCCGGAAATTCTCGCGGCCAAGAAATCACTGACTGGCCAATACTTGACGGGCGAGTTGAAAATTGAAGTTCCAAAAAAAAGGAATGTGCCGTCCGAAGAAAAGGGCTGGCTGGAATTACTTGGCTGCACCGAAAATAATTTGCGGAACATTGACGTGCGGATTCCGCTCGGCACGTTCACCTGCGTCACCGGCGTGAGCGGTTCCGGCAAATCCACGTTCGTGGACGATATTTTGCGCCGCGCGCTGTTCCGCAAATTTTTCGGCTCGAAGGAACGACCCGGCGAGCACAAGGCGCTCAAAGGCTTTGAATCGCTCGACAAGGTCATCGTGATCGACCAGTCGCCGATCGGCCGCACGCCGCGCAGCAATCCGGCGACTTACACGGGAATGTTCAATCACATACGCGACCTGTTCGCCAAACTGCCGGCGGCGAAAGTGCGCGGCTATGAGCCGGGACGTTTTAGTTTCAACGTCAAGGGCGGTCGCTGCGAAAAATGCGAGGGCGACGGCGTGTTGAAAATTGAGATGAATTTTCTCCCGGCCGTGTATGTAATTTGCGAAACGTGTAACGGCAAGCGCTACAACCGCGAGACGCTGGAGATCGCTTACAAGGGCAAGAACATCGCAGATGTTTTGGACATGACGGTGGAAGAGGCGGCAACTTTCTTCCGTGCCGTGCCGAAGATTTTTGATCCGCTGCTGACGCTGTCAGAAGTCGGCCTCGGTTATATCCGGCTTGGTCAGCAGGCGACGACGTTGAGCGGCGGCGAGGCGCAACGCGTGAAGCTGGCGACGGAACTCTCGCGCAAAGCGACCGGACGGACGCTCTACATTTTGGACGAGCCGACGACCGGCCTGCACTTTCACGATGTTGCCAAGCTGCTCGAAGTGCTATTTCGCCTGCGCAACACCGGCAACACGCTGCTCATCATCGAGCACAATCTGGACGTGATCAAAACCGCGGACTGGATCATTGACCTCGGCCCGGAAGGCGGTAGTGGCGGCGGGAAAATCGTGGCCGAAGGCCCGCCGGAAAAAATTGTCCACTGCGCCGCGAGTTTCACCGGACGTTACTTGAAGACAGTGCTGCCTTGATTGGATGCGAATTGCGCTTTTGTCATCCCACGTCGTCGTTTAAATTCTCGGCATGGTTTTTCTCCGTCGCTGGCTTTTGATTTGGTCGCTGCTCGTTTTGGGCGGTGGACAACTTTTTGCAGCGTCGCGCGAGGAACGTGCCTACGCCGTTGCCACGGCTGACTTCCAAACGGAAATGTGGAACCGAGCGGATACGGAGTTCGCCCAGTTCGTCCGCAATTATCCCAAGTCCACCATGCACCGATGGCAGTGCTGCTGCAAGCGCAGGCGCAATTCAAGCTGGAAAAATATACGGAAGTCATCGCACTGCTGGACTCCCGCAAAGCGGCGGATGGAAGTCTCGGAGACCAGTATGCCAACTGGATTGGCGAGGCTCAATTTGCGATTAAAAACCTCCCGGCGGCAGCGGCGGCCTTCGAGTCGCTGGATAAAAAATTTCCGGAATCGCCGTTGCGGTTGCGCGCGGTGGTCGAGGCGGCGGCGGCATATCAGCAGTTGGGCGATTGGACACGCTTGTCCGCATTGTTAGAGGCGACGAACGGTGTGTTCGCGAAGAAGGCGGAACTGGATGCGGCGAACGAACTCGTATCGCGCGGACGATTACTGCTGGCGGAGGCACGATTCACGCAACGCGATTTTGCGAGCGCGCTGCGTCTGTTGCAGCAACTGGACACTCAGGCGCTCAAGCCGGAACTGGACTGGCAGCGCACCCATTTGCTGTGCGAAGTGAAAACCGCATCGGGCGAGTTGGAAGCCGCCTTCGCCGCCGCCACGAATCTGACACAGCTTGCTCAACTCGAAAAAAATGACGTGCACCGCGCCGAAAGCGTAGAACTGCGGGCAGGCATCTTGGAAAAGCTTGGGCGGATGGAAGAGGCCATCGCCGCGTATCGGGAAAATCTCGCGGTCGGCATGCCAGACGCCAACCAGCGGCTGGCCGTCTTGAAGATTGCCGAACTGGCGGCGGGGCTAAACCAGTTTGAGGAGGCTGAGCGGGCTCAGGAAAGTTTTCTTAAACAGTTCCCCGATTCGCCGCAAGCCGACATCGCGAGGTTGACGCTAGGAGAATTGCATTTGAAACAATACGCCGCGCTGCCGGATACAAATCAGCTACTGCTGGCGGAGGCGCAGTTTGATCAGTTGCTCGCGAAATTTCCGAACAGCCAGCTGGCGGGCAAGGCGTATTTGAACCGCGGCTGGTGTCGCTGGCTGGCCGGAAACGAAGTCGCCAGCCTTGCTGACTTCCAAGCGGCGGCGCGGAAAAATCTATCCATCGGCGACCAGGCGGTGGCGCAGTTCAAAGCGGGCGACGTTCGCTTCACGCAAAAGGATTTTCGCGGTGCGTTGGAAAACTACGCCGCGGCGCTGAAAAACTTTTCCAGCGAAGCGGTGGTGGCGGAAAAAGATCTTGCCGGCCGTGCGCTTTATCAAAGCTTGCGCGCCAATCTGGAATTGAACGACTCAGTAGCGGCCGGCGCGGTGTTTGAAAAATTATTTCAAAACTTTCCTGACGGCGAACTAGGCCAGAACAGCGCGCTACTCTACGGCGAAAGTCTGGTGAAACCGGCGGACGCGCGAGCGCTATTTGAAAAACTATCGCCAAAATTTTCCGGCGCGCCGCTGGAGCCGCTATTGCGGCTAGCTATCGCGCGGACGTTCGAACAGGAGCAGGCGTGGCTGGCAACGGTCACAAATTACGAGGCGTGGCTGCGCGATTTCCCCACGAACTCGCTGCGTCCGCAGATAGACTACGCGCTGGCGCAAGCGAATTTCCACGCGGGCAACGAGTCTGGCGCACTTGCACAGTTCACCCAGTTCGTGGCGCAGAATCCGACGAACACCGCGCTCGCACCTCTGGCGCAATGGTGGGTGGCGGATCATTATTTCCGCGCGGGCGAATTTAACCGCGCGGAGACCAATTATGAAAATGTCTTTCAGACTAAGGCGTGGAAAAGCTCGCCGCTGTTTTTCCCGGCGCAACTGATGGCCGGGCGCGCAGCAATGGGACGCACGAGTTACAAAGAGGCGGCGACGTATTTCACCGCGCTCATCGCGGACACGAACTGTCCCGCCGACCTCGGAGTGCAGGCGCGGTTCGCCTGCGGCGCGGCGTTGATGCACATGGATTCAAGCGATGTGAACAGCACGCTCGCCAATTTGCAACTCGCGACAAACCTGTTTAACCAAATCCTACAACAGAACCCGACGAATGAACTCGGTGCGCGCGCCTGGGGTGAACTAGCCGACTGCAATCTGCAGATGGGCGATTACATTTCCGCAACGAACGCCTACGTGCAGGTCTTCAGCACCAACTCGGCGGCAAATCTTTCCGCACGCAGCCGGGCGCAGGTCGGCTGCGGCCTCGTGCTGGAAAAAATGGCGCTACAACTTTCCGGCGCGGCCAAGACCAACCTGTTGCAACTGGCGCTGGACAATTACCTGCATGTTTTTAACGGAGATAATCTGCGAGAGGAAAATGCTCAGGACTTGTTCTGGACGAAGAAATCCGGCTTACAAGCCGCGCTGCTCGTGGGCTTGCTGAACCAGCCGCAGACAGAAAAACTATTTTATGTGCGGCTTAAAACCCTGCTGCCGCAACTGTCTAGCGCCATCGAGAAGAAAATCTCCGCGCTACCAGCGGAAAAAAACTGACGCGCCCGTTTGACTCGGACGCGATGTGCCGCTAGTTTCACCCTGCAAACATGAGCCAAACCCTCACCACAGCCGCCATCGTCACCCTCACCGCCAACGCCGTGAACGAAGTGAAGTCGCTGCTCACCAAGCCGGAAAACGTTGGCAAACACATGCGATATTATGTGGAGCAAGGTGGCTGTTCGGGGATGCAATACGGTATGACTTTCGACGAGCAGCGCGATGGCGACCTGGTTTCTACGCAGGATGGCGTGACGGTTTTGGTGGATGCCATCAGCGCGGATTTCTTGCGCGGCACGGCAGTGGATTTCAGCGATGCGTTGACGGCAGGCGGCTTCAAGATTTCCAATCCGAACGCCAAGGAGAGTTGCGGCTGCGGAAAATCTTTCAACGCTTGAGCTTCGGGAGAAATTAACCAGCAGCTACAGACGCCGTTAATTTTTCTAGAAATCTTTTGCCAGCCCATAACGTCTCATCCGACTAGTGATTGGAAACTTGCTCATGCCAGAACTGGCGAAACTCATCCGCCAGCGGGATTTTAACGGGCTGAAAGAAATTCTCTGCGGATTTCCCGCACCCGATATCGCGGAAATTTTCGTGGACTTGAGACCCGATGACGAGGCGGTGCTGCTCCGCTTGCTACCGCGCGAATTAGCGGCGGAAGTTTTTGAATACCTACCACTGTCGGACCAAGAAAACGCGCTCAAGGCACTAGGCAGCGAACAGGTCTCACAGATTCTGAATGACATCGCGCCGGACGACCGCACAGCATTGCTCGAAGAATTGCCAGCCACCGCGACCCAGAAATTATTAAACCTGCTGTCGCCGGAAGAGCGCAAGGTTGCCACCACGCTGCTGGGTTACCCCAAAAATTCCATCGGTCGCCGCATGACGCCAGAATACGTCGCGGTGCAGCAGAATTGGACGGTGGCGGAAGTCTTCACGCAGTTACGCCGTGTAAACCACAAACGCGAGACGATGAATCAGCTTTACGTCACCGACAGCAAGGGGCGGCTAGTGGACTTCGTGCGACTGCGGGACCTTGTGGTTTCGCCGTTGCAGACTTCGGTTTTGGAACTGCTGGAAAACCAGCAAATTTTTCTGCGCGCAACCGACGACCAAGAAACGGCCGTGGCGGCCTTCAAAAAATACGACGTGACTATGCTGCCGGTGGTAGATTCAAACGATGTGCTGGTCGGTGTCGTGACGGTGGACGACGTGCTGGATGTGGCGGAAAGGGAAGCCACTGAGGACATCCAAAAGCTCGGCGGCGTGCGGGCGTTGGAGACGTCTTATCTCAAGACGGGAATTTGGGAGATGGTAAAAAAACGCGCGCCTTGGCTCGCGGTTTTGTTCATCGGCGAAATGTTCACCTCAGTCGCGATGCAGAATTACGGCGGCGAAATCCAAGAGGTCGTGGTATTGGCGTTCTTCGTGCCGCTCATATTGTCGAGCGGCGGCAACTCCGGTTCGCAAGCCACCTCGCTCATCATCCGCGCGATGGCGTTGCAAGATGTGTTGTTGCGCGATTGGTGGCGGGTTTTGCGTCGCGAACTCGCTACGGGCTTTCTGCTTGGCTGCATCTTGGCCAGCGTGGGCATGGCGCGGGTTTTTCTCTGGCAGTTTCTGGGGCTGGCCGGTCCGGGTGGCTACGGGGCAAATTACCCGATGCTGGCGTTGACTATCGGCGCAAGCCTCATTTGCGTCGTGCTGTGGGGAAGTTTGGTGGGCGCAATGCTGCCGATGTTTCTCCGCTTGATTCGCCTCGACCCGGCAGTTTGTTCCGCGCCGTTTGTCGCAACCCTCGTGGACGTGACAGGCATCGTGATTTTCTTTAATGTGGCGAAACATATTCTGCACCTCTGAACGGCGACGGACACACTCAACTTTGGTTTGCAAACACGAGGCGTTTGCCACAGATTCCTCGCGGCTGAAAGCAGGGAGTTTTCCCACAGCCGACTCTTAAAAATTCTTTGGTGGACCTATCAGCAACTGCGGATGAGCAAAACCGAATCGCGCCTCGCGATTGTGGAGGAGCTGATCAAATCCGATGACCCAGAAGCTATCGGCCCGCTGATTTTTGCACTCAAAGATAAAGATGCGGGCGTGCGCTGCGCCACGGCCAAAGGACTCCGCCAACTCAATGACCGCAAAGCTGTCGAACCGCTCATCCTGATGTTGCGCGACTCCGTGCCGCTCGCGCGCGCGCGGCAGCGGAAACGCTCGGCCATCTGGGCGACCCGCTCGCCGTAAATAATCTTGTCGGACTTCTCCGTGATCCTGATCCAATCGTGCGGGCTATCGGGGCGCGCAGTTTGAATCGGCTTGGCTGGCGTCCGGGCACGGATTCGCAACTTATTCTGCAAATTTTGGCGATGGGTAGCTTGAACCAGCTCATTGCGATGGGGCCGGAAGGCGTAGGGCCGTTGCTCGACACGTTGCGGAACGGCGCGGCGGGAAAACAATTTGCCGCCGTAAAAGCCTTGGGCGAAATCTCCGACCCGCGCGTGCTTCCGGCCATGCGCGAGGCGTTGAAGAAGCCAAGTCCGGCGGTGCGCATCGCCGCGCTTGGCACGTTGGAACGCATGGGCGACCCGGCGACGTTTCATGACGTCGAAAAACTTCTGCTTGATGAAAACCCCAGCGTGCGCGGCGCAGCCGTGGAGGCTACCACGCGGTGCGGCGCGGTGCGTGCTGTGCCATCGTTGCTCAAATGTTTGAAGGATACCTCGTGGGAAGTCCGCAAGGCGGCGTCCGATGCGCTCGGCTTTCTTGGAGAACGTTCCGCCGTGGAAGGTTTGTGCGAACTGGTATTTGATCCTGACCGCGACGTGCGCGAAAGCACGTTGAAAGCGCTGGAAAGAATCCGTGACCCGCGTTCCATCGAGGCGCTGGTGCAGGCAATGCTGGATACGGAGACGAGCGTGCGCAGTTGCGCCATTGCCGCGCTGCGGTCGGTGGATCGCCATTGGGAAGACACCGAGGCGGCGCGTGCGACATTGCCGAAAATCAAAAACGCACTCAAGCATCCTGACTACTGGGTGCGCCACAGCGCGAACAAAGTTTTGGAACAGATGCGGATTGACACGAAGAGTTTAAAGGACGATGCGCCCGGTTCTGCAATCCTGACAATCGAAACACCACCACACGCCGCCGCCGCCGTGCTGGCCGATATGTTATTCGACCGTCATGCGGGTTTTCGGCTTGCGGCCGCGGTGGCGCTCGGCAAAGTCCGCGAGCATGGCGCTCGGTCCATTCTCACCGCTGCGCTTCGCGATTCTGACAGTTCCGTGCGCACAGCAGCACAGGCAGCCTTGACCGCCTTGAATTAAATAAAAGTGAAAGACGCACCCCACCAAGTTTTATTTCTAGACGACAACGAGGAATTGCTCGAAGCCGTGCAAGATATGTTCGGCGCGTTGAGCGGAGGCACTTGGAAAATTCATACTGCCAATTCACCAGATGTCGCCACGGAAATTCTCAAGACCGGTCAAATAAAACTGCTCGTGGTGGACGTGAATATGCCGGTGCTGGACGGCATCCAATTCACCGGCATGATGCACCGGCGTTATCCCGGCCTTAAAATTGCCGTGATGACGAGCGACGTGACCGAGGCCAAGCGCGCCGCTGCGCTGGAAGCGGGCGCGGAACTGTTCATCGAAAAATCACATTCGCCCGAAGGCATGAAGGCGGTGTTCACGATGCTTGGTGAATTGCTGAACTGGTCGCCGCGCGATGGCTTTCAGGGAATGCTCCGCAGCGTCAGCTTGCAAGACGTGATCCAGATGGAATGTGTCGGGCGCAATTCTTCCGTCATCGAGATTTGCAATGAACACGTCCTTGGCCGCATCTACATCGAGGAAGGGCAGATTCTCCACGCGGCGGGCGGGGAACTCACGGGCGAACGGGCGCTGGAAAAATTACTTTCGCTGCCGGGCGGTTCGTTCGAACTCGTGCCATTTGAACCACCGCAGGATCGCACATTGAATGCGCCATGGGAACTACTCATTGCCGAAGCCACACGCTCGAAGGTGAACGACCCCGTGGCCGTGAAACTCGACGGCCCCGCAGTGGACGCAGCGACAATGGCCGCCGTCGCCGATTCTGCCACGCTCATCACCGAGACTTTAATTTGCACCGGCAACGGCGAGCCGCTCTACGATGATGGCTGTGTAGCCGCGCAATCGCGGATGCAATGGCTGCTGGCCGTCGCGCAACAGGCCGCGCAGTTCAATGCCACGCTATCGCTCGGACAATTCGACCGGCTGGAGATTGAATTTCCTGAAGGCCGCGCCGTGGCGCAAGCGCGGGAAGATCGGCTGGTGTATGTCCGCACCGCCACCGCTGCGCCAAAAGGAGCCGCCGCATGAAAGATCCCGTGAAAGAATGGCTCCCGCAACGCGTGAACGCCGCTGGCGTGCTCGCGTGCGGACTGCGCCGGCCCAATGGAAAATTCGCCGCGCAATGCGCTGACGCGAGTTGCCCGCCTGCCGTGATGGAAAATCTCCTTCGCCAACTGGACAGCTCACGCGTTCTTTTCACCGCTGAAAATCCCCTGCCCCGCTGGGTCACATTCAACTTCGATCAAGGGCAAATTCGTTTTGTCGTGCGCCCGGATGGCTGGCAGTTCGCCGTCGTCGTGCGTCCCGAAACCGATGCGGCGCAGCAACTGGATATGCTCTCGGCAGAATTTCTGGCGCTCAAGCTGGGGAAATAATCTTAAACAAGAGTGGTGGTTCTGGCCGCGCTGCTGCCAAAACCGTCGCCGAACGCAGCGTCAGGCGACGGAATCGTTCACGCGCCAAAAGTTTCCACGCCTCAAAGTGACCGCTTCGCGGCCAGGTCAAGTCGCAGCGCGACTTGACCCACCTATCCGTGTTTTGGAAGTGCTAGCCGACGCAGATTAGTGGTTAAACTTTTTCCTACGGCAGCAGGATGAGTAGGTAGAACTTCATGAACGAAGGCGGGTTTGTGTCGGTGAAACTAAACACGCCGTTCGTGGAGGTGAACAGGTTCGGGAATGTGAACCAGTTGACCGGCGCAAGGTTGGTGGCCCATTGCACTTGGAAAACTTCATACGGCGGCGCGTTCCATTGCAACACGAAGCCGTTCGTGCCAACATTCGCGGTGAAGTTCGCGGGCGGAACTGCCGAGGCGATGACGACCGGCGGGTTGGCGAACAGCGCGTAAATGTTATTTGAGCTTAACACCGTGTTGTAGACCTGCACCTCGTCAATGCTGCCGGTGAAATTACGACCGGCACCATCTTGACGGCTGCCGATGTTAAAGCTGGCGTTATTCTGAATCGAATTAGTTCCTAGCGTGTCGCTAACATTCGTGGTGGCGACATCAAGCACGCCATCCACGTAAATTTTCACGCCACTGGCCAGATGGCTCCCATCGTAGGTAAACGCCACCTGATGCCAGTTTCCATCGTTGAGCTGAATACTGCCGTCAACCTGGATAAACTTTGTGAACGTGTCGTTGATCAGCCAGACCGTAGCCACATTGGTTCTTAATGTTGGCAGGTATGCTGCGTTGTAGTGGAGTTCGTAGCCGGGATATTGACCACCCTCAACCATCTTGCCAACAATAGTAGAATTTTGAGTGCTTCCAGCGGGAATTCTTACCCAAGTGGAAATTGAAAATGCGTTGGTTCCTTCAAAATTCAAACTCGCTGGATTGCCAACAGTCACAAAGCCACCGTTGCCAGAAAAGGTGCCAGTAAGCGCCACAGCTGAGCTTTCCACGCCGTTCGTCCAGCCAATCGTCCCCGTGCCGACATTCGTCAGTGTGCCATCGTTGTGCGCGGGGCCAACATCGTGCGCAAGAATTCCGGCGTTCTCATCTAGTGGCCAGCGCGAGAGCAGGAAGCTAACAGTCGGAACGCTGACGGAGAAATAATTCGTCGTGTGCTGCACCGGAATGCCGGTGTCGCTGACGACGGTGGTGATGAGGTTGGTCTGACCGGCCTGCAAGGCGCTCGGTGTCCAGTTGATGACGCCGTTCGCATCAATCGTCACCAGGTTCGGCCCGGCGAGACTGCCGGCCACGGCGTAACTCAACGTCTGCGGCGGCAAATCCCAGTCATATCCGTCGTTGGTCACGACGAGCGTCACACCCGCATTTTGAATACGGTTTGTGGGCGTGCTGAAAAATTCCGGCGGCGTGTTCGTGGGCGAATCCAACAACCGCAACCGGTAAAAGCGCGTCGGGTCGAACGGAGCGGAACCGCGTCCCACCGAGCCATCGTCGAAATAACTGAAGTGGCTGTTGGTCGCGGTGACGAACGAGTCGAAGCTTAAGACGCCTTTGATTTCATGCCAGACCTGCGGAGCGAGAAGCCGCGTCCATTCGAGATGGAATTGCATACCGGTCGGCGCAAACCAAGTGATGAGGAAACCATTCGTGCCGGTGCGGTTTGTCTGCACGATGCTGAAGATGTTGAAATTTGTCACCGCCGAGTTGGTGATGAAGTGGAACGCCACCATCACGCCCACTTGCGTAGCGAAGGCGTTCGGATTTTGCACACCGAGATAGTAGGTGCCGCCCGGCACGAGCAACGGTGCGCTGTTCGTGTTGAAAATTTGTTGGAAGCCTGTGGAATTACCCGCCAGCAAAATGTCGTTCAAGTTCGTGACGGTCGGCGGAACATTCGTTGAGAACCAGAAGTTCACTCCGGCAGGCGTGGCGAACAGGAGATTGTTGGTCGCGAGTTCGGCGTTGACCGGCACGCGCACCCGGAAATATTGCACCAAGCTGCCGCTGGCAACGGTGTTGGTCACCGGCACGTTGTTTGTCAGATCAATGATGGGGAGCGGCGGGACGGGACGGACGAGATACGGATTATTGAACGCCATCAGCACAGGCAAATGATCCGAGCCCACCTGGCTGTCGTCTTCATTCAAGCCGAACGGTGTCGGAACCAGCAAGTCAGAGCGGAACACCTGGTTGGTTCCGAGGTTCGTCGCCAACACAGCGCACGGCATGATGTAATCAATGCGTGAGTTGGGCAACGTGGAGGAGAACGTTTCGATGCCGCCGCTGAACGGATTCGTCGGATTGGTCAGGAACAGGCGGGCTGAAGTATTAACCAAGCGCTGAATGGCGACGCTGTTGGTATTGGCTTCATTCATATCGCCGGACAACGTGAACAGATCGTTCGGATACAAGGCGAATAGATTCGTCGCCATGAAATTAGTGATGGCCGCGACTTCCGCCGCGCGTTTCAAGGCGGCATCGCTGTAACCGCTCGCACTGGATTTCAGATGCGTCGTGAACACATGGAGCTTGTTAGTAAATCCAGGCACTTGAATTTGCGCCTCAAACAAATCACGCGTGAAGTCTGACGCGCCGTAGCCGTATGGATCCAAATCCACGCCGTCCAGCCAACTGTTCGTGGCCACGACCGGGAAGCGGCTGGCAATCGCACTGCCGATGAATCCGTCGTTGCCGGGACTGACCGCAACGGTGTAACCGGACAAAAAGTCTTTGGCCCAGTTGACCAACTCACCAGCCAACGCCACGGGAATTTCATTGAACGTGATGACGTCCGGGTGGAGATACCGAATCTCACGACCGATGGCGCGCACTTGCGTAGCGTTCGTGCTCCAGTCCGGTGCGCCGTTGCCCTTCACATTGTATTGCAGCAACGAGAACCAGTTGGTCGGCGAGGCGTTCGTGATGTTGAACGCGTTGACGATGACGGTGAAATTCGTCACAGCTGTCAAGGGCGACGGCAGGACGTTGTCCGAAACGACCACGTAAATCTGGTTGGTGGACGGCCCGTCCGCGATGCCCGGCGATAGCGTCACCTGACCGCTAAAAGGGTTCACGCTCGCCCAAGCCGGCGCGTTCGTGAGTTGATACGTTAACGTCTGCGGCGGCAAATCAATGTCCGCAGCCAGACCAAAAAGATTCGTGACGTTCTGCGCATCCATCACCACATCCGGATAACCATTCGTCCAGAACGGCGCGGTATTTGTGCCAATAACCGTGACCCAGAAATAATTTGTCGCGCTCAAATTCTGATTGAAGAGCGCATAGGGATTGAAGTCCGTGACGACCACGACAAACGGATTCGTGCCGACATCCGCCAAGGTCGTGGGCCACGTGACGACGCCATTCGTCGGATTGATGGCGGCGTTCACCGGCGCCGTCAGCAGCGAATAGGTGAGCGCGTTGACGGGAATGTCGTTGTCGCGCGCGGTGTTCGTCAGCACCAGCGTATTCGTCGCCAGCAGGAAATAATTCGTGGTGAAGCGGCGCGCCCAATACGGCGCGGTATTGACCTCGTTGACGATCACGGTGAACGTGATCGGCGCACTCATCGGCGGCACGCCGTTGTCGGTGGCGATGACGGTAATGAGATTCGTCGAGGGCCCAACGGTTTCGTCCGGCGTGAGCGTGATTGCGCCGGTGTTCGTGTCAATCAACACCCAAGGCGGTGTGCCGTTCGGCAGCAAGTAAGTGACCGTGTTCGGCGGAATGTCCGTGTCCATCGCCGTGCCGAAGACATTCGTCACCGTCAGTTCATCCATCACGATGTTGGGATAAGGATTCGTCCAGACCGGCGCGGAGTTTGTTTCGAGAACGTGAACGGTGAAACTGTTCGTCACGCTGAAACTGATTTGGTTGATGGCCGGCGGATTCAAATCCGTCGCAATCGTGGTGAACAGATAATCACCAGGCCCCTGCGCTTCGGTCGGCGTCCAAGTGATGAGACCGCCCGCCGAGATGAAGGCGTTCGTGACCGACGGCGAAACCGTGAGCGTGTAGGTCAATGTATTGAACGGCGCGTCCGGGTCAGTCGCATGGTTGTCCACCGTGAGCGTTTGCAGTTCGAAAATGTTCGTGTTCGGAATCACACCCAGCGTCGGCGCAATGTTGAATTCATCCACATGAATGGTGAACGAGTTCGTCGTGCTCAAGTTCTGCGCGTTGACCGCCCACGGATTGAAGTCGGTGACCTGCACAGAAACCGTGTAGTCGCCGGGGCCTTGCAATTCATCCGGCGTCCAAGTGATCAAACCATTTGGCAAAACACTCATGCCGCCAGGAACGCTGACTGGCGCAAACGTCAGCGAGTTCGCCGGCACATCCGGATCGGTCGCCGTGGCCTGCGCCGACCACGTAATCAATTCCACGATGTTCGTGTTCGCCGGCACAAACAATACCGGCGGACGGTTGGACTCCAGCACCACCAACGTGAACGTGCTCGTGACGACATAAGAGGCGGGATTACCCGGCGGCAACGGGTATGGATTAAAATCCGTGACGCTGACCGTCACCGTATTAGTGCTCGGCCCGCTAGATTCCGTCAACGGCAGCGAGAGCAATCCATTGGTGTCAATCGTCAGACCGGAGAGGGTCGATCCGGAAACATTCACTGTGTTGACCAACGCAAAGGTGAGCGTGTTCGCCGGCAGATCAGGGTCATAGGCGAGAATGTTTGCGGTAAATGTCGTTGGCGCATCGGGTTCCAAAACCGTAAAGACGGCATTATTCGTCGGGAAGATGATGGCCGGCGGCAGGTTTGATTCTATGGCGACAACTTGGAAGAAATTCTGCCCGACTTTGTTTGGATGTGACTGGTCATAGACCGTCACCACAAAAATATTAGTGTCCGGTGCCTGAACTTCGGTCGGTGTCCAAGTGATGACACCGGCTTGAGAAATCGTTGCCCCCGCCGGCCCAGACAGCGAATAAACGAGCGGCCCGCTGCCCGAATAAGTTGCCACATCCACGAGCGTGAACAGGTTCGACTCGATGACGGAGTAATAATTCGTCGAGAGGTTGGGCAGCACCGGCGGCAGCGTGAAGTTGGTATTCGCGTAAGTAAACTCCATCTGCCAGCCCAGCAACGTGCCGCTAAAATTGGTTCCGCCCGCACGGTTGTCCAAAACCTCCAGTTTCCAAGTGCCTTCCGGGCTGGTGCCATTGATGCCGCTGATGTCCTGCTCAGGGAGGTAGTAGAGATTGCTGGTGACGACGATCGCGTTCGTGACGTAGTTGGTCACGGCGGTGAAACTGGCGGCCGTCAAAGAGTCCAGCAACATCCCTGGTTGCAGACCATCCAGTTGCAAAGTGGTAGAATTTGCCGTGGGGACAAAGGCGACGGTGTAAGTCTGCCAGTTGGTGTTTGCGCCAAAAAAAACATTGGTCGCGACCCCGGCCAGCGTGATTCTCGCTTCGGCCAGATTCTGCGGGAACGGGGTGGCGGCGGCAAACTTGCCAGCGCTGCCCGCAGCGTAGATGGCCTTAATTTCACTTGCAGAAAGTTTTCGGCTATACGCGGTCACTTCATCAAGGTAGCCGTTGAATGATTCCGGTGCCGTGGCCACACCACTTTCACAGTTTCCGATGGCTACACCCGGATAAAATCCGGGCAGCAAATTCTCGAAGGGGCGGATGGCGGTCGTCGTCGAGCCGATGAGAACACCATTGGCATAAACCTGCATCAAACCGGAAACTCCATCGAACACACAGGCGGCATGAACCCACTGCGACTGTGGCACGGCAACGGTGTCGAGGTTGACGATGTTGCCCGAGGCATTCTCGATGTGAAAACGCAGGCCTCCGGTGTTTATCACCGCAAAGCAATACGGATCAAGAAATGACCGGGTGTCACCGCGGAAAAAAATGTTGGCCTGATTGTAGTTCGCAGCGGTGGGCAAACCATTGATCCAAATCCATGAGTCAATTGAAAATGAATTAGTGAAATGGAGATTCGCTGAATCAGGGATGTCTACGACATTGGAACTTTGGCCGCCAGCAAAGACGAATGACTGCCCGACTATTCCCGGTGTGAAATTGACCTGTGTGGGCGTGCCAGCGTTGCCATCCACCGAGTCGGCGGAATTGTTTTCACCACGCCATAAACTGACCGCGCCCGGCCCGCGATACGTGAACGTCAGAATGTTCGTGAGGCCGGAAACCGTCGGCAACGCAAGTGTCATGGAGCCGTTCGCCAACGCAGCGAACTTGGATCCTGATTGTGCATTCGCAGAATCGTCCACCACGCTGACCTGATTATTTGCAACCGTCCAACCATCCACCGCTGACGCAACCGGATAACCACCGGCGGCGGGTGATTCAAACGTGCTGATCAGATTGGTGACGGCATTGGTGAGCACCGCGAAAACATTCGTCACGGCAAAGACGTTGGTGGCCGAGGGGAAAATGTTCGTGGTCAGCACAGAGCTTGTCAGCGAGAACGAATCCATCAGCATCCCCGGTTGCGAGGCGCTTACTTTCAGCGATGTTGAACTGGAAGATGCCACAAAGGTGAATGTATTGGTCTGCCAGCTTGTATTGTTGCCTACATAAGCCGTAGTGTATCCGACCACACTCAACCCGCCTTCAGCAAGATTCCCGGGGGCGGGATTGGAGAGGTCAAATTTTCCAACGCTGCCTCGCTGATAAATGGCTTTGATTTCGCTGGGTGACAAGGCGCGGCCATAGATTGAAACCTCATCCAGTTTGCCGTCGAAATACAAACCCTCGGCCTGACCAATGGTCAAAGTCGCGGCGGGATTGGGAATCACCGACGCATTGCTATCTGAAGTCCCCGCCACACCGTTAATGTAGGTGGTATAAACATTGTTTTTACGCGCCACCGCAAGATGATACCAAGTGTTCAACGCTGGCGAGAAAGACGTCTTCGCCAGAAAATAACCAGCTCCGCTGTTAATAAGCGGACTGTTGATGTGGAAATTTAGGAATCCACCCCCAACCGCAAAAAACCATTTGTTAAAACTTCCTGAAGAGTCGTCGTTACCAATAAGAAGTCCCCCCGAAGGGCTTCCGACGGTGCCCGAAGGCGACGCGGTAAAATTGGCCCAAAGTTCCACCGTGAAATCGGAAGTGCCAAACGCCCATAGGTCGTTATCGGGAATCTGAACATATCCAGTGCCAAAGGTTCTGAAGGCAGTTTTATTGACCAGACCGTTGGTGTATGTGGCACTGCTGACCAAACTACCGTTATTGCCATAAACCGAATCAACAACATTGCTTTCGCCTCGCCACCAACCGGAAATTTTCGGTCCACGACAGACAAACGTCACGACGTTAGTGGCCCCGTTAACTGTTGGAATATTTCGCAAAAGGGATCCCGATGCCAACGCTACGAACTTGGTTCCACCAATGGCATTGGTGACATCACTGACCACACTCACCTGGCTATTCGTCACCGTCCAGCCATCCACCGTCGCGGCTGGCAAATATTCTTGCGCCGTCGCCGCTTCGAACGTGCTCAATACCTGATTCGTCGCTGTGAACGAGATATTTGTTGAATACAAGACGTTGGTGAAATAGGTCACGTTGGTTTGGAAACCAAAACCCGACGTGTAAACCAAGTTGGTGGTGATGAAATAATTCGTCACAGTCATCGGCACGAACGGCGGCGGGGCGAATTTTATTGGCGTGGTCGTCAGGTTCGTGTTTTCGGTCAAGGTCAGGTAGGCGTAGTTCGTCTGGATGCCGCCTGCCGTGTAGACCCACGCCGTCCGACGCGGGCTGGGGCCGTATTGGTTGATCACAATCGTCAGGTAAGTCGAGTTCGCCGAGATGCCTGCAGGCGGAAAACTGACGAGTATGGTGTTCGGCAGGGTGTTTGTCGGCGGACCGCCGGGGCCGCCGGGCGGATTGTTCGTCAGGCCGGTATCATAAACCAGATACGCTGGATCAACATTCGTGCCGTAATACACCGTCATCTGGTCGGGCGCGGTATAAAAATTGTAGGTGATGGGGAATGTGCCGTGCGTGATGCCTACGTTCACAAAATTGGTGTCTGCCACCGAGTTGCCGTTCGCGGTGGAGTTGATGATATTGGTGGTGATGACCGTCACACCGCAGCCGTTGGTGCTGGTGCCACCGCGATTTTCCATCAGCAGATAACGCGTGCCGTCCGGTCGGGTGAGGTGAAACACCAGATCAGAAATGCGCGGATGATCTAAGCGCAAGCCAAGTTGAAAATCAAAAATCGTGTTCGTGTCCGTGACATACTGATAATCGTAGGTCACGGCATCGTCTTTCAACGGCAGCGGACCGGACGAATTCCAGTCGCGCACCAGCACCGCCGAGGAATCAAAGGACAGAATGGCGCCGAGCAAAACATCGTGCGGAACGGTATCGGGATTGTAGAGTCCGACAAAGTAACGATCCGGCACCAGCGGCGGGCCGACGGATACGGAGTTGCCGGGCGGAACGCCATTGGTCAACAGCGTGATGTAATTTGTTTCCGCCAGCGTCGGTGTGTCTCCCTGCTTAACCGCCAGTGTAATCGGCGGCACTGAAGTCGGCGGCAGGTTCGTCGCTATTACCAGTAAGTTCGTATAGCCGACTGGCACATCGATGTAATCATAGAACCAGCCCTGCGGCGGCACGGTGACGATGATGGAGAAAGGAATCTTCCGCAAATCGCGGTGCGGTTCGATCTTCATCTGGAAGCCGGTGATGGCGCCAGTCTGTGTGTAGCTATTATCTATCTCGTTCAGCAACCACACTCCGATGGCTTTCTTACTGCGAAAATCATTCAGCGAACCCGGGCCATCCGTGTGCCGCACGCCGACGATGTCGCCGCGTCCGCTGTCATCGTAAATCAATTCCTGCGCGGGCGTCACCGGACCGAGGCCGTCGTGGTTATTCAGAATCGAACTGACGTTCTCATGCGACAAGCCGCCGAAAAGGTCGCCAAAATTTTCGTGGTTGAACGTGTTCGTCACGATGACACGGCCAACATCTATTGATGAGAGGCACAAGCCGAGGACGTAGGTCACGCCGGGATGCGAATTATTACCGTCTGGGATGTCCTGCGGCACACGCAAGCCGTTGACATAAACATTGCCCTTCGAATCTTCCGTGCTGAACGGCTTATCGCTGAAAATCGGCACGAAGGCATATTGCCCCGCCATCTGGTCCTGACACTGCACGCCAATATAATAGATCTGGTTCGCGGTGGAATTGCTGAACACCACAAACTCCGCACCTCCGCGTCCAATGGCCGAACCATCGCCGCCCGTATTAAACAGACAGTTGGAAACCACCGTGAAGTTCAAATTTGTGAGCAGCGCGGCATTGGCATCCGGCGCACTGGCGACGAGTAATTCCATATCAGCTTCGGTGCGCGTGCTGTTGTCGGTGGAGCCTTCGAATACGCCTTCACGCGGCGTGGACTGCGTGGCTGGCAGGAAGATGATGAAGGCCGCATTTGTGAACGCCGAGTTCATGGCGGCGAACGTATTGGTCACCACATAGAAATGCCATGCGTTCGTCTGGCCAACGTGGAAGACGGAGTTGGTGAAAAAGCCGTAGCCCGGCCCGATGGCCAGGTCGTTCGTGTTCAACCAAGGCGCGTTCGCCCCGGCAATCTGATTGAAATATATCCCGTTGGTCGAAGGTAGAAAATCAATCCGCGGCGCGAACGCCGTTGACGGCTGCGGCGAAAGTCCGGTCACGCTGAAGCCGTTCGTGTTGTTGCCGTCGCCGGTGGTGACGACGAGCGCGAAATCCTGCACCACGTTCGTCTGCTCCAGCGTCACCGCGTTCACGTTGACCGCTTTCGCATAAACCGTGATGGAATAATTTGTGCCAAGCGTGGGCGAAAGATAGATGTTCTCCACGTTGTTGATATTGTCCGAGACAGAATTGGAACTGCCCGCGACCGAGAACGGCGGTGTGCCGGACGCGGAAAAATTGTTACCACGAAACACCTGACCGTTGCCGAGGTTCGTCACGATGAGATCGAGGTCGTTGACCAGTTTGAGCGCGGCGGCGGGATTGCCCGGCGGATCGGTCCACGCGAGCGTCACGCGCATCGGCTGCGCGCGACCGATGGCGGTGGGGATGGTCACGTTGTAAGTCCGGCTGCCGCCCGTGGCGAGCGCGTTCGTCGGGCTCTGATCCACGAACCAAGCCGCCTTGTTCGTCGTGGTGGTAGAAAGATTCGTCAGCGAGAGCGGAATGGAATTGGAAAGTTTCACCAAGCCCCAGCCTTGATAGTTGATCGTGTTCGTCACCGCGAATTTGTAGGTGCCATTCACGCGTGCGCCGTTGATGAGCATCGCCTTGAGCAAAGCCGGGCTAGGTGTGGTCTGCAAACGGTTCGTGAAGAAATCCTGCATACACGCCAGCACACCGGACACCGCCGGAGCCGACATACTCGTGCCGCTCTCGTAGCGGTAATAGTGCGGGTCCGCTCCGCTGATGGAGTTGTTCAAGTTGCTCATCACTTCCAACTGATTGCCGAGGTCATTCGTAGTGACGACCATTTCCACCACGTCAAACGTCATGGAGGCTGTGAGGTTGGTCGGCAGACCAATGGCGTAGCTGATGCCGCCATTTTTCAAAACTGAAATGTCCGTGATTGTGCCTGCGTTGTCCGGCGGAATCGCCACGCCGGTTCCCTCTTTGAAAATGTCGTAGCTTGCGGGCACGGCTGGATTGGGAATGCCCGTGCGGGAAACGTAAATCGGGAAATTTGTCGGGAGCGGGTTCGGCGATTTGTTATTACGGATAATCTGGATGCTCACGCTCACCGCATTGATCGGAATCCCGATGGAGCCGTAAGCCAGCGTGTTGGTGTTCACGAAGTCGTTATTGACCGTGTTGCCGTGGTAGTTGGTGATGTTGTAAAACGCCAGTTCGTCCCACATTTTTCCATCCAACCCTCTGGGCCGGGTTGAAATCGTAAATGTTCCCGGCGCGACTACGTCCGGCTTGAAGCGTCCGTATGCACCTTCAGTATCAATGCCCACGTTGCCGCGCGAAGAATAACCGGCTACTTGAAAACCACTGTCCGTCTGCGCCGTCCAAATCGCGTTCGACGAGCCGTCAAGCGCCGTGACGATGTTCGTGATGTTGCGCGCCTCTTCCAACGCGCCAACCGTGATGACGTTTTTCGCTGTGGCCGGCGAGGCAATGCTGTCAGCCGTGCCGCCGCTGCCGGCGTCATTGCCACCACCTTCATTGCCGCCCGCAAAAACAAACAGCACCGGCTGCGGTCCAGTCACTTCCGGCAACGCATCGCGCATCGCGGCGTCGTAGCTCGCGGCGGGCAAGTCATATTCATTATCGCCCGTGTAGCGCCAACTGTTATTTGAGATGAGCGCGTTCGTCTGCGCCGGAATCTCCTGCAACATCCGCTCGCTTACATAAACATTCGTATCGTTCGCGCCGAGGAAGCCCACGGAAAATAATTTTGCGTTCGGCGCCTTGCCGCGAAATTGAGACCCGAATGCGTGACCATTATTCGTCATCACTGAACCGCGTGCGTTCGTCACCGTCGTGGACATTGCGCCATTGCCGGCGATAATGCCAGCGACATGAGTGCCGTGACCGTCAACGTCCACCACGCTGTTTGAGAACGCCCCAATGACGCGGGTCACGCCACCGTTGGTCGTGAGCAGAAAATCAGGATGCGTCGCATCAATGCCCGTATCGTTCACCTCCACCAAAACATTCGAGCCGGAGAGGCCGAGATAATTGGTCGTCGTCGTGGAATTCGCCGTCACACCCACCGCCGGGCGCGCCAGATCGTTCGCCACTTGCCGCCGATACGCCGCCTCGACGAGTTGCACGCCGGGCAGTTTCGCAATGGGAGTCCAGTCCGTCGGCGGACGCACCCGCACCATCTGGCCGAACGGCGAACGCTCCTGCGTCAAAACTTCCGCGCCCATTTTTTCCAATTGTGCCAGCGTCGCCGCCGCGCCCCGGTCATAGATGCCCAGCGTCAGAAAAGTTCCGCCCGGCAACGGCTGCTGTTTCACCGCGCGCCCCAGCAGCGTGGACGACACTTTGTAATACGGCTCGTAAGGCAGCACCGCCTGCACGCGGGAGTTTTGCGCCAGCGCGGCCGCGCCGCCCGCCGAAATCTGCACCAGCAACGCGTTGTTGGGGATGTAAGAAATCACCTGCCCGCCCGCCGCACCGATGGCTGCGCGAAACGTCGCGTCCAATGCGCCGCGTGATTGCACGATGAAGGCACCCGGCTCACCCGTCGCCTGCAAGTGCGCCGGAATTTTCAGCTTCAAGGAAGCCGCCGTATCAATGAACGCATTCTCCAACAAAACCGCGTGCCGGTCGCTCGTGAGTTCCGCGATGGGCTTGGACGTGTTGTTGAGACGGAATGTGAGGCGATTGGTCGTGGCTGCGGATGGCACAGCGGAATCTTCCGCGATGGCGGAGCTGACCGCTGCGGGCGCAACCGTTGCGCTCGCGACGGCGGCACGGGCGGGCGCGGCGGACGGTTTTGCATCCGCGACCGGCGACGTTGCGCGCGGCCAGAACAACCACGCCGCCGCCAATGCCAGCAGGCACAGCGGCAACCAAATTTTCAAACGAACTTTCATACGACTTAAAATTTTCTGCAAACAACCGGTGGGTTCAGCCGCGCTGCGGCTGAACGACGGGTCGCAGCGCGACCCGTCCCACCAAAACCGAACCGCCCACTCTCTGCCACAAACCTTCAACTATCAACCGCCCCCTCACTCCGGGCTGCATCTTCATTTGGAGTGCGGGGACACGTCGCCGCTTTGTAACTGGGAGACATGTCTCCAGTTACAAAGCGCGGTCATGCCCGCGCACTCCAAACTCACTCCGGCGGCAGCACGTTGAAATTTTCCACGCGCAAATTGTAATTCGTCACCGGGCCGTTGCCCGTGGGCTTGATCACTGGCAACACCGTGATCACTGAGCGCGTGGCGCTCTCTGCCACCACCTGATAATTCGTGACCAGTTGGAAATAAGGACTGCTCAATACCGTGCCGCCCGGTGCGGGCTTGAGCGTCTGACCGTAGCTATAGACCACATAGCGCGGCGCGGGATCCACACGCAACAAGCCGAGCATCTGCTGCGGCAACCACTCGTATTGCTCATCGCTGATATCCATTTGCAGGCGGTCATCTGTGTTCACCACATCGGCGCGGTTGATAAACGGCAACATTTCCGTGAGCGCCGGCACGCGCAAGATGTCGCCCACGCGGCGGAACGCGCCGTCAGGGAAAAGATTTTTATTCGCCCGCGTGGCGTTGATGCCGTCCGCGCCATTCACAATCTGGAACACCGGCGAATCCACCACATTCAAGCCGGCAGGTTGGATAACCGTATTCGCCAGCACCGGCGAAAATTCAAACGGCGGAACTTTCGTGATGTTCGTCAGCACTTGAATGCCGCTCAACACCGCTGACCACGCCGCGAGATGATTCTGGTTGGCCGAGAGCGTGCCGCGCGTGGCGTTCGGATGCGACGCGGTGGTGAAGACATCAAACAACAACGCGTCCTGAATCGGGCGTGAGTTGAAGGCATCAAACTCATCAGTGTCGCCGAGCCAAGTCTGCCAAGTATTCAAACCTGTGTTCTGGGCATTGCCATTATTATCTACCGGCTTGTAGTCAATTATATTGGTCGCCTTGAGATAAACCGATTGCCACGGCGTGCCGCGATGCACGCGCCCCAGCCAGCCGATGGAGGGATACGGGTTGTTCGGAAAATCCCAATTGTCTGAACCCCAGACCAGCGGGTCTTTGAAAGCCAGATTGAATGGGTTATTGTCCACACCTGTCGCACCGGCCAATTGACCTACACGTCCCCACGGTTGATAGCGTTCTGGTATAGGTGTTGTTTGAGCAATCGAACTTAAAGAAGGCTTTGGCAAAGTTGAAATGTAAGGATCATCATCTCTCCAAATTAAATTGGTTACGCCAGGAATTGGATTGTTCAAATCACTAGCCAAATAGTGAACCAACGGGTCATTTACAGACCAGAGTGTCGGTGAAGTAGTAGTTCGAACAGGCGTATATGGAGCCTGCTGGATTAAGTTCGTATTGAGAGCATTTTTATAGCGCCCGCCCGTAAAAAATATTGCAAAGAATCCTGCTTCATCTACAGGCACTTCGCTCATCGTCGAAGGCAAGTTGCCCGGAGAAACCCACTTGCCACCTGGTGGAACATTTTTGTCTGTTTGCGAAACCAGCAGTTGATGTTGAACACCCCAATTCAGGCCTGTGTTAGCCAAGTTTGTGCTCCACATTGGAGAAACTTGGTTTCCAGAAATATAATTTGGGTCTCGCAATTCTTCGCTCAAATTCCGAACAGAAGTTGGGCCTGTGAATTGAACATAATCAATGACGTGGCCATTATCGATTATGAAACTTTGAAACCAATTCGTCGTGGCCAGTTCAAATTGGGGAAATACCGGCAATGAAGTAACGGTTGGATTCCATTGCTCTTTACTGAAGCCCAAGAAATCACCGCTTTGATCAAACAGAAGCGCTCCAAATTCTGTCCGCAGAAAAGGAAAGTCTAAGGTGGCAGAAACAAAAGAGTTTGGATCTGCTTCTTGTTGAGCCGGGCTCTTCCCATTGTTTAGGCCGATATTCCATCCGGACCCCACCCAAGGATTTTGGTTTTTTAGATAGGTAAAATTTGTGAGGAGGGTGTAGGAATATGAACCGGACGACAAAGTCATCCGAACTGTATCTCTAGCATAAATCACAGGAGAAATGCCCGGGTAATTGGTTGCATACGAATTCCAATAGCCAAAACCAATGTGGTTGGTCAGGCTCATCACAATCATTTGATTCGTGCGGAACTTTGATGCATCTAAACCAGACCAAGTCACGAGCTCGCTTCGGCTTACTTGAATTTTCCTCAACACCTGCATCGTGTTGAATGAATAAAACCCGTTGAAACTTGGCAGATGTTTTTTTGCACCAATAATCCAGGGAATCCCGTAGACGTTCACAGCACTTGCACCAGCACTCGCGCCAGTTGGTAAAACAGAAATATCTATTGGTTGCGCCAGTTGAGGATCGTTAATGCTGCCAACCCTCTCCACCTCCTCAAATCCTGTAATAAAAACATCTCCACCGGCAGCCTTGTAAAAATTAGGACGGAAAACGTGCGGATAAAAATAATTCGTCGAAGCATCGTAGATGTTCGCTGCAAGCTGGAGCAGGCGGTTGATGGATGGAGAATAAATCAGGTTGCTGCCAATCATCACCGGCAAGTTGCCGAGGCCGAAGCCGGGAATCTCATTGGTCATGCCGAAGAACGGCACGTTGGTCAGGCCAAAGCCAGTCGGGTCATTGGTAGTGATGGCGTGAGTGACCGAGTTTGACCAATAATAATTCGCTGCGTTGCCGGTAAAACCGTAGTAGGTGGCAAGAAAGTTGGACGGATTTTTCTGAAACCAGTTCGTGGTGTAGGTCAGCAGCAGCCGATTGGCGGCGTTGGTGAAAAATTCTATCGGTGTCCACGGAATCAAATTGGTTTCCATTCCCACCACAATCGCGCCGTTAATCACGTTGCGATAATTGAGATTGATCTTGCCGGATTCCGGCTCGGAGTCAGTGCCGAGCTGGTCGAGCATCCGGTAAAACGTGTAGCGGTCGTAAGTCGGGCGCGCGCCGTTGTTGACGCCGTTGTTGACGACGGTGTTGACGGCGTTGGACAAACGGTCGGTGAAGCCGGGGCCAGAGACACCGTTCTGCGTCTTGGTGCGGTCAAAAAAATCGGAGAGCGTGTAAAAACGGTTCGGGTTATCCGCACCGGCCCAGCGTTTATTTATGATGTCATCTGAAAACGCATTTGTATTGAGGGTGGTCTGCAATGGCCCGTCGCTGTATTCATCAATGTTGAAGGGATAGTTGGCGGTGTTGTTGAAAATGAAGTTTGCCGTGGCGAGATTGAGGTAGTTGAAATTGTAGCGCCAAGAAAGCAGCGAGCGAGCGTCATCAAATGCGATGCCAGAATTTACCCCACCACCCGGTTGATAATAAGCGTAGTAAAGATTATCGGGCAGCGGCGCGAATGCCCACTGGTTTGTATTCAAGTCTGCAAGAAACGCAGCAAAGTTTAGCTCCCATGAACCAACGCCTTGGTTACGCATGAATCCATCACCAACACCGACAGGCAGAGTGCCGAATGGCGGAGGCCGATTGACAGTTTCAGTTACGGCTTGGTTGTGAATGGCGTTGATGTCGAGCGACTGGCCGACGGGCAGCGCGATGAAGGCGTAGCGGGAAAGAAATTTATTGTCCGCCGCGTGCAACTGACCGGGACGTTCGAGGATGCCGACCCACTGCGGATCGCCGACGGCGGAAATCGGGTCGGTGAAAAATGTTTTGAGGCTGGCATCCACGACCAGATTGGAAACGCTGTCGCTAGTCGGCTCGAACACGCCGTTGCGATTGAGGTCGAGATAAAAACGTCCGCCATTGGTATCCGCCGACGTGGCGTTCACGAACACCGGAGCGCGCGGGAGAAATTGCAGGTTGGCCACGACCTGCGGAAATTCCGCGCCGGTGACCGGGAAATTGTTGTTGTAGTGGTAGTCGTAATTGACGTTTGTGGGATTGGAAGGCAAGCCCGGTTCGAAGCCGTAGCCGTTGATGTAATTGGTGGAAACGAGCAGGTGATAATTGTGAAGCGCGGCGTTGGTGGTGAAAATGTTCGCCAGAATTTGCGCCTGCGCGGCGGCGAGCGCGGTGTCTGCTGCGAGCCGGGCGGTGGTGAGTTCGGCGTTGGTGGTCACGGAAGCGCGCTCACGTTTGGACACGGCGAGAAACGCGATGACCATGACGAGCGAGACGGACAGCAGAATGAGCGTGATGACTAGCGCCATGCCTTGGCGGCGGGCAGCAGCGGCACGCGTAGCAGCGGACGTTGGTCCGCTCAAATTAAAACCAGAATGAGCCGACTTACGTCGGCTGCTACAATCTTTGGATCGAAGTTTCATTGGTAGGCACTGCGGTCAACGTTCGGAATGGCGATGTGCTGGCGGAAAACATGGACGCTGCCAGCCTGGCCAGATAAATAATTGGTCAACGCGGAATAACTGTTCACGACGGAGCTAGCGCGTTTCAACGCGCGGTCTTCCAGTTTGCCGAATTCCAGCTCTACGCCCGCCGGAATGGCGTTGCTCTGAAAATAAAAACTCATCTCGCCATAGGCGGAAGCAGGTGAAAAGAAAATCGTGGCTCCGGGCGGCTTCATGCCGAAGGTGTAGCCGTTGGTCATGAGGCGACCGTTCACGTCATGCGGCCGCACGACGAGGTGCACCACGCCGTCAATGACATGGCTCATGTTCGTCCATTGAGCGTTGTTGATCTTATAGATGAAGTCGTTGAACAAATCGCTCGGCGATTGCGTGAGGTAGATGCTGCGGGAATAACGGTAGAGCGGATACAGCGGCGCGGTGGAGGTGGTATCCACGATGTAACCCACGCCCGTCCACTTGGTGTTCTCGCGGTTGAGGATGAAAAAATAATTCAAGAAGTTGGTGCGCGGCACGGTGCTGCCGGGCAAAATCTGGTGCAGCGGCGTGTAGGCGTAGGCGTTTGGCAGCGAACAAAAATTCACGGGACCGCCGTTCAGGAGGCCATCCACATTCGTGCCATACGAAGGTGTCAGCCCGCGCAAATCTGCCGTGATCATCTCCACCGCCGCGCGGCTGCCTTCCATGACATCCGTCTGGGTGACCCCGGCGCGAAACGCGCGTTGCGTCGCACTAAAAACCTGCATCAACGCGAGGACGATGAGCGAAAGCAACGTCATGACTACGAGCAACTCCACGAGGGAGAAGCCGCGGCAAGCTGGTGGCAATGGTCGCGCTGCGACCGTTGGCGGCGCCGGGCGGAGCGTCAGGCGCCGGGATTTTTCGTGTGCCGGAAAACTTGCTTCACCACAAAGTGCCCGCTGCGCGGTCAAGCCGAGTCGCAGCGCGACCCGGCCCACCAGATTGGCTGGCGGCAGACGCAGGCATGAAATTGGAAATTTAATTTTCACGGCAGGTTGTTCGTGAAGGTTTGCGATTGATAAAAATAAAGCGGGAGCCCGTTGTCATTGGTCACCGCCTCCAGCAAGCCGGGCACGGTCACGCGAAATGTTTTGTCGGCGGCGTAAGCGTTGTTGGCGTTAGCCGGATTGCCGTTGGGCCGTTGCGGCCAGCGGAATTTTAAGCGGATGTCGCGCATGGATTGGGCGATGGCAAGGCTGTAGCGCTGTTGCTCAAACGGCAGGGCAAAAATATTGGTATCCACCTCGAACGGCGCGTTGATGCAGACGACCTGATAGGCAAAAGAGTCGTCCCGCATGATGTCGTTGTTCTGCGGAGGCTTCTCCGCTGCGATGCCGCTCAAAGAGCGAACGTAGGCAACGACGTGGTTGCTAATGCCGCCGTTGGCCAGCGTGATGATGGGATGGCCGTTGAAGTCGGTAAATCTCGGCGTGCTCATCAAGCCAATGATGCGTTGGCCACTGGTGAGGTAACCGTAAGGGGTGGGCGCAAAACCAACGGGGACGTTGGAGTAGCATTCGTAAATCGTCGGGATGGAGACGACGTTTAGCGAAGAGTAAGCCGTCCTGGAAATGGTGATCGCGTAAACGTAATTCGTCAAATCATCTGCGCCACGTGAGCCGCTGCGGATGAGTTCGAGCAGCACACCGGCATCTTGCCCGACGACGGTTTCTTCCCGATTGTCTTTTTGCGCGCCCAGTCCGTAAGGCAACACCACCATGATGGCCAGCAACGCGAACCCGATGATGGCGAGACAGAGGGCGATTTCAATGAGCGTGAACGCCGAACGACGGCCGATTGGGGAATCATTCCCAGCGGAGCGGCGGGCGGCAGGCGGTTGCAAATTGGCGCGGGAAATTTTCATTTGATCTGGTAGAACATCAGCCGCGCGCGGCCGGTGAGCGGGTCCACGTCAATGACGTTGTAGCTGATGCTGGTGCTGTTGCCCGCCGGACTTTCCGTGATGTCAGCGGATGTCAACGGCGTGGGTTTGGGCTGCTTGTTCTTGCCGTCGTAAGCGTAAGCCACGCTGCCCTGCGCCAGCGGAATGTAGGCGTGATGAAAACTGTCGCCGTCGTAAGTCTCGGAAACGAGCCGGCCCTGATGGTCGAACGCGATGCACGGCAGCAAAAATTGCGGCGATTGTTCCGTGGGAAACGGCACGAGGATGTTCGTGAAAGAATAAACACCCGTCTGATTCCACGGCGGCAGGTTGCGCCAGAAGTCGAGCTGACCGGAGTTGTCCGTCTCCCATTGCGGAATGTGGTGATACGCGCCTGCTTGCCCACTGACACCGGCGAACTTCGGTGCGGAAATGAAATTTCCCTCCGGCAACGCCTGCCAAGTAGAAAGGTAATGCAATTCATGCCGCCCCGGCTGATCGCCCAACCGCCCGTTCGCGATGAACGTGTAGCCGGACAACTGCGACTCGATGAGATTGGTAGCCGTTTGCAACGCCACCGTGCGGTCAGATACAGAAACGAGGTTGTTCAAGCTCGTCCAAAAATTTTGGCCGTTGACATCTTTCAACAAGAAAAAATTCGTCGGCACAAAAACCATGTAGACCCTGGTGCGCTGGCTGATGGCGAGCTGGCGGGCGCGGCCCACGTCATCGAGCAGCTGCTGCGTGGCGCTGGTGCTGATGTTAGACTTGCCGAGGCTCTTGATGGCTGGCACAGACAAGCCCGCGAGAATGCCGAGAATGGCAATGACCACGAGCAGCTCAATGAGCGTGAAACCGAACGCAGGGCGGGTGACGAGTGACGGGGGACGGGGGACGGGGGACGCGGGATGGGGAAAATTCAACGACGGCAGCCCTTTGGCCGGGCGGGCTAAGAGTGAGCCGATTTGCGTAAGTCGTTGATAAAGCATTCGAAACTTGACCGTTTCTTTACCAAAAAGAACCATTTTTTCCGCGGTCCCATTCGGGGGGGCCCACTGGTTTCCCGCCCGTTCCGAAGTCATCGCCGGCACAAGGACAGATCGGTCCACACTGCCCCTAGCGTCCTCCGGCGAAGGAAAGAATGGACGCAAGGCGCCAGCGGCCGGAGGGGAGACGGCTGGAGCCCCCCCGGAACGGCGGCAAATTTTTAAGGACCATTTCATTTTACTGCCAGCTTAGGACGTTGTCTTTATTCACACCAAGGTTGGCCGGGATGGTGGAATCGAATTTCCCATCCGGCCCAGCGGACCAGACCATGACTTTGCCGTGGAAAAGAAAATGGTCGCCGTTGCCGTTCACATCCACGGCATTGGCCAGACCGTTGTGCCCAGCCTTCTGGTTGGCGCCATTTTGAGAAACCGCCTGCTGGCAATAAAACAAATCGCTCGCTTGATCATCATAGCTGGTGTCCATGGTGATGATGTAAGGATTGCCCCACGGGTCACGATAAACGCCGGTGTTGTCCACGCCACCAGGCGGATTCAACTGCGCGGTGGTCGGGTCATAACCGGACATCTTGGCATTTAGAAATTTGTCCGACTTCGGATTGTAAACGTGCGCGTTGTTGGAGGTGACCACGCCGTTGGGATAGGTCTGTAAGTCCATGAGAATTGCCACGACGTTGCTGTTGTTGTCGTAGGAATGATTTCCTGCCGCACCCGTAGGCCACACCAGCGTATTATTTGGTGATTGCGGATTTGGAACCAGGCCGCAGGTAAAATCATTTCCATTGGCCGCCGTCTGCTCCGGCTTGATGATGGGAAAACGTCCGTAGGCCGTATCGTAAGCGTTGATGGCGTTAACGAGGTCAACGGCCTCAGCCTTAGCCTTGGTCTTCAAGGCAGCGGTCTTCACGGACTTCAGCGCTGGCAAGATCATCGCCGCCAGAATCGCAATGATGGCGATGACGGTGAGCAATTCAACGAGGGTGAAACCGGCGCGTTGACGGCGGCTGGTGAACGAGTTTTTTTTCATGAGCTTGAACAGGTTTTTGCGGCGCATAGGATGCGTTAAAACGGGGCGTTGAATCAAAGGTTTTATGGCCGTCCGCCGCCGCATCGTCAGGCAAGGCTGCGTGGTGATGGCGGGGCGCCACTGGCAATCATGCCATTCCACCGGCACACGGCCATTGCTGGATTTGGTTTGGACAAGGCACATAGGTCAGGGATAGCTGGTGTTGACTTGAGCTGACTTGCTCCAGTTGCAGACGAGATTGGTCTGGCCATTGATGACCAACTGAACCCACAAATCATAGCTGCTGGGATTGTTAATGCCGGGATATAGATAGCGAATGGGATTGATGCCAACAGAACCCGCACCCAGTGGGAGATAGCTATCATCCGGCCCCCCGACAGATGTGACTAGAATGGTGGTGGGCACGCCATTGTTGGTTACAGGGTTTTTAACCATCTTGGAGCTCAAACTCGGCAGAAAACTTTTAGCCGCAGCCGCGTCTTCGCCACCACCTTGGGAGCAATTCACAAATCCCCCAACGCCATAAGCATTCCCCACCGAGGCGACAGGAATACTTGCTACGGTGTCCAAGGTCAAAAATGAATTAACACCGCTAACCAAAGTCTTGGTGGTGCCGGAAAGTTCGTAATAGAGCTGATTGAGCCGCACACGGTCGGCGGGGGCGCTCAAAGCATACTGATTGCCCGGCGGATACACGCCATACTTGGCCTTGTAGTTATCCAGCGCGATCTGCAACTGCGCGAGCTCGGCCTTGGCCACAGCAATCTTACGGCTCTTGCCAACGCTCTTGAACACCACCAGCGTGAATCCAGCAATGATGGCGATGATGGTGATGACCACGAGCAATTCAATCAGGGTGAACGCGCGGCGGCGGGACGGGAGTGAAATGTTGTCAGTCATGTTTCCGGAAATCGTTTTCATGGGTTTTATCTTTCGCGTAATTCATCTTCCATACGTTCGCTCAACCATTGCTTGACCATGCTCTGGTAATTCAAATACCGCGCCCGCGCGAGCCGCTTGATGCGCGCCAGCATCCGAGGATCAAACCGCAACGTGACCGTCACTGACTCAGAATTTTCCGCGCTGCCCGAATAGGCCGACTCCATCAACCGCAAGTCTGGACGATGCTCACCCCAAAAAGTCGCCTCCGCTTCTTCGCTATCGAAGATCGGCACTTCTTCCCAGTTGGCAATGGTTCTCATTTTTTGCTCTGACCCCGGCTGTCGTTGCTACCACAACCATCAGGGTCAAAAATTTATTATTGCGAGAGCGTCTGATCCATTTTGCGCTGGTAAAAGAATCGTTCCTCCGGCTCGAACGGTCTGGCAGACATCACCCGCACCACTTTTCCGTTCGTGCGATACACGCTGACGATGCCAATTCCGCCCGCCGTCATGCCAAGATTGAAAAATCGCGCCTGCACCCCGAACCGAGGTGAATCCGGCAGTAGCCGGACGGCAAACGCGTCTTCAAACGATTCTTCGATCTCTCGCTGCGTCAAAGAGCCAAGCTCGAAGGGCGGATTATTCCAATCGAACTCCATATCGGGTCAGTTGTAAATAGTTCGCCCATGCAATGTGAATACAATGTATTTACTCATGGAGATGATTTTTGTCAAGTTTGAGTCCATAAAAACTGTTTTTCAACTGTTTTTTTGGAAGTTGGAGACGGGTTAATCTTTGCCTTTACCACCTTCATCACCGCTCAAATTGCTAATCATAGCAATCAGGGGTAAAAACATGGCGATGACAATGCTGCCGACAATGACAGCGAGGAAAACAATCATCATGGGTTCGAGCAACGAGGTCATGGCATCGACGGCATTGTCCACCTGCTCATCATAATCATCAGAGATGCGCAGAAGCATTTCGGGCAGGGCGCCGGTCTGCTCACCGACATCTACCATGCTGACGACCATGGGTGGAAATACACCCGCGCCTTCCATCGGTGCGGTAATGGTTTCACCCTCTTTCACACTTTCATGAATTTTACCCACGGCGTTGGCGATGATGACATTGCCAGCGGTTTCCTTGACGATGGTCAACGCCTGCAAAATCGGCACACCGCTGCTGACGAGCGTGCCGAGCGTGCGGGTAAAACGTGAAATGGCCACCTTGCTGATGACCGGCCCAAGCGCAGGCATGACCAATAGGAACTTATCCCACATCCGCCGACCGAATTTTGTTTTGATGAAAAGCATGAACAGAATAACTACGGCCACCACTGCTCCCAGCGCAGCCAAGATGTTGCTTCTGATGACATCGCTGACCGCCAGCACGAACAACGTAAAGCCAGGCATTTTGACACCCATGCCCGCAAAAACCTCTTTGAATTTCGGCACCACGAACGCCAGCAGCAAGACCATAATACCCACCGCCACAATCATGACGGCAGCCGGATAGAACATCGCGGCCTTGACCTTGCCTTTAATCTTTTGCGCTTTTTCGGAAAATTCCGCGAGACGCTTCAACACGACTTCGAGCACACCGCCGAGTTCACCTGCTTTAACCATGTTGACGAACAGCTTGTTAAAAGTTTTCGGATGCTGCGCTAGCGCCTCAGAGAAAGTGCTACCACCTTCAATCGAAGTGGCGAGTTGACCAAGAATTCCCTTGAGCACAGCATTGCGCTCCTGTTTTTCCAACACACGCAGCCCACGCAACAGCGGCAAGCCGGCATCCACCAGCGTCGCCAATTGGCGTGTAAAAGTGGTGAGGACTTTTGGCTTCACCTTGCCGCCCATGCCGGGGATCTTGATGGCGAAATTCATTCCGCCGCTCTTACCCTTGCCTTTGGCAGCGGGCTTAGGAGCGGCTTTGCCCTTGGCTTTTTTATCGGCGGACTTTTCTTTTTCCGCCTCGGAAATCTTGGTCGGGAACAGACCCATTTCCTTCACGCGCCCAATGGCCTCGTTCTGGCTGCCGACATCAATGCTGCCTTTGGTTTCATTGCCGCGGGCATCAAGGGCTACGTAGTTGAACTTAGGCATAACGTGATCAGGTGTATTTTACGACTTCTTCTATAGTAGTAGCACCATCGAAGATACTGCGCAAGCCGTACTCCCGCAACGTCACCATTCCCAGTTCCACAGCCTTCTGCCGCACCACCACGGTCGGCGCGCGTTCATTGATGAGCGTGCGGACGGCATCACTGACGACGAGCAGCTCAAAAATACCTTTGCGTCCCTTGTAGCCGGTGTCATTGCAAGTCGAGCAACCCCGACCATAATGAAAGACCTTGTCGCCCAAATCATGCGGCGAAAGATTAAGCATGGCCAACTGCTGCTCCGTCGGCTCAAACGGCGTGCGACAATTTTTGCAAATCGTCCGAACCAAACGCTGGCCTAGCACACCCATCAGCGTCGAGGAAATCAAAAACGGCTCGACGCCCATGTCCACCAAGCGCGTGACCGCACCGGGCGAATCATTCGTGTGCAGCGTGCTCAAGACTAAGTGACCCGTCAGCGATGCCTGAATGGAGATCTGGGCCGTTTCCAGATCGCGCATTTCACCGACCATGATGATGTCCGGATCTTGACGCAGAAACGCTTTCAATGCCTTCGCAAAGGTCATGCCAGCCGCTTCGTTGATGGCCACCTGCATGATGCCTTCAATATCAAACTCCACCGGGTCTTCCGCCGTGAGCAGCTTGGAATCAATTGTATTCACGCGCCGCAGGCACGAGTAAAGCGTCGTCGTCTTGCCGCAACCGGTTGGGCCGGTGACGACGAAAATTCCATTCGGGCGCTGGATGACCTCAGTGACAAAGTCGTAAACGTATTTTGGAAAACCGAGCGTCTCAATCTCCAAGCTCGTCGAACTACGATCCAACACGCGCAACACCACCGATTCGCCGAAAGCCGTAGGCAAAGTGCTCACACGCAAATCCACCTGTTTGCCACCGACCGTAGTGGAAATACGTCCGTCCTGCGGCATCCGCTTTTCAGAGATGTTCAGGTTGGACATAACCTTCAGACGCGAGGTGACCGGCAACGCCAAATGTTTCGGCGGCGGAGACATTTCGTAAAGCGCGCCGTCTACGCGATAACGGATTCGGAAGTCCGTTTCAAACGGTTCAAAGTGAATATCGCTCGCCCGATCCTGCACAGCTTGCTGCAATACCAGGTTCACAAACTTTACGATTGGCACCTCGTTTGCCAGCGCGGCGGCGGCGGCGGCATCTTCGCCAGCCTGATCCACCTCGGCTGCAATTTTTTTGTCGCGCCCCAACTCCTTGAGAATCTCATCGTAGCCGCCGTCGTCCTCTTGCCCGTAAAACCGCTCCACGGCGCGGATGATGTCGCCCGGATCAGCCACAACTATTTGCACATCACGCTTGGCGGCAAATTGAATTTCATCCGCCATCTGCGGATTCAACGGCTCGGAGACCGCCACTTGTAAAATGCCATTCACTACTGCCACTGGCAGGCATTTATACATCTGCGCCACTTTTTGCGGCAGCAACTTCAGCACGTCTTCAGGAATCTCCCGATCCTTCAACGTCACGACTTCCGAGCCAAGAGCGTTGGCGATGACTTGTAATAAATCATCCTGTTTGAAAATCGAAAAATCCTGCAACACCTGCGTCGAGGGATTGCCGCTACGCTTGACCTCCGCGCCGACCTCCTCGAACTGCAAGTCATCCAGCATCCCCTGCCCGTGGAGGAGCGTCAGCAATGGATCATTTATCTCGTAAGACATGATGTGAAATTATTTCTTCCCGCCTTTTTTCTCCACCGCTTGCGCCAAATCCATCTCCTGCAACTTCGCCATGATGGTCGTCGGATCCTGCGACTTGTTGATCACATCTTCGCGTGAAATCAAACCCTGCTCATATTTTTCAATCAAGCATGCATCCAACGTCACCATGCCAAACTTCATACCCGTCTGGATGTCGGACTGGATACGGAAAGTTTTATTGTCGCGGATGAGCGCGGCAATCGACGGCGTATTTATCATGATTTCAAACACCGCCACGCGGCCCGGCTTGTCAATCCGTGGCACCAGCAACTGCGAAATCACCCCCTGCAACACCGTGGAGAGCTGGATGCGAATCATTTCCTGCTGCTGCTGCGGAAACGCGTTCACCAGACGATCAATCGTCTTTGCCGCCCCCGTCGTGTGGAGCGTGCCGAAAACCAAGTGGCCCGTTTCTGCCGCCGTGATGGCCGCTTCAATCGTCTCCAAGTCGCGCATTTCGCCGACCAGAATCATGTCTGGATCTTGGCGCAACGCGCGGCGCAACGCTTCCGCAAAATTTGGGACGTCCACATGGACTTCGCGCTGCGTGATAAGCGCCTTCTTGTGCTTGTGGTAATACTCAATCGGATCCTCAATGGTGATGAGGTGAACTTCGTCCTTGGTTTCGTTGACGATGTTCAGCAGCGACGCCAGCGTGCTGGATTTGCCGGAGCCCGTCGGACCGACCACCAGAATCAATCCGCGCGATTTGTTGAGCAAATCTTTCGCCGACTCCGGCAAACCAATCTGCTCGAAGGTGAACATCTTGCTCGGAATCTGCCGCAGCACCATGCCGAAATTCCCCTTCTCCTTCATCACGCTCACGCGAAAGCGCGCCGCGTCACCGAATGCAAAGGCAAAGTCCGCGCCGCCGCGCTCGCGAACCGCCTGGATGTGCTCCTCGGACGTGATGCTGCGCATCAATTCCTCCGATGTTTCCGGCGTGAGTGCCGGTCCTTCCACGCGGTGCAAAATTCCGTGCACACGAATCGTTGGAGCCGTGCCCACGCGCGTGTGCAAGTCGGATGCGCCTTCGGACACCATCAACTGCAACAAATCAGACATCGAATAAGACATAAATAAAATGTGAAATTAAAAAATAAAAATGCGAAATGGAAACGTCGCCAGCCCCGGCTTATTTAATGTTTCATTTTTCATTTTGAATTGGCTCATGCTTCGTCACCAACCGTCGCGCGGATGACTTCTTCCGGCGTCGTCATACCTGCCAAAACTTTACGGATGCCGTCTTCGCGCAATGTGCGCATCCCCATCTCGCGGGCGCGTTGACGCAATACATTCGTCGGCACCTGGTCGTAAATCAGTTTCCGAGCCTCGTCATCCACCACGAAAATTTCAAAAATGCCGAAGCGGCCACGGTTACCCGAGCCGTTGCAATTCGCACAGCCCTTGCCCTTCATCACGTTCGCCGTCTTCAAGTCTTCCTGCTTGATGCCCAGTGAACGCATTTCTGCATCCGTCGGCACATACGGCGCAATACACTTCTTGCAAATTTTCCGCACCAAACGCTGCGCCATGAGGCAGCGCGTGGAAGAGGCCACCAAGAATGGCTTCACGCCAATGTCTACCAAGCGCATCACCGCGCCCGGTGCGTCATTCGTGTGCAGCGTAGAGAAAACCAAATGGCCGGTGAGCGCAGCGTTGATGGCGATGGAACCAGTGGTGATGTCGCGAATTTCCCCGATCATCACGATGTTCGGGGCCTGACGTAGAATAGCGCGCAATGCTGTGCCGAATGTGAAGCCCACCACATCATTTACCTGCACCTGGTTGATGCCCGCCAAAACATATTCCACCGGGTCTTCTACCGTGATGATCTTGCGGTCAGGCCGGTTGATGAAATTCAAACACGAATATAGCGTCGTCGTCTTGCCCGAACCCGTCGGGCCGGTGACCAGCAAAATTCCGTCCGGCATCGCAATCACGCGCTCAAAGGTTTTTTGGTCGTCCGTTAAGAATCCCAGCTCCGGCAATCCTAGCCGCAGGCCTTCCTTGTCCAAAATACGCATCACGATGCTTTCACCGTGATTCGTTGGCAGGCACGAAACGCGCAAATCAATCAACTTGCTCCCCACCTTGGTCTGAATACGACCGTCTTGCGGGATGCGATGTTCTGAGATGACCATGCCCGCAGAAATTTTTAACCGCGCAATCATCGAAGGTTGCAACTGCTTTGGCGGCGACTTCATCTCCTGCATCATGCCGTCAATCCGGTAGCGCAGACGAAATTTCTTCTCCAGCGGTTCCAGATGAATATCCGACGCGCGCAGCTTGAACGCATCAATAATGATTTGGTTCACCAGCCGGATAATGGGCGCATCCGCTTCGACTTCGCCGCCCTCGTCCAACGCCACCTCAACATGATCCTGCGTGAGTTCCTGAATGACATCCTTGAACTCCGCGTTGTCCTCCATCGAACGCTTCTTTTCGCCGCCGTAATATTTTGAAAGCGCGGCCTCAATGTCTGACTCCGAGGCCACTCGCAATTCAATGTCCGCATTCAACAGATGATGCAGTGAGTCCAGCGTGTTCAGGTCGGAAGGATCGGCGATGGCCACCGCCACCTTGTTGTCCGTTTTGAAGATGGGAATGACGCGATATTTTTTGGCGATGTCGCGCGGCACGATGGCGATGACATCGTCCTCAATTTTCATGTTCGCGAGGTGCACCACCTCCGCACCAAATTGCGCCGCCTTGGCCTGCGTCACGTCGCCGGGCCGGATGGCCTTGTTCGCGACCAGATAATCCACCACGCCCACGCCAGCGGCACTCGCCTCATCGCGCGCACGCGCCACGACCTCATTGCTGGTGAAGCCGAGGTCAACCAATAGGTCCAAAAGGTAATCGTCTTTTTCTGCCACGAGATTTTTTTGCGCGTCCCCCTACTATTAAATTCGGAGAACGCGCTGGCGCAAAAGGTTTCACTTGCCGCGAAAAAAGTCAATGCGCCGCTGAAAGATTCCCAGTATTAAGCCAGCATTAAGAATCGCCAATCTGTCCTTTCATCACTTGCCAAAGAATGAATGCGACCACAAAAAAACGCCACCGGCTTCAAGCCCGTGGCGTTTGGGTTTTAAGAATCAAATCCTATTCCACCGATTTTTTCTTTGCGAACGTATGCGTCGCGTGGCCGTAAAAAGCCTCCGCACATTCCATCAGCGTTTCCGAAAGCGTTGGATGTGCGTGGATAGTCAGAGCAATATCTTCAACCGTCGCGCCCATCTCCATCGCCAGCACAGCTTCGGCGATCAATTCGCCTGCGCCTGCGCCGCAGATGCCCACGCCAAGCACGCGCTCGGTTTCGGGATCAATCAACATCTTTGTCACGCCGTCCGTTCGGTCGAATGACAGCGCGCGACCGGATGCGGTCCACGGAAACTTGGAAACGGTGTAAGCCACACCTTTTTCTTTGGCCTCGGCTTCGGTCAAACCACACCAGGCGAGTTCCGGGTCGGTGAAGACGACGGCAGGGATGACGCTCTCAAACACGCTGCCTTCGCCGTGGATGTTCTCAACGGCGATACGAGCTTCCTTGTGGGCCTTGTGCGCGAGCAGAATGCCGCCCGCGATGTCGCCGATGGCGTAGATGCTCGGGTCTTCCGTCTGCATCTGGGCGTTGACCTTCACAAAACCTTTTTCATCGAGTGCGGCTTTGGTGTTTTCCAAGCCGAGATCCGCGCTGTTCGGCACGCGGCCAACGGAAACCAAAACGCGGTCGTAGAGTTCGCTGAATTTCTCGCCATTGAATTCAGATTCAACTTTGATCTGCTTGCCAACGGTGGCCATTTTCGTGACGCGCGCCTTGAGCCGGATTTCTTTGAAGGATTTTTTGGCATTCGCCACGACGGGACGCGCGAGATCGGCGTCGGCACCGGCTAGGATTGCATCCATCGCTTCAACGACCGTGACTTTGCTACCGAGAGCGGAATACACAAAACCCAATTCCATACCGATGTAGCCGCCGCCGATGACCAGCAAATTTTCAGGAATGTCCGAGACTTCCAGCGCTTCGGTGCTTGTCATCACCCGCGGATTACCGAGGTCAAACGCCTTCGGCATCGCCGGCGCAGAACCGACGGCGAGAATCGCCTTGTCGTATTCTACGAACTGCTGCCCTTCCGGCGTCTCAACCCGCAATTTGTTGGAGCCTTCAAAATAGGCGCGGCCAGTGACGACCGTCACGCCACGCATTTTTGCGAGCGTTGCCACGCCGCCAGCGAGCTTCTCGATGACGGAATTTTTCCACGTCCGAAGTTTTTCCACTTCAATCTTCGGCTCGGCAAACGTAATGCCACGGTGCGCCGACTCGCGCGAGTTCACAATCTGATGCGTTGCGTAAAGCAACGCCTTCGACGGAATACAGCCACGATTCAAGCAAACGCCGCCGAGCTTTTTTTCACGCTCGATGAGGACGACTTTCTTACCCAAGTCCGCCGCATAAAACGCCGCCGCATAACCGCCGGGGCCAGCACCCACGACAACAATTTCTGTTTTGATCGGATCCATACGATTAAATTTTCACCAACGCTTCGTCAAAGTTTTCAAATGCCTTCACCAAATCCACGGTGAACCGTGCCGCGCTGCCGCCATCAATCACACGGTGATCGTAGCTCAACGCCACCGGCGTCATCATGCGGGCTTCAATCTTGCCATCGCGCACGACAGGCAACATCCGGCCGCGGCCGAGTCCCAGGATAGCCACTTCCGGCAAATTGATAATCGGCGTGAAATGAGCGCCACCGATCGCACCCTGATTGGAGATGGTGAACGTGCCGCCCTTCATTTCGTCGGCAGAAATTTTCCGGTCGCGCGCTTTCGCCGCAAGCACTTCCAGTTCTTTGGCGATATCCAGCATGGATTTTTTATCCACGTCGCGGATGACGGGAACCATCAAGCCCTGATCCGTATCCACCGCGATGCCGAGATGGATGTATTCCTTGAGGATGATTTCGCTAGCGGCCTCATCGAGACTGGAATTGAAAACCGGATGTGCTTTCAACGTTTGAGCGACCGCTTTCAAAACGAACGGCGTGAGCGTGAGCTTGATACCCTTCGCTTCATAAGCCGCACCGAATTTTTTCCGCAACTCACCGAGCTTGGTGAAATCAATATCGTCGAACTGCGTCACGCGCACGACCGAACTCCAGCTCTCGGACATCCGGCGGGAAATGACTTTGCGCAGCGGCGTCATCGGTTTTTTGAGAATCGGGCCGAACTGCGAGAAATCAATCTGCACCGGCGCGGACTTGGCTGGAGCGGCGGCGGACGCTGCCGCAGTTGCGGGACGAGCCGCCGCACGGATGAGGCGGGTGATATAATTCTTGATGTCTTCGCCAGTGACACGACCGGATTCGTCGCCAGTCACTTTGTGAAGATCAATGCCGAACTCGCGCGCCGCCTTGCGCACTGACGGTGAGGCCACCGGATTTTCGTTCACGATTTCATCCGCCGATTCCGCCAGTGGTTCATCGTCTTCGACCACGGGTGCGGGCTTGGCCACAACCTTCTTCGCTGCCGGTTTGGCCGCCGGCGCAGTCGCCGCGGCGGGAGCCGGGGCGGAACCGCCACCCGCTACCGACAAAATCTTCGCCCCGACGGCGATGCGATCGCCCGCCTTCACATAAATTTTTTCCACGACGCCATCGGCGGTGGAGGGAATAGAGGCCACGGCCTTTTCGTTTTCCAGCTCCATGATGGCCTGGCCTTTGGCGACAGTATCGCCTTCTTTCACGAAGATGCCGACGACGACGCCGTTATCCGCGCCCTCGCCCAGTTTGGGAAGTTTTACGTCCATAAATTTTGAACCGGCAGGATGACTTAATTGAGATTGGCTTTCCAGAAAATAAATTTTGGTGAACGGTTGTCCACCTCGCGCATCGCCTCATCACCGATAAATTTTGCCGCCACAGACCTTGCAGCCCACGTCAGTGTCGCATAGGTTTCCGGTGTGAAAAAAAACGGTGGCCCCATCATCCCGCGCAAGACGATTTATCGGCTCTCGATTTATTCGCGCTGCCTCACGCGGCTGCGCGAGAACGGCATCGGCACAGTTTCCAGCGAGGCGCTCGCCAAGGCCGCCGGGGTCAAGCCAACGCAACTTCGCAAAGACCTCGCTTACTTCGGCACGTTCGGCACGCGCGGGCTGGGCTACGATGTGGCGGAGTTGTCCGGGAAAATCTCCGACGAACTCGGCACGTCCAGCCTGCAACCGGTGATTCTCGTAGGCGTGGGGCATCTTGGTCTGGCGCTGATTTCCTATCGCGGCTTTGAAAAGGAAGGTTTTGAAATCATCGCCGCCTTCGACACCGAGCCGGGCCGCAAGCGCGAGAAAAAAATTCCCCAGCCGATTATGGCGATGGCGCAGATGCCGAAATTCATCGCGGAACACAATGTGAAGATGGCCATCCTCTCCGTCCCCGTCGCTGTGGCACAGGAAGTGGCGAATACGCTGATTGATTGCGGCGTCATGGGCATTCTGAACTTCGCCCCCATCGTCCTCGCCGTGCCGGAAGATGTGATGGTCAACAACGTGAACCTCGCCATCGAACTGGAAAATTTGAGCTACTTCATCCAAGGATAAACCGGCGTCGCCGCCGATGGGAGTCGGCTCAAACTAATTTCAAAAATAGCGGGCTCACGTCCTCTGCGGCGGGGACAGAATCAAATCACATCTGCGAACGTGCGTTCCATCTTGCGGAAATACCACGTTCCCGTGATGAGCAGCAGCAGCACAACCGCCACTGAAGTGATGATTTCCTGCGCGACCAAAGGCGTCGGCGCGCGCAGCAGGCTCCATTGAAAGCCGTCGATCACGCCCACCATCGGGTTCAGTGCGTAGAACATGGAGAACGTTTCTCCCAGCTTGGCCTTGATGTGATCGGAGGTCCAAATCACCGGTGAAATATAAACGCCGAATTGCACGATGAAGGGAATGATGTAACGAAAGTCGCGGTATTCCACGTTCAGCGCGCACAGCCACAGCCCGATGCCAAACGCCGCGCCAAACGCCAGCAGCATGAACAGCGGCAGAAAAATCAGATGCCAGTCCGGAGCAAACCGGTAGAACACCAAGAATAGCGCCATCAATCCGAGCGTGATGAGAAAGTCCACAAAGCTCGTGATGACTGCGCCCGCCGGCACAACGAGACGCGGGAAATAAACTTTGGAAATCAAATTGGCATTGCCCACGAGACTATTGCTCGCCTCGGTCATCGCCGTCGCAAAAAATTGCCAGGGCAACATCGCCGCCATCACCAGCAACGCGTAGGGAACTTCGCCGGGAGCTTTTAAGCCCGCAATATTTTTGCCGACGACCGTGAAGATGATCGTCATGAGCAACGGCCGCAACACCGCCCACGCCACGCCCACGGCGGTCTGTTTGTAGCGCACCAGAATATCGCGCCACGCCAGAAAATAAAACAGCTCGCGATAACGCCAGAGATCGCGCCAGTAATTTTTCTCGGCGCGACCGGGTTCGATAAGCAGTTCGGGCAATTCTTGCACGGCGGAAAGATGGCGGGATTGCTACGGGAAAACAAGACGGGTTAGCAGAAAGTTCAACGCCCGACGCAACAACCGTTCATCGCTAAATCTGGACTCACGTAGGGAATGCCCAGCGACATTCCGCGCAGGATCAACAAGCCCGCCAGCAGGCAGACGCCCAAGGGAATCGCGCGGCGAAATTGCGTGCGGACGGAGACGGGAAACATTTTTCCAGAAAGACTTATCGCCAGCAGCATAGGCGACGTGCCGAAGCCAAACGCCGCCATGTAGCCGATGCTGCGCAAAATATTCCCCTGCGCCACCGCACCCGCGAGCGCCACGTAAACGAGGCCGCACGGGAGCAATCCGTTCAACAAACCAAGTAACGACAGCGCACGAAAACTGCGGCGCCGGAGTTGCGTGGACATCGCGGCTTTCAAGCGCATGACGAGTCGCACGACCGGCGCGGCGACGGAAACTCGTTTGGAGATGAGGAAACCCATCAGAATCGCCACACCCAGAGCGATGGATAGCCAGCGTTGAAAACCAGCCACGAACAGCGAGCGCCCGACGAAGCCTGCCACCACACCCAGCACGCAATATGTCGCCACGCGGCTCAATTGATAAATCAGGCGTCCAGCAATGATGCGACCCGGTCCGCCCGGTGGCATCGGCAAGGCCAGTTGCAACGGACCGCACATGGCGGCGCAGTGCAAACTGCCCAACACTCCCAACGCGATGGCAAAGCCGTAGTCCATTTCATTTTTTATTCAGCCAAAGATTGACACAGATAAACATACATGGGGCAGCAAATTGTTCTTCCCGTTTTTATCCGTGTGCATCTGTGTTGATCCGTGGTTCATTCAGATTTTGATTTTCTGTTCGAGAAAATAAGTTTCGCCAGCGGCGCTCCATTTGACGCGCACGGTCCAGGAACCAGCGGCGAGTTTGGAGACGTCCAGTGTTTGCGTGCCATCCGCGCGCGGTTCCATAAGAAATTCGCGGTCGGCTTTGGGATCAATGGGATTATACAATTCCACGGTGCCAGAAAACTTTTGTGCCAACTGCGCCGTCGGCACGGCGATGGTCACGCGGTTTTGGGCGGCATCGAACTGCAGTGTAGCTCCGGCCTTTTGGGCGCGCACGCCACCGTCGAGCTGGCTTTGGAAATGCAATTCCTGTTCGTAGTAATTGGTGTTCACCAGTGAATCACGATGGCTGCACGCGATGACGACAAAGGTCGCCATGCCGCTGATGAAAACGACGAACACGAGGATGATACCGAGCGGCCAGAGGTTGCGGGTGGTTTTCATAAATCAGTTTCGGGGGCCGACGAAGGCCGTTTTCAAGGTCTGCAATTTTTTGCCGTTCACATAAACGCCGATGACGAGCGGCGTGGTGCCAGATTTCATCGCGGACGGTTCAAGTTCGATGAGCACGGAGTATTCGGAAAGTTTTTGAGACGGCACGCTGATGCTGCCCTGCCCCATGACTTCCAACGTGCCCGCCGGACTTTCCAGTTTTAATTGCACAGGAATGTCATGCGACGTTTTATCGACGACTTTCAACGTATAGAGATTGCTGAAGCGGCCGTCCGGCATCTGCTGAAACAACGTGCCGGGGGCGCGAAGCAGATCAACTTCCACATCGGCACGGGAGAAAATCAGCAGCGCCAGCAGCGTGATGAGCACGGTCAGCACGGCGGAATAAACCTTCAAACGCGGCGTGAACCGGAGTGGCTCCCGCTTTTCAATGCCGTTCAACGAGGCGTAGCGAATGAGGCCGCGCGGCGCGTTGATCTTGGTCATCACGCGGTCGCAGGCATCCATGCAGGCGGTGCAGTGGACGCATTCCATTTGTGTGCCGTTGCGGATATCAATGCCGGTAGGGCAGACAGAAACACATTGGTTGCACGCGATGCAGTCGCCATTCCCGGTCTGCCAACGCTCAGCGAATTTCTGTTCGCGCTTGATGGGCGCACGATTTTCGCCACGCGTGTAATCGTAGGCGACGACGATGGAATTTTCATCGAGCAACAGCGATTGCATCCGGCCATACGGGCAAATGAACGTGCAGGCTTGTTCGCGAAAGCGGGCGAAGATGCCGTAGAACAACAGCGAGAACGCGATCATGAACGTCAGTCCGGTGACGTGTTGCGCGGGTGGATCGGTGATGATCTGGTAAAGCGCCGGCCAGCCGATGATATAACTCAAGAGCACATTGCCGACGAGAAACGAGAGACCGTAAAACACGACGTGCTTGAAAACTTTCTTCGCAATTTTACCAACGCTCCAAGGAGCTTTGTTCAACGCGCGCTGCTCGTGGGCGTCGCCCTCGATGACGTATTCGATTTTACGAAAAACCATTTCCATCATGACAGTTTGCGGGCAAGCCCAGCCGCACCAGAGCCGACCGAACGCCGTGGTGAAAACGATGATGCTGACAAACCCGACCAGCATAGTGATGGCAAAGATGAACATGTCTTGCGGCCAGAAAATCTGGCCGAGCACGACGAATTTGCGCTCGGGAATATTCAGCATCAGTAGCGGGTTGCCATTGATGGTGACGAACGGTCCGCCAAACATGATGGCGAGTAACAGCCAGCTGAACCAAGTGCGCCAGCGATAGAAACGCCCGCCGACTTGGCGAGGATAAACCCATTGGCGACGACCCTCTCGGTCGGCGGTGGCGATGTGATCGCGAAAGTTCGTCCAGTCCACGGGCTTCACTGAGTTTTTGGCTTCAACCCCTCCTTTTTTGTCCGGCATTTTTTGGGCTTCGCTCATGGAATTGGTGGGGAGCTAAACCGGTGAAAAGAAAAGCCCCACCCTGCCCCCGGCCATGCATGCGACAAGGGTCAGGGTGAGGCGGAAGTTCTTCATACAATCACTCAAATGTGCTCGCGTTAGCCGGTTTGGCAGGCTGCTGATTTTCCGGCAGCTTGCCGGGCGTGGCGAGTTTGGTGCCGCGCAAGGTGTAGAGGTAACTGGCAACGGCTTGTATTTCGTCCGGTTTCAAAACAGCTTTCCAAGTAATCATACCTTTCGCCGGCACGCCGTCCCAGATGACTTTGATGGAACTGGCGTAGGTAGAACCGTTGATCCAATAATCGTCGGTGAGGTTGGGGCCGACGAGCCCGCCGCCATCCACGCGATGACACGGCGCGCAGAACTTGGTGTAAACGGATTGGCCTTGAGCAAGCACCACCGCATCCGTTGAAGGCGTGAGCGTGGTCATGCCGGATTCGAATTTGCCCATGGCGGCGGCTTTAACCGCTTCGCCTTGCTTCATCTCCGCGGTGTATTCGGCGGCTTGCAATTGACCAGCGCCGAGGACGTGGTAATACAGCAGGTAAAACGCCGCAAAGATGATGGTGAAGTAAAACAACCACACCCACCAACGCGGGAGTTTATTGTCGAGTTCTTGGATGCCGTCGTATTCGTGATCGAGCAGCAAAGGTTCTTTGGGATCGTTGCTCATATTTTTTCAGCGTTAAGGTTGTCGGTTGAATTTTTCTCGCCGCTGTTCAGCGGCACTTCGCTCATGTGATGCAGATAGGTTTTTTTCAGTAGGAAAGCCCAGATGAGCATCCCGGTAAAAAAGCTAAAGAAGATGCAGATGGAGATGATTCCATAAATGCTGATGTCAGCCATGCTGTGGAGAATATTTTTAAACATAATCGGCTTTAGTTATTTGGTGGCGGTGTTGACAGGCGCGGCTTTGATGTCCTTGCCGAGGCGTTGCAAGTAGGCGATCAACGCAATGATTTCCTTGTCGGCATCGGCTTTGACCGAACCCACTTTCAAGCCTTCGACAATCTTGGCGGATTGCGCTTCGAGGTCTTTTTGCGCAGGACCATTTTCGTAACCGGCCGGATACGGCACCCCCACTTTGCGCAAGGCATTCAAACGCGCGGGCAAGCAAGCGGTGTCGAGTTTCTGGGTCAACAACCACGAGTAACGCGGCATGATGGAACCAGGCGAGGTGGAACGCGGATCGTCCATATGATTGTAATGCCAGGCGTCGGGATACTTCCCGCCTTCGCGGGCGAGGTCGGGGCCTTTGCGCTCGGAACCCCAGAGGAACGGACGGATCATTTGCGAATGACAGCCAAGGCAACCTTCGCGGATGTAGAGGTCGCGTCCGAGCACTTCGAGGGGCGAGTAAGGTTTCACGCTGGCGATGGTCGGGACATTTTGTTTGATGAGATACATCGGGATGACTTCCACCAAGCCACCGATGAGCACCGACACCAAAGCCAGCACGGTAAAGATCATGGGCTTGCCTTCGAGCATCCGGTGGAACGCACCGTTCGCGGTCGAAACCGTCTTTGCAATCGGCGCCGCTTGCGCTTCGGTGTCCGGCTCGAATTGACCGCTCTTTGCCGTCTTGTAGAGGTTGTAAATCATCATGAACACACCCACGAGGTAGAGCGTGCCACCGACGGCACGCAGCTTGAACATGGGAACGACTTGCACAATCGTCTCCAGGAAGTTCGGGTATTGTAGGAAGCCGTCTTTGTTGAATTGCTTCCACATCAACCCTTCCGTCAAACCGGCGACGTAAATCGGGATGCAGTAAAACACGATGCCCAACATGCCGATCCAGAAATGGTAGTTCGCCAGCTTCGTGGACCAGAGCTGGGTTTTGTAGAGACGCGGAAACAGAAAATAGAGCATGGAGAACGTGAGAAAACCATTCCAGCCCAGCGCGCCGGCGTGAACGTGCGCCACCACCCAATCGGTGTAATGCGTCAGACCGTTGACGGCTTTGATGGACATCAGCGGGCCTTCGAGCGTGCTCATGCCGTAAGCGGTGACGGCGGCCACCATGAATTTCAGAACGGGATCAACGCGCACTTTATCCCAAGCGCCGCGCAACGTGAGCAAGCCGTTCAACATGCCGCCCCAACTCGGCGCGATGAGCATCAACGAGAAAACCACGCCTAACGATTGCGCCCAATCCGGCAGTGCAGTGTAGAGCAAATGATGCGGCCCCGCCCAGATGTAGAGAAACACCAGCGCCCAAAAATGGATGATGGAAAGGCGATACGAAAACACCGGACGACCGGCGGCTTTCGGCAGAAAATAATACATCAAGCCGAGATACGGCGTGGTGAGGAAAAACGCGACTGCGTTGTGACCATACCACCATTGCACGAGCGCATCTTGCACGCCCGCATACATCGAGTAACTCTTGAACAAACTCGCCGGCATTTCCATCGAGTTGACGATGTGCAGCACAGCAATCGTGATGGCAGTGGCGATGTAAAACCAGATCGCGACATACATGTGTTTCTCGCGGCGTTTGATGATCGTGCCGAAAAGATTCACCGCGAACACCACCCAGATGAGCGCGATGGCGATATCAATCGGCCATTCAAGTTCCGCGTATTCTTTGCTCGTCGTGAGACCGAGCGGCAACGTGACCGCCGCCGCGACGATGATGCTTTGCCAGCCCCAGAAATTGAGCCAACTCAAAAAATCGCTGAACATGCGCGCCTTGCACAACCGTTGCAGCGAATAGTAAATACCCATGAACATCCCGTTGCCGATGAAGGCGAAGATCACGGCATTCGTGTGCAATGGACGGATGCGTCCAAAAGTGATGAACTGGAAATTAAGGTTAGCTTCGGGGAAAAATAATTGCACCGCCGCGAGGAGTCCCGCCAGCATGCCCACCACACCCCAGACAATCGTCGCAATCGCAAACGCGCGCACAATCCGATTGTCATATTTGAATGTTTCTATATTCATAATTTTTTAATTCGTTCTTAAAAATTTTCCAGCGCTTAACCGGCGGCGCGGATTTTCTACCGCGCCGCCGACGATCAATTCTGTTTCAGAAGCGGAACACCATGTCCACCGTCACACGTCCCTCAAAAATGCCGACGGGATCAACGATGCCGGCCTCATACGCCGCACCGACATCAAGGTTCTTCAAGAGGCGAGTGCGGAAACCACCGCCCGCTGTGAGCATCGTGCGTCCACCTGCCGCCGTGCTACCCGCGTTGATGAGGTCATACATTTCAGTCTGGAGCGGAACACCCAGCACGTTGTGACTGCCCTCGCTCAAGACCGTGTAACCGTTCAAGGTGAAGAACGGGATGAAGTATTGGTGAACGTAGTAATCTAGTTGCAGGCTGTAATGCGCTTGCGCCGTGTCCGCCGCAAAGTTGTTCGGAATGCGAACACCGAGGCTGCCGAGGATGTGAAACTTTCCGAAACCTTTTTCTGCCGAGACAAAGATATCTTCTTCACCCGCACCGTGGCCTTGCAGCACCGAACGGTTGCCGGTGGGAATCGTCACCTTCACTCCGGGCGTGAGGATGAATTGCGCGTCTTCATTTTTGATGAGCGCGTATTTCACACCCGCAGCGATATCCGCCCAACCGTAGTTGCCACCCAACGTGTGATCCGGCTGAAACTGCACATAGCCATCCTTAGTCGCAATGATGGCGAGACGGTCATTGATCGCGTAACGCGCCTGCACCGCGATGACCTGCACCTGACCACCCAGCGGAACCGTGCCGCCGGCGTAGTCAAAAGTGGAAGGCAGCTTGTGCCACATATAAATCGGATGAATCTCGCTGTTGATCTTGGCATCCTCGAAAAAAATCGGGTTCGCCACCGGCGAGATGGTGTTATCCAGCCAACTTTCGTTTTTTTGGTCGGCGGCCAATGCCGTTGTGGCCGTGAGTGCCAACGCCATTGCGCCCGCCATGATGTAGTTTTGTTGTTTCATTTTTGTTTCAGTTTTTTTGCCGCCCCGGAGCAGTCTCGTCTTTAGCCGGACACGGAGCAGCATTAGTTCCGGCTTGCGGTAGATTTTTCTGGATGGCCGCGTCATCGAGCAACACACGCATCGCTGGCGTCAACGTGTCCTCGTATTGCCCGCCGCGCACTGCCCACACGAACGCACCGACAAAAATCAAACCAACCGTGAGGCCCGCAAGAATAAGAATGATGACCACGCTCATGCGGCTTCCTTGGTTAGGCGTTGAAAGTCGAAGGTCGAAGGTCGAACGCTAGGACGCGGAGAACTTGCGACCTGCAACTTCTCAACCTGCAACTTGCGTCCCAGCCAAGCCGTCGTGCCGCAGGCGAACAGGACCACCGTTGCCGAGCTGATGGGCATGAGAATCGCGCAGACCATCGGCTGCAACAGCCCCGCCGCGGCGATGCTAACGCCAACAATGTTATAGAGCGCGGAGATGAAAAAGCCCGCGCGCACCACCCGTGCTGCGTGCCGTGAAAACTCCAAAACCACTGCCAGCCGTGGCAATTCTGCGGCATCCAAAATCACATCGCTCGCGGGAGAAAAAATGCCGACTCGCTCCACGACCGCAACGCCGACATCCGCCTGCTTCAATGCGCCCGCGTCATTAAGGCCGTCGCCCACCATCATCACCTTGCTCCCGCGCGCCTGAAGTTCGCGGACGAAGTTCAGTTTATCCGCCGGACTTTGGTGGAATTTCAAAACAGCGCGATCTCCAAAAAGCTTTTTAAACCGGAGTGCTTCGCGCTCGTTATCGCCGCTCAACAAAACGAGTTCAGATGTGTCGCCCAGTTGGCTGATGAGTTTTTCCACTTCCGGACGGAGAGAGTTCTCGAGCGTAAAAGCACCGCGAACACTGCCATCCATTGAAACGAAAACTGAACTGAGAGCACCACTATTGGCCGTTCCGCCCACAACCCATGCCTGTGAACCTAGACGAAGCTTGCGGCCTGCCACCTCGCCCTGCACTCCACAACCAAGCGTTTCCGTGAAGTTTGTGACGGGCAAAGATTCCGCGCCCAGCGAACGGGCGATGCGAACAGAATTTGGATGCGTGGAATGGCGGGCAAGTGAACTGATTAACGCTGATTCTTTGACGGTGAGTGGTTTGGTGGCGACAAATTCGATGCCGCGCGCATCGGCCACCGTGAGTGTGCCGGTCTTGTCGAGCACGATGGTATCGACGTCCGCCATGCGTTCGATAACCAGAGCGTTCTTCAGGAAAATATTCTGCCGCGCCAAAATCCTTTGTGCGGTGCCGTGCGTGAGTGGCGCCGCCAGTGCCAGCGCGCACGGACACGCCACAATCAGGACGGAGGTGAACGCTTTCAATGCCACGCTGGCATCGCTGAACATCCAGAAAGCCCCCGCCGCCAAGGCCACGCCGATGACAAGTTTTGTGAAACGGCGGCTGTAGCGATTCGTCAGCGAGTCGCGGTCATGGTCGCGATCCTTTCGGAAGGCTTCATTGTTCCAGAGCGTCGCGAGATAACTTTGCGCAACTGGTTTCACCGTCTCGACTTCAATTGCGCCGCCGACCTGCCGCCCGCCGGCGTAAAGAGGCGCACCAGTCATACACGCAACCGGCTCGGATTCGCCAGTGACAAAGCTGTAATCCAGGCAAGCCTCTCCATAAACGAGCTTCGCATCGGCGGGCAACAATTCGCCGTTCCGGAGAATAATTTTGTCGCCGACCTGCAAGCGTGAGATGGCCACGGTTTCCTCCCCGGAAAAAGTTTTACGGACGACAGATAACGGAAAAAAGCCTTTGTAATCGCGATCGAACGTGAGGCGATCGTAGGTTCTTTTCTGAAACAACCGTCCACAAAGCAAGAAGAAGATAAGCCCGCACAGCGAATCGCAATAGCCTGGGCCGCGTTGGGAGATCACCTCCCAAACACTCGTTAGATAAATGGCCGCGAGGCCGATGACGATGGGAACCTCCAGCGTGAGGGCGCGCTGCCGCCAGCCGAACCAGGCCGCGCGCCAGAAATCCGCCGCGCTAAACGTAACGACCGGCAGCGTCAGCGCAAGGCTCAGCCAACCGGCGAGCAGCTTGAACCACGGGCCGTTGAAGGAGCCGAGGCCGAAGTAAAACGGCAGCGCCATGAGCATGATGTTGCCGAAGCCGAACGCGGCGATACCGATTTGGAGCCACGTTTTTTTTGCGAGCGGGGAGTTCTTTGGCTTGTCCGTTTCACCAAGTGTGAGCAGCGGTTCGTATCCGATAGATGCGAGCAGTGTAGCAAGCTCGCTGAATTTTATCGTATCTGGCGCGAAGGTGATGGCGGCTTCACGGCGAGAAAAATTGACCAACACCTTACCGACGCCGGGATGCAGTTTGAAAAGATTTTCAAGCAGCCACACGCACGCGACGCAATGAATCGCGGGCAGATGCAACGTGACTTTCGCCCTTTTTTGGTCGGCGAAATCAAGCAGTTGCTCCGCTACCGCCGGGTCATCGAGGAACGCCCATCTGGTTTTCGCCACAGCATTACGGATGCGCGTGCCGGGCGCGGACTGAAGCTGGTAAAATTGTTCCAGCCCGTTTTCACGCAGCAGGCTGAACACGGTCTGGCAACCGAAACAGCAGAAGTTTTTCCCCTCGATCACGGCGGCGCTGCCTGCGCAAGGCTCGCCGCAATGGAAGCATCCGTCCACCGCGCGGTTGGCGGCGGTAGCTGCAAATTTTTCTGTGCGTTCGACCGGCATTGGGTTGTCCGTTACAGACCGCAAAATCGGCGAACGCCATTTTTTCGACTAACCATCCTTTACCAAACCATGCACAGATTTTGCGCTTACGGACGGGGCCGACCACAAGAAATGGAGTGACGGCGCGTTGGCTTTTGGGTATAAAATTTTCTTTGGGCGGAAATTTCCCAGAAGCACTCATACATGAAACACCTGTTGTCATTGGAAAAATTGCCGGCGGCGGACTTTGAAAAAATTCTGCGCGACGCGGCAGTTTTTAAAAAGGAACGCGGCGCACACTCCACGCAGCCGCTCAAGGGACAGACGTGGGCGATGATGTTTTCAAAATCATCCACGCGAACGCGGGTTTCCTTCGAGGTTGGCATTCGCGAACTGGGCGGCAGCCCGATGTTTCTGAACGCAAACGATATTCAACTCGGTCGCGGCGAGCCGATTCAGGACACGGCGCGCGTCATCGGGCGCATGGCGCACGGCGCAGTCATCCGCACCTACGCGCAGAGCGACGTGGAGACATTCGCGGACTTCTCCAAAATCCCGACGATCAACGCACTCACCGACGACGAGCATCCGTGCCAAGTGTTGACAGATATTTTTACATTTGAAGAATTACGCGGACGCATCGCAGGCAAGGTCGTCACGTTCATCGGTGACGGCGCGTGCAACATGCCGGTGTCGTGGGTTTTTGCGGCAGCGAAACTAGGTTTTCAATTGCGGATAGCCGCACCGAAAGCATTTCAGCCCGCGCCGGAAATTTTGAAACGGGCGGGTGGAAACATTATTGTCACGGAAGATTTGAATGCCGCTGCGGCCGGCGCAGACATGCTATACACGGACGTGTGGGTTTCGATGGGCAAAGAAGCGGAAGCCGCTGAACGCATCAAGGTTTTAGGCGGCTACCAGATTAATGCCAAACTTCTGAAGCTCGCCAAACCCGGCGCGCTGGTGATGCACTGCTTGCCCGCGTATCGCGGCAAAGAGATTGATGCGGAAACGTTCGAGGCGCACGCGGAAACCATCTTCACGGAAGCCGAAAACCGACTGCACACGCAGAAGGCAATTTTGAACTGGGCAGTGACTTGAGTCGCCTCAAACGCCTCCAAATCGGCGATGGCGCTTGGCATACTCTTCCAGCGCGGCAAAAAATTGCGGCTTCTTGAAATCCGGCCAGAAGGTCGGCGTGATGACCAGTTCAGCGTAACTGATTTGCCAGAGGAGAAAATTGCTCACCCGCATTTCGCCGCTGGTGCGGATGAGTAAATCGGGATCAGGAACATTCCGCGTCCACAGATGATCGGAAAAGATTTTTTCCGTGATGTCGCCCGGCTCCAGTTTGCCCGCTTTCACCTTCTCGGAAATTTGCCGCACAGCATCCACGATTTCGATGCGGCTGCCGTAGCTCAAGGCCATGATGAGCGTGAGGCCGTTATTCTTGGCGAGCGTATCGATGGATTTTTGCAGTTGCTCCTGAACATTTTCCGGCAGGCGATGAATCTGGCCGATGACTTCAAGCCGGACATTGTTTTTATTCAGATCCTTCGTCTCGCTCTTGAGATAATGGACGAGGTATTTCATCAGCGCATCCACTTCATCCTTGGGGCGGTTCCAATTCTCGGCAGAAAAAGCGTAAAGCGTGAGATACTTGATGCCGAGATCGCCGGCGGTGCGGATGATTTCGCGCGCGGAATCCGCGCCGCGCCGGTGACCCTCAATGCGCGGCAGATGGCGGGACTTCGCCCAGCGCCCGTTGCCGTCCATGATCACGGCGACGTGGCGGGGCAAATTAGTTTTGGCGCCGGGCGAGAGCATTGGCTGGATGGAACTCATTTGCTTGGGCGCAGAATAGGCAGAATTCCAAAACTTCTCCAACTCGATTTATCGCCTGCCTCGGACAAGGATTTTTTTCAAATGAAGTTGCAGAAATTCAATGGCGCACAACTTTGCACAATGAATTAAATACCCTAGACTCGACCCACCTCATGAAAACACATTGCCTCGCCACAGCCTCGCGTCGTCGCCCGGCATTCACCCTCATCGAATTGCTCGTCGTCATCGCCATCATCGCGATTCTGGCCGCCATGCTATTGCCCGCGCTGACGAGCGCCAAAGAACGCGCCCGCCGCATCAAGTGCGCCAGCAACCTCCGACAGCTCGGCCTGTCGCTCCAGATTTACGGCAACGACTACAAAGACAAGTTGCCGCAGTTCCCGATTAACGGCGCCTGGCTTTGGGATATGCCGGTGGCAATGGCCGATGTCATCGTGGCGGCCGGTGGACAACCGCGAGTGTTTTACTGCCCAGGACTAACCTCTTCCATCAGCGATAATGAAATCTTTTCCGCCGCCGGCTCTGGGGCATCCAGCGGCTGGTGGAATTTTTCCACCACCCGCCGCATCGTTGGCTACGGATTTTTGATCCGCCGACTGGATGCCAACGGAGCGCAAGACACTTCCATGCCTAGCGGTATGACCGCCGCTGGCAACGGCGGCATGCTGCTTGAAAAAATGAATGTGAACACGACCAACGGCCCGACTGGGCAACCCCTTGTGGTAGATGCCTCGCCCTCCGGCCCAGCCCCAGCCTATGACTTCGTCAATGGCATTGTAACCGTCAATACTTCTTCCGGCTTCCACCGCCCCGCGCACATGAATAAAAACAAACCTGCCGGCGGCAGCGAAGTCTATCTCGACGGTCACGTCGAATGGGTGAAGTTCGCCAACATGAAATCCCGCTACAATACGCCGGATGGCCGCGCGGTGTTCTGGTATTAAATTTTTTTGGCGGAAATGAATTGAGTCAAAGCGTTGGAGCCACAGATGCTTCAACGCTTTGTTTTTTCCGGCACTTCAATTATGTTTCGACCATGAGCGACAACCCCACCTTCGTCCACGAAGATCCTTGGCGTATCTTCCGCATCATGGCCGAGTTCGTTGACTCGTTTCAAACCATGTCACAGGTCGGCCCCGCTGTGACCATCTTTGGCTCCGCGCGCACCAAGCCGAGCGACAAGTATTACCGCGCCGCCATGGCCATAGCCAAAGGGCTCGCCAAGCACAATCTCGCCACCGTCACCGGCGGCGGTCCCGGCATCATGGAAGCCGCGAACAAGGGCGCGGCGCACGCTGGTGGAAAATCCGTGGGCCTCAACATCGAACTGCCTCACGAACAAAGCGGCAATAAATTTGCCAACGTGCCGGTTCACTTCCATTATTTTTTTGCACGCAAAGTCTGCTTTGTTAAATACAGTCTAGGCTTCGTCTTCATGCCCGGCGGCTTCGGCACGCTGGACGAATTTTTTGAAGTGCTAACCCTCGTGCAGACCCAGCGCATCCCGCAATTCCCGCTCATCCTCTTCGGCAGCGAACATTGGACGGGGTTGATGTCTTGGATGAAGTCGCGCCTCGAAAAAGACAAACTCATTAGCCCCGGCGACCTCGACCTGGTCCAAATCACCGACGACGTGGATGAAGTCATCCAAATCATCCGCGACTACGAACGCCGCGTCGGCCCGCCCGGAACTTTGCCTATAGCGTTTGCTTAAAAAATGCGCCCGCTGATCCAGGAAATCCCGACCGCGCACACACCCGAATCACTCGTTGAAAATCTTCGTGGTGAAAACGGCATCGTTTTACTACGCACCGCGCAGTTCGATTCGCCTGCATCCCGCTATTCCTTCGTCACCGCGAATCCGTTCCTCGCCTTTCGTTCCTTCGGTTCGCGATGCGAAATCTCCAACGCCCAATCCCCAAAGGCCAACCCCCAAGTTCAATTCGGCAACCCGTGGCATCTGCTCGATGCCCTCATGGCACGCTTTGAATTGCTTGACGAAATCGACCTCCCCTTTCCACTCGGCGGTGCGTTCGGTTACTGGGGCTACGACCTGAAAAATTTCACGGAGCCAAAACTGCCGCGCCGCGCCGTCAACGATTTGGAACTACCCGATTGCCACGTCGGCTTCTACGACAGCCTCGTGGTCTTCGACCATCGCCTCGGCCAAGTCTGCGTCGTCTCTACCGGTCTAAACGCCGATGGCTCACGCAGTGAAACGCGGGCGAAGGCACAGTTGGACTTCTGGCATTCAATCCTTGCAACGAAAGAATCGCCACAGAGGGGCAGAAACACAGAAGAGGAAAATAAATCTAATTCTCCGCGCTCCTGCGCCTCTGTGGCCAAACCTGAATCTAATCTTTCCAGCAGTGATTTCATTGCTGCCGTTGAACGCGCCCAGCGCTACATCCGCAGCGGCGACATTTATCAGGTCAACCTTTCGCACCGGCTCACGGCGCAATGTGATTTTACCGGCTGGGAACTTTTTGAAAAACTTTCTGCCGTCTCACCCGCTCCGTTCTCCGCATTCCTCGACTGCGGCGAATTCCAGATCTCCTCTTCGTCTCCGGAACAATTTTTGCGCATGAGCGGCTCGCAAATCATCACGCGCCCCATCAAGGGCACGCGCCCGCGCGACAGCGACCCAAACCGCGATGCGCAACTAGCCTACGAACTTCAGACCAGTGCCAAGGAACTCGCCGAACTCGTGATGATCACCGATTTGCTGCGCAATGATCTAGGCAAAGTCTGCGAATACGGCTCCGTGCAAACGCCCGACCTCGCGCGGCTGGAAAAATTCGCTCAAGTGCAACACCTCGTTTCCACCGTCGAAGGACGGTTGCGAAATGATGTGACGCATTTCGCAGCGTTTGCCTCCACATTTCCCGGCGGCAGCATCACCGGCGCTCCGAAATTTCGCGCGATGGAAATCATTGACGAACTGGAACCCATTTCGCGCGGGCCTTACTGCGGCGCCATTGGCTACCTCGGGTTCAATCGCGAAAGCCAATTGAATATCGCCATCCGCACGGCTATCTGCCGCAATAGCGTTGCGCATTTCAACGTCGGTGCCGGCATCGTGGCGGATTCCAGCCCGGCGGCGGAATACGAAGAGACGCTGGCGAAGGCGCGCGGTTTTCTCGCGGCATTACACGTGGTCGAAAAAAATCAATCTGCCCCAGCGCCGGTCTCCTCGCAGCCACCTGACGCGAGTCGGCGTTAATATATCCCGCGATGATTTAACAAATTGTCATCCGCACTTTCCACCGATAGCTTGTGGCCGTGCTTTCCACGCAACAGATGGCGTCGCTCACCGCCGCCGATTGTGAGGCCGCGTTCGACAACCAGACGCGGCAGCTTTACGCGACGGACGCTTCGCCCTACCAGATCGTCCCCGGTGCCGTAGCGTTTCCCAAATCGGCCAAGCAAGCGGCGAGCGTCATCCAAGCCGCGTTGACGAGCGGCTTGCCCATCACGCCGCGCGGTGCGGGAACCGGCTTGAGCGGCGGCGCGATTGGCGATGGCCTCATCATTGATTTCGCGCGGCACAACCGGCAGATCTGGGACTTTGACAAAGAACGCCGCACCGTTCGCGTCGGCGCGGGCGTGGTGCTGGATCAGCTCAATAATTTTCTCCGTGCGGAAGGTTTCTGTTTCGGCCCCGATGTGGCGACGAGTTCGCGCGCCACGCTCGGCGGGATGATCGCCAACGATTCTTCCGGCGCGCACACGCCGGTCTATGGCACGACCGCCATGCACGTCAACGAAATTGAAATCGTGATGTGCGATGGCAAGATCACGCGCGTCGGCTCGCATCTGGAAACGATGCACCTGCAACGGCAGTTGCTGGAAGATTTGCTCGCGCTCAACTCACTGGAAATTTCCGAGCGCTTTCCTGCCGGGCTACTCAAGCGCTGGCACGGCTACGGGCTCGCCCGAGCGATTGAAAATCCGGGCAATCTCATCCCCATCATCTGCGGCAGCGAAGGCACGCTCTGCGGCATTTTCTCCGCCGAACTCAACGTCGTCCCGCTCCCGGAACAGCGCGGCGTGGGCTTGATTTTTTTCGCATCCGTGGCCGAGGCGATGCAGGCGACAGAAGCGTTGCTGGATTTGAAGCCGGCGGCGATTGAACACGTTGACCGCCCACTCTTCGAGCAGACGCGCGGCCAGAAAGATTTTCAAGGCGTCCGCGCCCTGCTCGACCTCGACGCGCAACCGTGCGAGTCCATCCTCATCGTGGAGTTTTTCGGCGACGCCAAGGACAAGCTCGCGCAGATGTCCAAACGCAAACTTGGCCTGCGTCAGTTAATCCTGAAAAATGCCAACGAGGCCGCGCTCGTTTGGGCGATGCGCAAGGCCGGGCTCTCGCTGCTCACGAGCTGCAAAGGCGACGCCAAGCCTGCGTGTTTCATCGAGGACGCAGCGGTGCGTCCGCAGGATTTGCCCGCGTATGTCACGGGGCTGGAAAAGATTTTCGCGAGCGTGGGGGTGACCGGTTCGTTCTACGGCCACGCAGCGGCGGGATTGCTGCACGTGCGACCCGTGCTGGATTTGCACGACGCGGGCGACTTACAAAAATACCGGCAAATCGCGGATGAAACCGCCGCGCTAGTCGGACAATTCAAAGGCTCGCTCGCAGCGGAACACGGTGTTGGTATCGCGCGCACGGAGTATCTGCGCGAGCTGGTCGGCCCGGAAATTTTCCGTGTCATGCGCGAGATCAAGGCGTCGTTCGATCCGAATAACATTTTCAATCCCGGAAAAATCATCGGCGATGGACGTTACAAAATTGATTCGCACCTGCGCATGGGCGCAGAGAAACGTATCACCCTGCCGTTCGAGCCGCACCTGGCGTTTGCATCGCGTGACGAATCATTCATCGCCAACCTCGAACAATGCAACGGCTGTGGTGGTTGCCGCAAAGATACGGCGACCATGTGCCCGACTTATGTCGCGACTGGCGAGGAAGGAATGTCCACACGTGGTCGCGCTAATCTCATTCGCGCCGCGTTGGAACTGCGCGGCTCGGATCAGGTGAATCCACTGCTCGCCGAGGAAATAGATCACGCACTGTCGAACTGCTTAAGCTGCCGCGCCTGCACGCATGAATGTCCGTCCAACGTGAACATGAGTTTGCTCAAGGCCGAGCTACTACACGCCCGGACCAAGCTGAAAGGTGTTTCGCTCCAGCAACGGCTGGTGAGTTCGGTGGATTTCCTTGGGCGCGTCGGGACGAAGATGCCCGGCGTGACAAACTTTCTTTTCCGTTCGCGCTCCATGCGGCATATCTTCGGAAAATTTTTTGGTTTCTCCGGCGAACGCCCCACGCCGGAGTTTGCGCACGAACGTTTTGACAAGTGGTTTGCCAAACGCAGCCACGACACCAGCGGCCTGCGCGGGCGCATCATCCTTTGGGACGACACCTTCGCGCGTTATCACGAGCCAAACATCGGCATCGCCGCCGTGAAAGTATTGGAGGCCGCCGGGTATTACGTCACGCTCGCGGAAAAACGTAAATGTTGTGGACGCCCGGCATTCAGCGTCGGCAACCTCGACGAGGCGCACAATCTTGGCGCGCACAACCTCGCGCTGGTCGCAAAGGATGACGCACCAATCATTTTCCTCGAACCGTCCTGTTATTCGATGTTCAAGGAGGATTACCGCGAGATGAATCTGCCCGGCGCGGCGGACATTGCAGCACGTTGTTTTCTATTCGAGGACTTCATTGAGGAGTTGATGAAGAAAAATCCCAAGGCGTTGAAGTTTGACCATGAACACGGACGCGTGGCCATCCACTCGCACTGCCACGCCAAGGCGTTGACAAATACCAAGAACGCCGCGCAGCTCGCCGCGCGCCTGCCGAACCGCACCGTTGCGATGCTCGACACCGGCTGCTGCGGCATGGCTGGAGCCTTCGGCATGAAGGCCGACAAATACGAACTCTCATTGAAGATCGCCGAACCGCTGATGGAACAGATCAAGCATCAGCCCTTCGGCACAACGTTCGTCCTCTCCGGCACAAGCTGCCGGCATCAGGTGCAACACCTCGCCAACGTCCGCACCAAGCACATGGCCGAAGTGCTGGCGGACGCGTTGGTGTAATCACACTTCGCCCGGCGAAAGCCCGATGCCCACGATGCTACACGCCTGAATCACATTCAGTCCCAACCGTTCCGCCTCCGCCAAGACTGCGTCGGATTCCGTGCCTGGGTTTAGCCAGAGTTCATCGCAACCCTTTGCCGCAATGTCCGGCAACACTTTCAGCAACACCGGTGGCGGCAGATAAACGCTGATGAGATTTGGGCGCGCCGGAACTTCCGTGATGCTCTTGAACGCGGACAACCCTTCGACGGTCGGCTCCTTCGGATTGACCGGATAGACCGTGAATCCCTGCCGCACAAATGCGCGCACGGCGATGTTTCCGAATTTGCTGCGGTCAGTGGAGGCTCCGATGATGGCGACTGTTTTCATAGTTAAACTTTCCGGCAAAGCTCATTCAAGGCGGGTGCCAGTTCTTGGAACTTAAATTGAAAACCCGCCGCCAGGAATTTTTTTGGCGTGCACCGCTGACTCACCAGCGCCAGCGACGGCTCGCTGCCCATCAACCGCGCGCCCAGCTTCACGGCGAACTCCGGCGCGGGCGGACTCCATGGACGATGCAGCGCCCAGCGCAGTTCGCGCATGAACTCAGCATTCGTCACCGCACTCGGCGCGACGGCGTTGAACGTGCCCAAAAGCTTCTCATTCTCCACGCCGGCCACGAACATCTGCACTAAGTCTGCGAGGTGAATCCAACTGATGAACTGTTTTCCACTGCCAACCGCGCCTCCCAGAAAAAACTTCGTCAACCGCGCCAGCACCGGCAGCGCGCCGCTTTCACGTCCAAGCACAAAGCCGATGCGCAGCGTGACTTTGCGGGTGCTTGGTAAACTCACGGTGTTGAAAGCAGCCTCCCATTCGGAACAGATTTTCGAGAGCGCATCCTTGCCGTTCGGCGCAGACTCGTCGCAAATTCTGTCCGCCGTATCGCCGTAGAAGCCAATCGCGCTCGCCTGCACCCAGACACGCGGCGGAATTTGGATGGACGCAATAGCCGATGCGATGGCTATCACGGAATTCACCCGCGACGCCGTGATTCCGCGCAGATTCTCCGGCGTGTGCGGACAATTGATGTTTTTGCCGGTAAGATTGATCACCGCAGCGGCACCATCGAGCTGTTTCGCCCAAACGCTAGATTGCTCGCCATCCCACGGTAATTCGACCGCGCCATCCTTCCGCTTCTGGGGCGAACGCGTCAGCACCACGACTTCAAATCCTCGCCGGATAAATTCCCGCGCCAATGCCGAGCCGATAAAGCCGCTGCCGCCTGCGAGGATAATTCGTTGGCTCATGGCGTAATTATTATTGTAACGCCAACTGTGGCGTCATCGCGTTCGTCAGCGGGTTGACGGTGAATTCATCCTTCTCCAGCCGGAACAGCCAGCCAGCGATAAGGAGGTGCACGGCGGTAAGATTCAGTTTTTCGTGCGGCGAGGAATACTTTTCCAAGTTCGCTTGTGCGAGCTTGAAGAGCGCGGCGGACGGGCGCAGCCGGTTCTTTTGCAGATGCACGAACGCGCCCGCAAGCTGGATAAGGCCCTTGTAATAATCGCCATTCACTCCCTTGCGGTCAGGGATCCAGAGGTCTTCGAGGATGTCGTGCGCCTCGTAAAACTTCTGCTGGTTGAATAGCGCGAAGTAGCCGGCATAACGTGGGTCAACCCCATCAATGCTGTCAGCGGCGAAGGTTTTGGCGAGTTCGGCGATGCGCTCGTGCTTGTTCACGGAAAAATTTTAGCAGCACAAGATGAAAACTAAAGCCCCGTCCGCAACCGACGATAACTTATTTAAGAACCGGGTGCGCACCCGGCAATGAGGTTGGGCAAAGTTGGGTTCAGTGGTTCAACGGCGCGGCTGGTTACCGCGCCGTTGTTTTTTATCAACGCTTCCGGGATTGCTTCCCGCCATCGGTTGGCCAGAATCCCGCGATGACCGCCCGTTTTCTACTTCCCGCCATACTGCTGCTCGCTTTAAGCAACAGTATTACTGCGACCGCAGCGGTGGCCAGAGAGTTTTTTGTTTCTCCCGCTGGCGACGATGCGAACTCAGGCACGAAAAGCCGACCGTTCCAAACCTTATCCCGCGCACGCGATGCCGTGCGAACTGTTGATCGCCATGCTAACGGCGACGTCGTTGTCCACCTACGCGGCGGAAATTATCCCATCACTACGCCGATTGAATTCAGCGCTAAAGATTCAGGGCGGGATGGTTTCAAAATCATTTACCGTGCCTACAAAAATGAAATTCCCATTCTCAACGGCGGCGTGTTAGTGACGAATTGGACGTTGGATCGCGATGGCATTTATAAGGCCACACTAAACTGGGAAGGCAAGCTGCGCTGCCTCTACGTCAACGGCACGCGCGCAGCCATGACGCAAAAAGAATTTTCCGGCCAAGGCCCATGGGGCGAATTCATTGTCTCCGGCAACGAACCTTGGGCAGAAACTCCGGGGAAAACTTTGGACGGCATCCGCTTCAATTCAGCCGAAGTTCCCGCGCTCATCAATCCGGCGGATGTGGAATTGTTGCAACATCGCGTCTGGAATTTTCTGGTGCTGTGCGCGCGGGCTGTTTCGACTGAAGGCAGCGATACGGTTATCAAGTTACAGCAACCCTACGGGGCAATCGCGGCGACGATGGCTTGGGGCTGCAACATCGGCCCGACCAACAAGTTCACCATCCGCAATGCCTACGAGTTCCTGAACCAGCCGGGCCAGTTTTATTTCAACCGCGCCACGCACACGCTCTACTACTTCGCCCGCGCGGGTGAGGACATGAGCAAGGCAACGGTCATCGCGCCGTTGAGCGAAGGGCTGCTTCGCGTGACTGGCAGTTCGACGAACGACCGCGTGAAAAACCTAACCTTCACCGGCCTGACGTTTTCCTACGACCACTGGCTCTTGGAACACGTCGGTGATTCGCGCGGCATGGTGGGGGTGCAAAGCCTAGGCCTCTACACGCGTTTCCGCGACGATGGCAACTGGCACAAAAGTCATTACAACCTCTGCGACCTGCCGCAGGCCACGGTGGAGCTTCACAACACGGAAAACATTTCCTTTGTGAGAAATCATTTCACGCACCTCGCCAGCGGTTGCGCCATCAGCCTAGTGAACGACGCGGTGGATAGCGAGATCGCGGGCAATGTGTTCGACGACATCTCAGGCAATGCGGTGAACATTGGCCATCCTCAACACTACATCATCGGCGATGGCCCTCTGTTTCCGGCGGGCATCGAGGGCGTGTGCGCGCGCGACAAGATTTCCAACAACTTCATCCGCCGCGTAAGCCTCGACTACAAGCAGGGCGAAGCTATCAGCGGATTTTTTACGGAGGCCGTAGAGATCACGCACAACGACATCGCGGGCGTTCCTTACGGCGGCATCGCGCTCGGCTGGTGGTGGGGCAATGCCGAGATTCCGCCATCCAACGTGCCGCGTAACAACGTCATCGCCTTCAACAAAGTGTTTGATACCCAGCAGGAATTGCCCAAGGACGGCGGGGCGATTTACGTTCTCGGCGAGCAGCCGGGCGGACGCATCGAAGGCAACTACGTCCACTCGCTCTCGCGTTTGATCTATCCCGACGACGGCTCGGCGGGCTGGACGATCTCGCACAACGTCCTCGACCCGCAGCCGAACGGCAAATGGCTCTTCGTTTGGACGGATCGCATCCACGATTTACGGATTGAAAACAATTTTATCACCGGCACCAATATACAGAATTTGGCCACAAACAATTGCGCACCGGCTGGAACGCTCATAGTGACTAAGCCGTTTGCTGGGGCCGCAAAAAACATCGTGCTGGCGGCGGGGCTGGAGAAAAAATTTCAAAACATCTCCAAGCCGTGAATTGATTCCAACTCTCGCTGGAGTCTTTTCCTGCTTCTATTCAAGCCTGTGAATCTGCCACGAAACCGAGTGGCTCTAGCGACGCTCATTTCATCAGCTCGAAAATTTTTTCGCCAGCACGTGCGCGCGATACGCGAAAATTTTTTCCACGTCCGGCCGAACCAGCCAACGATGCACCAGAAAATCAAACGGCGCAGCATAGCGCACCACATCGCGGGTCAGCGTGCCGCCCGCCCGAGCCTCAAACGTGTGTTCATGAATCCACTGCCGGTAAGGGCCACGAATCTGTTCGTCCACGAAACGATGTGGCGGCTGCCAGACGTTGATGCGCGTGCGCCAGCGCACCGGCACACCTCGCACACGCAGCCGGTAGTCAATCACCGCCCCTGCGTGCATAACGATCGGCAGCGGTGTGACAATGTGAAAATTCAGCCACGGCGGCGTAAGCGCGTCGAGGTTGCCTGCATCGGCAAAGAATGGAAATATTTTCTCCGGCGGCGGTGGTAGCCAGAGTTCGGTTGAAAATTTGCGGATATGCATGATGATAATTTTATCGCGAGCGTTTCGAAATCATTGGCCCTACTCAACAAATGTATGTGCCAACTGGACGAAACCGCCAGCGCCTTGAAATCTTGGAAATTTTGTCTGTCGCCCGAATGGCCAACTGTTTTATTCGCCGTGCGTCATTGACAAAATAGCGCGTTCCAAACTGCGCTGGAATCAACCGCCAACTAGCACCATGTTCTTTATGGTTGGTGCCGCCACGCCGCCGCTTGCTTCTTCGGTCACGGCAAATCTGCCCGCCACCTTGACCAGTTTCTTGGTCTTGAATTCCACGCGCGCACCGCCCGCGGCATCCACGCGGAACACACCCGGATCCACCGGCGCGACACCGTTCTCCAGCACCCAGAGTTGGTAATCTCGATTTGCCGGTAGCGGTTTGAGATGTTGCACCACAAAAACGCCTTCTCGTTTGGAGTCGTCCCACAGCGTCACGGCTACGGCGGTGGGCGCATCCGCCAGCAGTGAATTAAGCATGGCGATTTTCAGGTTTGCCAGCCGGTTCGTCGCCCGCAATGCGCTCAGGGTGTGTTGCAAATCATTCGTCGTCGCCGTCAGCGCCCCGGCCAGGGCGTGGAGTGAATTGATTTGCAACGCCTGCGCGCCAACTTGTTGCCGCAACCACCTAGCCTGAGCGAACAGCGCCAGACACAAAATGGCCAAGCACGTCGCCAATGACCACGGTAGCCAAATCGACTGGCGAGATTTACCTTCCGGCAAAAGAATAATTTTTTACTGATCCGCAACCTGCGCGAGAATTTTTGCCCGCAACTGTGGCGGTGGTTCCGTCAGCGGAACCGCACCTGCCAGCGCGCCGGTGGCCGCCGTCAAACCACCGACGAATTTTTTCAATTCTGCATCCGTCCGCATCGCCTCTTTGAACTCGCGCGCTTCTACCGGAGTCAACGCGCCCAAAACGTGCAACGCGGCTTTCTCTTCCATGCGTTCATCCATCATAGCACGCCCTCCAGTTGGTCCCGCAGTTTCAACAAGCCGCGACGGATACGCGCCTTAACGGTGCCGAGCGGCGCGGAAAGTTTTTTGGCAATCTCGTCTTGCGTGAGCCCGGAAAAAAAAGCGAGCTCGATTGCGTGCCGCTGCTCCGCTGGAAGTTCGGTGATGGCCGATTGAATTAACCTGGCCTTGTCATATCCGTGCAACGCCTCATTCGCCGTGTCCCGGACTTCGCTAGCGATGGCAAATTCCGCACCCGCTTCACCCGCCAGGCGGGTTCTGCGCTGCGAAGAACGGATGCGGTCAATGGCCTTGTTGCGGGTGAGCGTGGCAACCCAACTGGAAGCCTTGCCAAGTTTGGGATCAAAGTTTCCCGCCTTCTGCCAGATTTGCATGAAGGTTTCTTGAAGGACATCTTCGGCTTCGCCCGCGTCGTTTACCACGCGGGCAGCCACGGAAAACATGAGCGCCGAATGTCGGTCGTAGAATTCCGCAAACGCGGCACGATCGCCGATGCCGATGCGCCGGAGCAGTTCCACATCTTGATCTGGTGTCGCCGATTCGTTCACGCGTGGTAAAAAATCTAACAACGACACCGCTGGCTCCGCGCAAAAAACGCGAAACGCGCCACTCCAATCGTTGCAGACACACAGGCTCATATCAAACTGACCGGCAACTGACAAGTTGCCTTGTTCAATAGGTGAACGATTGGCTTGCCCAAACGGATGCAATCTTTTATTGCATCCAAAGACCAACGGCAGTCGAATTAACCACTGACCGCTGGATTTGCCTTAGATGACTATGAAAAAAATCAGGACCGCCTTGAAACACAGTCTGGTTTCACTGACGCAATGGTTCGATGCCGATTACGGCAATGGCGACCTCGCCGCCATCCGCGCCAAGCCGGACAAGGTGGAGTTTCTCCGCGTCCTTCCGTTTTTATTTTTGCACCTCGGCTGCTTGGGCGTGCTTGTCGTTGGCTGGAGTTGGACGGCGGTCGCCTTGGCAGTGGGGTTGTATCTCGTGCGAATGTTCGCAATCACCGGATTTTATCACCGCTATTTTTCGCACAAGACCTTCAGCACCTCGCGCCCGGCGCAACTGCTATTTGCAGTGATTGGCGCCTCCGCCGTGCAACGCGGCCCACTCTGGTGGAGTTACCAGCATCGCCATCATCACAAGCATTCGGACGACGCTGAAGACGTCCACTCGCCCAACGTCCGAGGCTTCTGGTGGTCGCATGTCGGCTGGATCACCAGCGCGCGCAATTTTCCTACGGATTATTCGCACGTCCGCGACCTCGCTAAATTTCCTGAACTGGTCTTTCTCAACCGCTTCGACTCACTCGTGCCTGCACTCTTTGCCGTGGCGCTGTTCACGCTTGGTCATTTCCTCGGCGAATTTTTCCCGGCGCTTGGCGTGACCTCGTGGCAACTGCTGGTCTGGGGATTTTTTATCAGCACCACGGTTTTGTTTCATGCGACGAGCAGCATTAACTCCCTTGCGCACCTGCTGGGCAAGCGCCGCTACGAAACCGGCGATGACAGCCGTAACAGTTTTATCCTCGCCCTCATCACGCTCGGCGAAGGCTGGCACAACAACCACCACCGCTATATGAGCACCACGCGCCAGGGTTTTTACTGGTGGGAAATTGACATCTCCTACTACTGCCTGAAAATGCTTTCTTGGACAGGCATCATATGGAATCTCAGACCCGTGCCGCTCGCCGCCTATGAAAATCAGCATCCACTTCGCGCCGCCAAAAAATTTCCAGCCCGTCATTCTCCCCGCGCGTGAAACGGATAGCCATCATCGGAACCGGCATCGCTGGTTTGGGCTGCGCGCATTTTTTGCATCGTCGCTTCGACCTGACGCTCTACGAGAAGAACGACTACGTGGGCGGCCACACGAACACCGTTTCCGTCGCGGAAGAAAATCGCTCCGTGCCGATTGACACCGGCTTCATGGTCTTTAACGAAGTCACTTATCCAAATCTCCTCCGGCTTTTCCGCGAACTCGGCGTCGCTATCAAGCCGACGAATATGTCCTTCAGCGTCCAACATCTGCCGACGAATCTGGAATTTTGCGGCACGAGCCTGAATCATATTTTTGGCCAGCGAAGAAATCTTTTCCGCCCGCGCTTTTGGAACATGATTCTCCAGATCAACCGCTTCAACAACGAAGCTATGGAAGCTCTGACCGCGCCGCAATTTCAAAACCTCACACTCGGCGAATACGTCCGCGCACGGCGATACGGCCATGACTTCCTCAATTTCTATCTCGTGCCGATGAGTTCTGCCGTCTGGTCCACGCCGCCGGAATTGATGCTGGAATTTCCCGCCGTCGCCCTGCTCCGCTTTTTTCACAACCACGGTTTTCTCGGCCTGCACACCCAACATCCGTGGCTAACCGTCGTCAGCGGTGCGAAATCTTACGTTGAAAAAATTACTGCGCCCTTCCGCGAAAAAATTCAGTTGCGACGTGGCGCAACCAGCGTTCGCCGCGAAGGCAACCGCGTCAAAGTCACCGACGTTTCCGGCCACACAGAAACTTTTGATTACGTCATCTTCGCCAGCCACGCGGATGAAACCTTGAAGCTGTTGGCGGATGCCGATGAAAAAGAGTGCGCCCTGCTGGGCCAATTCAAGTATCAGCCCAACTCGGCGCTGCTGCACACCGATGCTTCCGTCATGCCCAAGACTAAACTCTGCTGGTCGTCGTGGAATTATCGGATTGACCGCGCCGCCGACGGGAAAACTTCCCCCTCGACGATTTACTGGATGAACCGTTTGCAAGGAGTGTCCGACCGGCAAAATTATTTCGTCTCCATCAACGGCGAAAATTCTGTGAATCCAAACACCGTCATCAAGCGTATTCAATACGAGCACCCATTGTTTAGCCTTGGTGCGATCACGGCGCAACGCGAGTTGCCCAAACTAAACGAGCGCATGAGCAACGTCTTTTTTTGCGGTAGTTATTTTCGCTTCGGCTTTCACGAGGACGCTTTCACGTCCGCGCTGGAGCTATGCCGCGTGCTCACCGGCGAAAGGCTCATGGCATGAACTCCTGCCTCTACGAATGCTCCGTGATGCACCACCGGCTCGCGCCGAAGTCCCACCATTTTTCGCACGACATTTTCATGTTTTACCTCGATTTGGATGAACTGGAAATCGCCGCGCAAAAAGTTTTTCTGTTCAGCTACAACCGTAAAAACCTTTACAGCTTCCGCGATGGAGACCACGAGCCCGCCGGCACCAATCCGCTTAAGGAACGCCTCGTTGCTTTTTTACGTCAGAACGGCATTGAACTTGGCCCGTTCGGTCGCGTGATGCTGCTGACGCTGCCGCGCGTTCTTGGCTACGTCTTCAATCCCGTTTCCATTTATTACTGCTTCGATGACAAAGGATCTCCGGTCTGCTCGGTCGCTGAAGTTGGCAACACCTTTCGCGAGATGAAGCTATTCCTGCTCCGCCGAGAGGAACTGGAAGCCGGGACGACGTTCACCAAAATCGTTCCAAAACACTTTTACGTGTCGCCTTTCTCGAGCCTCGATTTGAGTTTCGATTTCAAATTAAAAATTCCCGGCGACAGGATGGACATCAGAATTGATGATCGCGATGGCGAGACCAAAGTTCTCATCAGCACACTTACCGGCCAGCACGCCGCGCTCACGAATAGAAACCTCGCGTGGTTCACGCTCAAATATCCGCTCATCACGCTGAAGGTCATATTCCTGATCCACTGGCACGCGTTAAGGCTCTGGCTCAAGCGTATTCCTTTTTATCGCAAGGCTGAAAATGCGCCTTTACAACAAGATGTCCTGCGCCCGCACGTGTCGCTTTCCGCAAAAATAAAATGATCCAATCCACCACCAGCCTGAATCCGTCGCTCGTGAATTCCCGCGCCGAAAAATCCGGCGGTTTTTACCAGCGTGCCGTAATGCAATCGCTGAAGCAGATGACACTTGGCTGCCTGCATCTGGAATTGCCCGATGGCTCAAAAAAGACCATCGGCCTGCCGGAAGCCAGAATTTCTGCGAGCGTCCGCATCATTGACTGGGGCTTTTTCAAGCGTTGTGTGTTGTTCGGCGATGTCGGCTTCGGCGAGGCGTATGTGGATGGCGATTGGGATACTGACGACATCACAAAGGTGATTTCATGGTTCATCTTGAACGTGGAGAAATCACCGTCCATGTCGGGCTCGCGCGGCAAAAAATTTCTCATCAACCTGCTCGGGCAATACAACCGCATCCTGCACCGGCTGAGGCCAAATAGTTTGGAGACGAGCCGCCGCAACATTTCCGAGCATTACGATCTGGGGAACGATTTCTACAAATTATTTTTGGATCCGACTATGACATATTCGTCAGCGCTGTTCGATGAACATAGCGGCGTCCCGCAAACCTTGGCAGAAGCGCAAACCGCCAAATATGACCGCCTCTGCCGCCAGCTTAAATTAAAACCCGGCGAACATGTTCTCGAAATCGGCAGCGGCTGGGGCGGATTCAGTTTGCACGCGGCTAAAAATTATGGCGTCCGCATCACCACCGTCACGATCTCCGAGGAACAGTTCAAATACGCCCGCGAACTATTTCAAAAAGAAAATCTCTCCGAAAAAATTGAAATCAAGTTGATGGATTATCGCCTGCTCACCGGCCAGTTTGACAAAATTGTTTCCATCGAAATGCTCGAAGCCGTCGGCGATGCGTATCTTGAAACCTATTTCGCCAAGTGCCACGAGGTCTTGAAACCCGGCGGCTTGCTGGCGCTGCAGATGATTACCTGCCCCGATTCTCGCCATGATTCGCTCCGCAAAAATGTGGACTGGATTCAGAAGCACATCTTTCCCGGCTCGCTGCTGCTTTCCGTTCATCGAGTGAATGAAGCCCTGCGCTCAACAAGCGATTTGTTTTTGCACGACTTGAAAGACCTTGGCCTCTCCTACGCCGAGACGTTGAAACGCTGGCGCAGCACATTTAATCAAAACGAAGCCGCCGTCCGCGCTCTGAAGTTTGATGCGCGCTTCATCCGCAAATGGAATTACTACCTCGCATACTGCGAAGCGGCGTTTGCCATGCGGAACATTACAGTGGTGCAGGCGGTTTATACGCGCCCTAACAATTCTACCCTGGCTAATTTATGATCTGGCTTCTCCGCTGCATTTTCATGTTTGTCCTCGTCACGATGCTCTGCGCCACAAGTTGGGCGAGCTATCAATGCGCGTTGTGGAAAACGCCGCAGGCACTCGTCACGCATCCGTGGTTCATTGCTACGCTGTTCGATTGCTACTTCGGCTTCCTAACTTTTTATGCCTGGGTGTTCTACAAAGAGACTCGCTGGTTCGCGCGCGTAGGGTGGCTCATTGCCATTCTGCTTTTGGGCAACATCGCGATGTCTGTATATATGCTCATCACACTATTCAAGCTCCCGGCTGACGCGCGCATTGCACAAGTTTTGATCCGGCAAAAATGATTCTCGCCATGTCTCAAATAGAAAACCCATCGCGCCTGAATAAATTTTGGCAAGAACGTGTCGTGGGTTTGATCGTGGCGCAGCTCACGCAAGGCTTCACGCCCCAGAAAATTTCGCTTACCATCACGCTCGGCATTACGCTCGGCCTCTTCCCGATTCTAGGCACGACGACCGCGTTATGTGCCCTGGCCGCCCTTTGCCTTAAGCTCAACCAGCCGGTGATTCAGCTAGTCAATTATCTTTTCTCCGCCGTGCAACTGGCAATGGTTCTAGTTTTCGTCCGGATTGGCGAGTGGATTGTCGGCGCGCCGCCAGTGAGCTTTTCCATCCCGGAGTTGTTCCGTAAATTCCACGAGTCGCCTGCCAAATTCATGCAGGAATTTGGCATGACTGGTCTGCACGGCATAATTGCGTGGCTGGTCATTGCACCATTTTTGGCAGCACTGATTTATTTCCTGCTGCTGACGCCGTTGAAAAAACTGGCAACCATCAAAAAATAAAATGCTGAACGAATTTCTCAATACCGTATGGCCGGCGTCAGTTTTCGCCGTCGTGATGATGTTGTTAATCTGGTGGCTCGCGCTCAGGATCAATAATCTTGGCATAGTTGATATCGCGTGGTCGTATGCCTTCGCACCCGTCGCAATTTTTTTTGCAGCCACGACGCATGGCGCCCTGACGCGCCGCTGGCTCATCGCGAGCATGGTAACGCTATGGAGTGTGCGGCTGGGAACGCATCTTTACCTCCGCGTCATGGGGCATCATCCGCACGAAGATGTGCGCTATGCCAAGCTGCGGGAAAAGTGGGGCGCGAACCTTAAGTCACAGGTGCTCATCTTTTTTGAAATGCAAGCCGTGTTGATTGTGCTGCTATCAATTCCATTTCTCATCGCTTGCCTGAATGATCGCCCGGGAATTTCGTGGCTGGAATGGCTGGGGGTAGGAATCTGGTTCCTAGCCGTCGCTGGAGAAGGACTTGCCGACTGGCAGTTGAAACAGTTCCGCGCCCATCCTGAAAACAAGGGCAAAATTTGCCAGTCAGGGCTGTGGAATTATTCTCGCCACCCGAATTATTTTTTTGAGTGGCTGGTGTGGGTCGGTTTTTTTGTCTTTGCCCTCGGCTCGCCGCTCGGTTGCGTGACGATTTATTGTCCGGCGTTGATGCTGTTCTTTTTGCTGCGCGTCACCGGCATTCCGCTCACCGAGGAACTCTCCGTGAAAAGCAAAGGCAATGCGTATCGCGAATACCAGCGGACGACCAGCGCGTTTGTGCCATGGTTTAAGAAATCGTGAGAAATAAATCTATGAGTGCTGAACAAACTTTGGAACTGAAGTCGGCGACCACCACCAATCATTTAGCGTTGCCCAAGCCGACGATGACGCTAGACCGGCTGCTGGAAAAAAATCTGTTGCCCGACTGGCTTATCCGCATCGGTATCCGCCGGCTGTTACGCGAACGGTTGAACGAAGAAAATCGCGGCAGCGTCGAAGCACAGCAGTTGCATTTACTCCAACTCGTGGGCGAACTCAAGCAGAGTCCCATTGCCATCGAGACGAAAGCCGCGAACGAGCAGCACTATGAAGTGCCAACGCAGTTCTATCAGCATTGCCTTGGCGCACGTTTAAAATATAGCGGCGCGCTGTGGCCGGATGGCGTGAATACCTTGGACGTGGCGGAAGAAACGATGCTGAAGCTGACGTGCGACCGCGCACAGCTTGTCGATGGACAACACGTTTTGGAACTTGGCTGCGGCTGGGGTTCACTCTCACTCTGGATGGCGGAACAATTTCCCAATTCGAAAATCACCGGCGTTTCCAATTCTGCCACGCAGAAGCAACACATCGATGCCGAGTCTCAGAAGCGCGGGCTGAAAAATCTGCGCATCGTCACCTGCGACATGAATCGTTTCGACATCACGGAAAAATTCGACCGCGTGGTTTCCGTGGAGATGTTCGAGCACATGAAAAATTACGAGCGGCTAATAGAGAACATTTCACGCTGGCTCAAACCGGAGGGGAAACTATTCGTCCACATTTTCACCCACAAAGAATTTGCTTACCACTTCGTCGCGCGCGACGAGTCGGACTGGATGGCGCGTTACTTTTTTGCGGGCGGCATCATGCCGAGCGACGACTTACTACTATATTTCCAAAAGGATTTGAGCATAGAAAATCATTGGCGCGTGAACGGTCGGCATTACGCTAAGACCGCCGAGGCGTGGCTGGCAAACATGGATGCGAATGAAAAGGCCATCCGCCCGCTCTTCGCCCAAACTTACGGTGCAGAAAATGAGACGCGCTGGTGGGTTTATTGGCGGGTATTTTACATGGCCTGCGCAGAGTTGTGGAATTTCCGAAATGGCGAAGAATGGCTTGTGTCGCACTATCTGTTCCGCAATAAACAAAGCTGATTAAGGATTATGGCCTCGTCCGCCTCCAAAAAGTTTTACGTTTCACCTCTCGTCACACACGCCGTGGGCCTGACTGTTTACATCTGGCTTTCAGTGACGGCCGCTGTCGCTACAGGTTTTACTTTCACCAATCTCATTGCTCAAGGTGAGCTCGCCGAGCAAAAAAGCAATGTGACCGCCGCGCTGAAATTTTATTCTGCCGCTGACCGAATCACGTTCACGAACTGCGCGGATTTGTGCCTTCTGGCCCGGCGCTACTGCGATTTAATGTATCTTGCCAGTTCGCCGGAGACACAGAAAAATCTGGCGGAACGCGCATTGGATTGTTCGTTACGAGCGGTGAAAGCGGATGCTAAAAACGCCACGGCGCATCTGTGTGTGGCCGTTACCTACGCCAAGAATTTTCCCTACACCGACAACGCGACGATGGTGAATTGGTCCAAGGCGATCAAGTCGGAGTGCGAAATTGCCATCGCGCTCGATCCCAAACAGGACATCGGCTACTACCTGCTGGGGCGCTGGCACTTTGGCGTGGCCAACATGAATTTCTTTTTGAAGGCGCTGGTGAAAGTTATCTATGGCGGTTTACCAACGGCCAGCAATGCGGAGGCAATCAAGTATTTCAAGCAGGCCATTGAATTAAATCCCGACCGCATCATCCATCATTTCGAGCTAGCGAATGTGTATGAAGCAACCGGCGAAAATAAACTTTCAAGAGTAGAACTTGAAAAGTGCCGCACCTTAAAACCGGTTGACCGCGATGACGCGGAAGCGCAACGCAACGCCGAACAAAAACTGTCACGGCTGCGCGGATAACCATTCTAACCCATGAACTGGAAGGAAAAATCTTGGCTCACAACAGTCAGTTTGTGGCTGTCATTTTCAATTCTGGCCTGCGGTTGCTCGCCGCGACTGCCAAACTCGGTGAAGGTGGAACGTAATATTCCATTCGCGCAAATCGGCGGACAGACTTTGAGACTGGATATTTATTCACCCAAAAAACCGACGGGTAAATTACCGGCCGTGGTTTGGCTGCACGGCGGGGCTTGGAATAGTGGCGATAAAGATTTCTGCCCGATTGGTTTCATGGCCTCGAAAAATCTGGCGATTGTAAGCATTGATTACCGCCTGGCACCGGCGGCAGTTTTCCCCGCACAGCTACATGACTGCAAGGGGGCCATCCGCTGGCTAAAAGCGAACGCGAATCAATTTAATTTGGATGCAGATCACATTGGCATCTTTGGCGCATCAGCAGGCGGACATCTCGGACTGCTGCTGGCGACCACGGCGGATAATGGCAAACTGGAAGGTGAAGTAGGCGGCAATACAAATTATTCCAGTCGCGTGCAATGCGTATGCGCTTTTTACCCACCAACTGAATTAAACCTGCTGGTTTCCAACCCCTTGTTCCGCACCAATGTAAATGGTGATGTGGCGAAACTAATCGGTGGTGCGGTGGCGGAAAATGTAGCTCAAGTGCTCACGGCCAGCCCCCTGACGTATGTAAATAAAAATTGTGCGCCGGTTTTTCTTATGCATGGCGACGCGGATAACCTCGTGCCGGTCGGACAGAGTCAAATTTTTTATGAAGCGCTCTTGAAAGCTGACGTGGCGGCCCAACTTGAAATCATTCCTGGCCAAGGTCACGGCATCATCGCGCCACCACATGTCGCGGAAAAAATTTACCAATTTTACATCAATCATCTGGGCAAAGCACACGGCGATTAGGAAGGGGAAATTTTTACTGAAATTATTGCGGGCGGCCGACGAAGAGTTTGATGAATATCAACCATTCACTAGTGTGTCTGGCGCTTGGTAATCTCGCGTTTTAACCCAAGCCAGGTTCTTAATAAAGATTGGCGACTAATCGATACCTTCTTGGTCGCGGGACAGCCAGCTGTTTTCTTTACAGAACTAGAAGAATGCCCCAATCTTCGCTTGCGAATTGTTTTACTCAACACCAACACTTTTAAATCGCATAGATAATCCGCGAGTTGTCCTGTCGTCACCGCCCGCACCTGGAAGCCTAAGCTTTTTCTCGAGCCGGTTCACGTATACTTTCAGCCGAGACAGATAGGCGTCACCAGGACCGCCATTGGTCCGCAACTCTATCAACTCTAACATGGCCACCGGCAGTATTGCGATTGGCAGTTAGCGCATTTTCCTCCGCTTAAATTCTATAAACGTTTCCAGCGGCCGAACCTTGCAGCCACAAACTACAATGCTCGGACAACATATTTCACGGGTAGACCCAGAGGGATGCCGATGGAATTTGCCATAAAAGTGATACATAACACCGCGCGTCCTGCGCGCTCAGGTGGCAGCATCTGGTCATTTTTGGCTACCGCCTAGTCGAGTCTAGCAAACATTTTGAGATACATTTACCAGCGGTATTAGAATATGAGCGATGCTTTTGCTAATTTTATTTTCTCCTCGTTAAACTCTGAACAGAAAAGATCGTCTGACCGCAATATTTGGCCACTCTCGGGCTTTCACCATGGCTTTCTTCTCATCCCTGTGGTTTGTTTTAGGATTTAAAACAAAGCCCTCAAAAAAGTGGTCGGGGCGGTGAGATTCGAACTCGGTCGGGCACTATTTGCGAAACCATTGAAAACAAAGGATGATACACAATATCAATGCCTTAAGTCGATTTTTGCGCTGTCGTCAAGATGCAGCAAAAAGCAACAAAATCCATTTTGGATGATAGAAAAAGATAGAAAAAAATCCCCCTGCAAGGCCCGATTTTTTGCCTGACCACGCTCCCGAATTTCACCCGACTTGTTTCAAAAATTCCTGCACCAGTTCGTAAGCGCGCCGGGCCTGCCGTTCCTGCTCTTCGGCGTTGGCTGAATTGTAAAATTCCACCACCTGACCTGGGCCATACGCATCGACCGCCGCGAATTTTTCCTTCAGTATGCCGATGGCCTTGATGATATCCTTCATGGCTGCCCGCTTTTTCCAGTTCGCCGCCAGTTCTTTCAGGCCGCCCGGATAATGATCGAGACAGAAGCACAGGTCGTAAGCGTCCTTGGGCTTGTCCCGGTTGGCGAGCGCATAGGATTTCATGATCAGAAAATCCGCGATGGAAGCCACGCGCAATTGAACCCGGTTGGTCTTGCCTTTGATCATCTTGCCGGTGATGACCACCAGTTCCGGATGCTCAAAGGCGGCGCTGCATCCACTGGCATCCAACGGCCGGAAATTGTCGGTGAATTTGGGTTTGTTTTTCTTCGTCTTCGCGTCCGGTGACTTCAAAAAGTCCACGTCCACGCGGACCGGTGGCTGGCCGTCTTTCAGATCAACCTCGGCATAAAGCTTGAACGGTTCCTCGGCTTGTTGGTATCGGCGGGTGTCGAGCAGGGCTTTGAGTAACTCGGCATACCGACCAACGGCCAACTTTTCAGCGTCGAGTGCCAGATCCACGTCAATGCTGCCGACATGCGCTTCTTGGGCTTTTCCCATCAACAGGTCTGGCACCCAGCCGCCAATTACCACGAGGCAATCCTCGAATGATTTCAGCACTTGCCCCAAATCCACCAGCACCCGATGGGCGGCTTCAATTTGCCGGTCGCTGTAATCTTCTCGCTGGCGAGGTTCGAGAGTCATAGTTTAAGTCCCTTCGCTTTCCATTCCGGTTTCAACCGTTGTTCTAGCAACGCTTCCGCCGCCTCCTGGCCGCGTCCACCGGAATGCCATAAATCCACATAGGTTTGCACCAGATTCGTGCCAGCCAGCCGATTCTCGTCCATCATGCCACCATCGCCCAGATAAAAAACGCCCTCATCATCAGGAATCAATATCACCAGATTTTCGCCTGAATCCACCGGCTTGGCTTCCACCAATTCTTCGAACTTGGCCAGATCCTGCTGCCGGACATATAGCCAGGTCTTTGACTGGCGGACATGTGGCGCTTGGAACTCCGCCGCCGAAAAAGAGGCGTAAGCTGCCAGCTGGGCGTGGAGGCCAAACTGATACAGCGCCTCCCGCAATTTTTTCCCCTGCAACAGCGTGAAATAACCCCGTCGCTCGTGCCGTTCAAAACGATACACGTCGCGCCAGGCTGACAGCAGCTTGAGTGGTTCGCGCAGGTGAAAGCCGTCATCCGACTCCTCGATGAATGCCTCATCCCGCAAAAAGCGCACCACTTTGTTCACCAGGCCGAGACTTACATTGGGCCGGCAGTGGTTCTGCATCTCGCGTTGCGTCCAGCGAATTCCGGCGTTCTCCGGCAGGAGCAAGGCGCACACGACCCGTCCCGCTTCCGGTGTGCTCAAGTTGGCGGTGGGTCTTGGAGATTTGTGCACCGGGGCTTTGCCCGCGCGTTGGAGACGCAACCACCCGGAGACATCCAACCGGTAATTGCCAGCGAGATCAAACCAACTCCAGCCGTGTTCGGCGCACAGCTCGGCGAGGCGTGGCGAAACCCATGGCAGCGCCAGCACCCGCACTACCGCCTTGAACTTGCCAGCCGACGAAAATTTCCGCCCCGCCATCTGGCCGAACAAACTCGGGCGCAACTCGCTTTTGCACTCCACGCACAAGGCCGCCCGACTACCGTCGGCCAGCGGTAAGGTGGCCAGCAGATCAAAACCGGCCGGTGACGCCACCGGTTTGACTTCCGCTCCCTTCAACCACTCCACCTGATCGAGCAATTCCCGCAGCCTAGCCGCAAGCGCTCGATCCAGTTGCGCCGGCGATAGCGGTCTGTTCATGTTTATGGCAATGTTCACGGTTCCGTGAACATTGCTTATTCCGTGAACATGCGCAAGCTTATTTCTAGTTTGCCGGAGCCAAGTGGCAAGCGCGAACAGCAGGCCTACAATAAAGTCCCGTTGGGATAGTTACGATTCAGCTGAAAGCGTGCGGAATATTGCCATCAAATCCTCATTTATGGCTTTAAAATAAAGAAGAATCGCATTTATTGGCTGTCGTTTGTTAATCCCAGAAAATCGGTCTTAATGGGGACTAATAAGTTGATTTCGGCAACCGATGGCAACCGACATTCACTCGCGGCCTGCTCCCAAAATTGTGACTACGGGTTTCAAGTTTTCAGCGCGTGGCCTCACTAATAGAATTATAACCCCACTGAACAATGCCACCACTGCTGACAAGGCAAATGCGACTGAAAAACCTATGTGATGATCTCGCATCCAACCCAGCGCGACCGTCGCCATTGCGCCGACGCTGATGCTGACCAGGTTCATAAATCCATACCCCGTGGCGCGGTGTTGTGGTCGGACGATTTGGCAAAGAATTGGCATGTTGTTGCAGTCAAATAATCCCCAACCAAGTCCGAATAAAATCATAAACGCGATAGCAGCCCCCAAATTCCACGCATAGCCAAGCCCCAGCAGTGCGGGCACGAGCAAAAACACACCTATGGCGCTGGTAAAAATCCGGCCTCGCGCAGTCCGTTGAATCCACCAATCGGCAACCACCCCGCCCAGCAAAACACCAATAAATGAAGAGACTTGGATATACCCAGTTGCCGATAGACCCGCTGGCCCTTCCTTGAGATTAAACGTGTCGGCCAAATAAGTCGGCAGCCAGTTTTTGGTAACCCATCCAGCAATGGCGGGCAGAGTGAAATATACCACGAGAATCCAGAAAGCTGGCTGCGTCCACAACGAGCGCAAAGTATCGCCAAGGGTCACCGGATTCTGATTCAATTTTTCGGTCTCGTCCGCCGTGAATGTTTTATCTTTCAACACAAGCATTAACACGACGGCGTAAATTACCCCAGCCGCGCCGAACCAGGTGAAGCAATTACGCCACGAACTGGTCTGCGCGATATAACCGCCTAACCCACCAAGCGCGAGACCGACGTAGATTCCGCTTTGATGAATGCCGATGGCTTTGGCCCGCGTGCCACCTGTGTGAAAATCCGCGATGAGCGCCAGGGCTGCCGGAAAATAAAACGCCTCGCTGATGGCCATGAGCGCGCGGAACGTCAGCATCTGTGAGTAGGTCGTCGCGTGACCGGTCGCCCAAGTCACCGCCGACCATACAAACAAGCTTCCGATGACCGTCCAGCGACGGTTGAATTTGTCGGCGATGAAGCCACCCACCGGACTCAAGAACGCATAGACCCACATGAACACGGCCATTAGCAGCCCAAAATCCTGATCATTGGCAATGCCGGGAATGTCGGCGCGAATGGAGGCGCGAATGGTGGAAACCATCTGCCGATCCAGGTAATTGAGCATTACGACCGGCCAGAGCAGGCCAACCAGAACCCAGGCATAACAGTCGGGTGAATTATGCCGGTTTGAATTCGACATCTATTTGATTCGGGAGGCTCGGTCGTGATTTCATCTGGATCAAGAAGGTGATTTTGCTTTCAACCAACCATGCGAGCGCAGCCATGATTCACAAATGATTGTCCAGTTTGTGCCAGCACGAATATTGGCGCGGATACCGAATCCGTGCCCGCCTTGTTCGTAAAGATGCAGCTCGGCGGGAACTCCAGCCGCGCGGGCGGCTGCATAAAACCGCAGGCTGTTATCCACTTTCACCGTTGTATCATCGGTTGCGGAAAATAAAAATACCGGCGGCATATTGGTCACAACCTGTAACTCATTCGAGAAACGGCGAATCAAGTCTACGGATGGATTTTTGCCGAGTAACTCGTTGCGGGATCCACCGTGCGTGATCGTTTCGTCCATCGAGATGACAGGATAACCCAGCATCAAAAAATCCGGGCGGCAGCTTACGCGGTCCACAAAATCAGTCGCCGTTGAATCCCCGGCGTCAAAGTGCGTGCCGAGCGTGGAGGCCAGATGTCCGCCCGCGCTGAAGCCGATAGCTCCGATGCGATCTGGCTGAACGCCGAACTCATTTGCCCGGCTGCGCACCAGACGGAGGGCGCGTTGCGCATCTTGCAGCGGGATTTCGGGTCCAAACCGGTTCGTGGTTGTGTTCGGCAAGCGATATTTTAACACGAAGGCGTTGACGCCGATCGAATTGAACCATCGCGCCACATTGCGACCTTCCTTGTCCATGACCACATACCAATATCCGCCTCCCGGCATGATTATCACGCCACTACCATTTGGTTTTTCCGCTCGAAAAAATTCGATTTCAGGATTGGTTATATTGCGATGCCGACGATCCGGAAACCCGGGCTGGCCCCGATCTTCAATCTGTTCTGGTAACAACAGGTTTTTCGATTCAACCGGGCCATCACGCCAAAGCGGAACGACAGCCGATGCCGATCTCTCCACACCTGCTTTGTTGACAGGGGCAAATCGGCGGAAATTTTCGAATCGGTGAAAGGTTATGAAATTTGCGTCATGATAGTTGTGAGCACCACCGGTCTTGTCGTCAAAAGCAGTCCGACAAACGGCGATGATATCTTCTCCGTCAAATTGCCAATCGGCATATTGAAAACCAAATTTTTCCGGCTGCTCGTGGCGCAACACTTCGCGGCACACTTGCCAATGTATCAGGTCGGGTGAAGAGGTAAGCGCCAGCCTGTTCCGAACAGCACCTGGCAAATTACTACGGTCTTTTTCCGCGACCACATTCGCCAGCGTCCAATATTTCTTTGATAGTGGGTCGAAGCGAACCGTGAACTTCTTTGCCCCGCCAGGAAAATCCACAAAGCCCGCGGCCGGATCAAATTCTGCCGTCTTTCCATCATCGCTTATTTCAACCATCGCCGCGCGTTCCTGTGGTGTGTGGACATCGCATCGGAGCAGATCAACGATTTTACCCGCCTGCGTAACCACCGCGTTGCCTTCAAGCCACCCGCCAAAATCGCCATCGAGCCACTGCGGATTGCCCGGCAAAAAATTACTGAATGTCCAGTTCGTGGCGTTCAACAGATCCGCGTCCGCCGGTGCGGATAACATGCCGGCGCAAAAACGCTTGCCCCACACCGTGCCGTTATCCGCGTTCTCAAATGCGCGCCAGACTCTTCCGGCGTGCTCGACCACCGGCACCGGCGCGGTGTGCCAATGGCCGCGCGTCGTGAGCTGGCCGGTGGCGGGCGAGTCCGGCTCGGTCCAGGTGCGGCCATCATCCATGGAACGGCGGATGATGATTTGGCCGTATTCCTTGGTGGTGCCGATGAGATAAACCGCGCCGCGATGCACAAACAGATTATGCCAAAACACGGCATGGAGTTCGGCCACCCGGCTCCACGTCGCGCCACGGTTCGTCGAACAAAAAATTTCCGTGACGCCGCTCTCCGTGTTGCCGCTCTTCGGACCAAAAAAATCATGCGACGCCAGATAATTACCATCTGGCAAAATGACCAGGCTTGGCGAGCCGAGATAGCGACCAGATGGCGCGGGGGAATGATTAATCACCACGCCGGGAACTTTCTCTGGCCCGCGCGATGCGACATTGTTTGCAGCGCATGATTGCAATAAGAAGGCACAAGTCAGCCCCAAAAAAGTTGATGGCAGTCGTCTCATGGTGAAATGGTATTTGTTTGCGGGTTGTGTCGTGCCGGGATTGAAGCGTGTTTTTGCCAGGGCGGCGGATGCCGTTGAAATTCAGCCGACAGCAATTGTTGGTGCCGATGCAATTCATCCGTGAAATCTTTTTCATCGGCGTGATTCACGGTTTCACCGGGGTCGTTCGCATGGTCGTAAAGTTCGAGCGCCTCAATCCCGCCTGTCTGCCAGTTCAACCACTCGGTGTAGCGGTAGCGATCGGTGCGGAGCGAATATCCCATGGTGCCCGTGCCTTTGAAATCCACCGGGCGCGGGTTCTGCGTCAGCGCGTAGTCGCTAACCTTCTGTGCCGGATCGTCCAGGATGGGCCGCAGGCTGACGCCATCCAGATCCGCCGGCGGTTTGATCCCGCAGAGATCGGCCAGCGTGGGGTAAATGTCCACCAGTTCTGCCAGCGAACGGGTTTTTATGCCGGGTGCGCGCTGGCCGGGCACGGCGATGAGCAGCGGCACATTGGCGTCCAGCTCAAAGTTCGATTCCTTGCCGAACAGCGTGTGTTCGCCGAGTTCGTAGCCGTTGTCGCCCACCAGCACCACGATGGTTTTGTCGGCCAGCCCGAGCCGGTTCAGCTCGTCCAGCACCTTGCCCACATTTGCGTCCACAAAACTGATGGCGGCCAGATAACCGTGGCGCAGCCGCGCGAGATCGGCGGCGGGAAAGGGGCCTTGCTTGGGCATCCCGAAGTATCCACGGAGCTCGGGCGAATTGTGCCAGGCAATTTCCGGCGCGCCTAGCGGCCAAGCCGCGGGCGACGGTGGCGGAATCTTCGCGGGATCGTAGAGGTCCCAGTATTTCTTGGGCGCGTTGTAAGGCAGATGCGGCTTCCAGAACCCGACACCGAGAAAGAAGGGCTTGTCCTTCAACTCCCGCAGCGTCTTAACCGCCGCCGCCGCGATGCGGCCATCCAGATATGCCTCGTCGGGCAAGTCGTAGCACTGCGTCGGCGGCAGCCGGTCAAAGGGCACGTTGGTGTAGCCCGCTATCTGCGGCTGGTCGATGAGATGATTGCCCCAAAAAAGGATTTGCGGCCGGCTCCACGATGCCGGATCGCCAGCGGGCACGGTGTTCAAATTGTGATAAATCTTGCCGATGCCAACCGCTTCATAGCCATTCTGCTTGAACAATTCCGGCAGCGTCACAATGTCCGGATGCTCTTTTCGAAAATGATCGGTTAGATTGTAAACGCCGGTGTGGTCCGGCCGCAGGCCAGTCATGAACGAGGCGCGGGATGGATTGCACAATGCTTGCTGGCAATAGTCGCGGGTGAACAAGCGGCCGCGCGCGGCCAGCCGGTCAATATTGGGCGTCTGAACCAGCGGGTTGCCGAAACAACCGAGATCGCAGCGCAGGTCATCGGAAGCGATGAACAGGACGTTCCACTTCGGGGTTGCAGGTTCAGCCGGCTGCGCGGTCACCACGAAGAACAAGAACAGCACGGCCAGCAGCCAGCGGCCGTGACCGGGTTCGTTCGAGACAACACGGAATCGAGAGAAGGTTTTCATAAATTGCTTTTTGGGCGCAGCCGGCCGGCAACTCGCACACGGACAAACGGCGTTGCAGCCTGCAAATTCGGTTTACCAGACGCGTGGCGACGAGTCGCGCAACTCCTTCATTTGTTGTCGCAAACGCGCCCGCGCCGCGTCCGCCTCTGCACTCGCGCCAACGGCAACCGGCCCGCGCTCCAAAAAATCGTTTAGCAGGTCGAACAGGCGCCCGTCGCTGTAGAACTTCCAGCGTTCATCGCGAATGACGTCGAGCAATTGGTCGGTGTGCAGCGCGGGTTGTTTGTATTTGCTCGAGTTGTTCTCGAAGTTGCCCCAGGTGAAGACGCCACGTTTAGCTGTGGTGTCATGCCCGAGCAGGCAAGCCAAAAAGCTGCGCCCGTCAAGTGGATAGTTTTCCGGCAACGTTGCTCCTGCGACTTCACACAGCGTCGGCAGAATATCCGTGAAGTCCACTAACGCGCTTGTCACCCGCCCCGCCGGCACGTGGCCGGGCCACCGAACGAGCAAGGGAACATTCACCCCCAGTTCCGTCGGAAAATATTTTCCCCCGCGCACACGTTGCCCGAGAAATTCCGACCGAACGGGAGTCGCTTCCGCAACGTTATCCGTGCCGTTGTCACCCGTGAAAATGACAATCGTATTCTCTGCCAGCCCCAGATCGGTCAAGGCATCCAGCAGCCGCCCCACGATCCGGTCCGTGTAACGCACCATCGCTGGAAAATTGGTCGCCGCGCCGCGCGCACCCAAAATGGCTTTTGGCGGAATCGCGCCCGCCGCAGGCGTGCCGGGCTGTTCCGGCGTCGGTTGAAACGGCCGGTGAATCAGCGGCAGGCAGCAGTAGGCAAGGAATGGCTCCGAGCGATGCCGTTTCATGAACTCCACCGCGGCGTCCGCGAACACATCCGGGCCGTAGCGATCGGGTTTTGTGGCTTTTCCCGGACACAGAATCGTTACTCCCCAATAACAATTGCCAAGCCCTTCCGCGCTGTCCTTCAACTCCTGTTGCGAGTTAAAGGAGCAATACTCGACAAATCCCGCCTGCACGATGGCCGGCGGATTTTCCTGCCATCCATCCATCTGCCATTTGCCGAACAGTCCGGTGGCATAGCCCGCCGCGCGCAATTGCTGGGCCAAGGTGACTTGCCGTGGATCGAGTTGTCCCCACTGCGTGTAATTACGATAACTATAACGACCGGTCATCAGTTCAACGCGACTGGGCGCGCACAGTGGCGTGGCGTAGCAATTTTGAAACTGCATGCCCGCGGTGGCCAATTGCTGAAGACGCGGGGTGTGGTAATCCGTTTGCCCGCCGTAACTGGGCAGCAATTCACGACCGAAATCATCGGCCAAGATGAATAGAATGTTGGGCCGGTTTTGGGCCGGGCCACCGGGAGATGGCCCGGTTGTCTCCGCTCCGGCGACAATGTTTACGGTTGCCAACACCCAGCAGGTTAAGCCGAGGAACACCAGGGAACCTCCGAAAACTACTTTTCGGAGTTGAGTTGAGGGTGATGATTCAGTTTTTGGTGTGACGGTTTTTATGGTGACTCCGTTTGTTGGTGTTTATTTGACGATTAATTGTTCGCGGTAGATGGTTTTCGGTTGTGTTTGGTTTCAATCTTCGTTTTTCAGGCGGCGTTCTAGGGCAGTAACTTTTTACGGGCTAGGTTGCAAATCAGGTTGATCAGGCCAATCGCCCCGGCGTTGCGCCGCTGCCCACTGTAGTGCAGATAAAATCCTTTCATGGTTTACCCTCCGGATTCGGCTTTGGCAGGCATGCCTGAGCCGAGGTAGCGACCAGAGGACGCGAGGCTGTGGTCAATCACCACGCCGGGAACTCTCTCTGGTCCGCGCCACGCGATATTTTTCGCGGCGCACGACTGAAGCGCGAAGGCACAGACCACTCCCAGAAAAATTGATGACGGTCGTCTCATGGTGAAATTGTATTCGTCTGTGCGGTTTGCTGGGCGGGAAACGGCGCGTGTCTCTGCCACGGCGGCGGATGCAATTGGAATTCCGCTGCCAGCAATTGTTCGTTTCGACGCGATTCATCGGTAAATTCCTTATCATCGGCGCGGTTCACATTTTCGTGTGGATCAGCGATGTGGTCATAAAGTTCGCGCGCGACGATTTCTCCGGTCTTGAAATCGCGCCACTCTGTATAGCGGAATTTTTCCGTGCGCACGGAATAGCCCATCACCTTCGGCTCCTGACTGTAATACGCCGGACGTGGATGCTGGGTGAACGCTGCTGGTTTCACAATTGCTTGCGGGTCGTTCAGCAACGGCACAAGACTGCGGCCCTCGAGCTTCGCCCTCGTCGGCAAACCGCATAGTTCAAGCAAGGTCGGATACAAATCAAGCAGCTCCACGAGCGAACCGGTTTTCTGACCAGCTTGCTTCACGCCCGGTCCGGCGATGATGAGCGGGATGTTTGCATCCAACTCAAAGTTTGAAGTTTTGGCCCAGAGCGACTGTTCCCCCAAATGATAACCGTTGTCGCCCCACAGCACGACAATGGTCTTGTCCGCGAGGCCAAGCCGCTGCAATTCTTCCAGCACACGGCCCACCTGCGCGTCCAGGTAACTGATGTTGGCAAGGTAGCCGTGACGGATTTCGCGCACCGCCGACTCGCTTAACTTTCGAGGCGGGTTGCCGAGAATTTCCTGGCTGTTATGCAGCGCGATTTTCGGCACATTCAACGGCGGGTTCGAAAATTTCGGCAACGAAATGGCCGCGCGGTCATACAAGTCCCAGTATTTTTTTGGCGCGTTGAATGGTGAATGCGGCTTCCAAAATCCGACCGCAAGAAAGAACGGCTGTTCGCTTTTCGTTAACTCCCGCAATGCCTTTATGGCTTCCGCTGCCACGCGGCCATCGAAATACGCCTCGTCCGGCACATCGCGCTGCTCACATTTTGGATCTTTGGCGAAACTCGGTGGCAGTGCACCGTTCACCTGTGTCTTGTCATCGCCGTGATTCCCCCAGTGCATAATTGCCGGCACGCTCCAGGAATCGGGGTCGCCCTGAATTTTCGTCCGGCCGTTGTGAAAAATCTTGCCAATGTCGCGCGTGAAATAACCTTCCTGCTTGAACCATTGCGGCAGCGTGACCACATCCGGCACGTTTTCACGAAAATGTGTTTCCAAATTCCAGATGCCGATGGTGTCGGGCCGCAGGCCCGTCATGAGCGAAGCCCGCGACGGATTGCACAATGCTTGCTGGCAATAGGCGCGGGTGAACAACCGACCGCGCGCCGCCAGCCGGTCGAGGTTGGGCGTTTTCACTTCCGGATTGCCGAAGCACGCAAGGTCACAGCGCAAATCATCCGCCGCGATGAACAGCACGTTCAACTTCGGTGTTTCCGACGTTGCTGCTTCCGTTGGCCGCAGCAACAAAATGATGATTACACAACAGGCAAAGATACTATTCATTCGTCCTCCAGGTTGATTAACGTCCAGTTATCGGTCCGAAATGGCGCGACCGGCAATCCATTTTTACCAAACAACACCGCATCCGGCGCGTTGATGAAGCAATAGCGCACAGCCACTGGCTTCTTCACTGCATCGCTCCAAAGCACGACTGTGTTTCCTTCGAGCTTAGCTTGTGCCGGGAAAAATTGTTTATCCTCTCCGGCCATGGCAAATGCTTTCTTGCCAATGCAATCTTTTAGCACCAGCCCATTCTTTGCATCGGTGAACATTAGCCGAACCGTGTCGCCATCAAGTTCTATCCGTTGGAAGCGCGGGCCATGAGCGGAAATTTTTTGTCCATAAACTTTCGCCAGCGCCTGCAATGCCAGCCGGTGGCCGATAGGTTTTTTGTCAGGCGGATGGATTTCCGTCGGCGTGCCTGCATCAATCGCCACAGCCATTCCTGTTTTCGGCAGTTTCAGCGCCGCAAGCTGCGACTCGCGCAATTGCGGCCAGTTCAATTTATTGGTGCCGTAGTCCCGATAGTTTGGCAGTTGCACAAAGAAAAACGGCAGGTCATTTTTCCAGAGCGAACGCCAGTCGCGTATCATGGCGGGGAACAAGGTCGCGTAATCACCACCACGCTCAAACGGATTCGCGTTGTTCTCACCCTGATACCAGATGACGCCGCGAAACGTGAACGGCGCCAGCGGCGCGATCATCGCGTTGTAAAGATTGGCCGGACGATGGGAACTGGTTGCCGGCTCCTGATACGGCGAAACCCAAGGTGCCGGTTTGCCGCGAGCCTTGGCCGCAGCCGCAGCATCCCGCACTTTGCTCTCGAAATTCGCGCGATCTTTTGCCGGTTCCGCGCGTTTCTCTTTCCACTCGGCGAGATATTTTTTACCCGGCGGGTTTGCCACCAATGCCGATTCGCTCGTCCAAGCCTCAACCGGTGTCCCGCCCTGGCTGCTGCGCACGATTCCGACTGGAACGCCGAGTTCTTTTTGCAATTCCACTCCAAACCAATAGCACACACCGGAAAAATTTCCGGCGGTGTTCGTTTCGCAAATGACCCAGCGCGCGGGTTGCGACGTTTTTTTGTCCACCGGCAAATCACGCTGCACGGCGTCTGTGCCGTTGACTGCAATCGTGAGATAACGGAACTGAGGATGATCGGCGTGCGCCTTTTCATCCTTGGCATACCACGCGGCATTCAGCGGCACGCCCATGTTCGATTGCCCGCCCGCGAGCCAGACTTCGCCGACCAGCACGTTGGTGATCTGGCAATGCGATCCGTCCTGCTGTGATGCCGCGACCAGCGTTCGCGGCTCAGCGGATGCGGACATTTTTGAAAACGTCACCAGCCATTTGCCGGACTTGTCAGCCACGGCGTTTTGTTTCTGGCCGGCAAATTCGACCACGACCTTTTCCTTCGGCGCAGCCCAGCCCCAGACCGGAACTTTCGCCTCACGCTGCAAAACCATGTTGTCGCTGAAGACATTTGCTAGCCGCACTTCTGCTTGAGCGATGCCAGCGGTCGCCAGCAGCGCAACGACTGCGCAGGCCAATTTGATGAATGGTTCCGGATTAAATTTCATTTGATGTCGGCGATGAATATCTGGTTGAAGGTCTTGCCGTCTTGCGCCACCCGGCGGATAAAGGCGATTTGTTTTCCATCCGGCGAGAACACACACGCCTCGGAACGCGGAGCATTGGAATCATCGCTTCGTGCTGTCAGCCGGAAAGTCTTTCCCGATTCTGTGTCTGTGACGCAAACGCAATTGTCCATGACGTGCGCGATCTGCTTGCCATCCGGACTCCAAGTGAATGCCGAGGCGATAGCGTGTAAGTTGTGCGTGAGTTGTTTGGGTTCGCCACCGCTGGGAGAAATCGTCCAGATTTGCGCCACGCCGGAGTCGTCCTTCATCAAGAAGGCGATGCGCGAACCGTCCGGCGAACTGCGCAGCCAATGACGCGGACCTTGCAAACCCGGAAAATTTCGCTCCGTCGTGAAGGTCAATCGCCGCTGTCCAACTCCCTTCGGTGGAACCGGACGATGTTCACGGTTCCCAGCGATCAAATCATTTCCCAACGCGTTCAAGTCCTCTGGCAAGTCAGCGATAAAAACTTCTGGGACGGCTTTCTCCTCTTTCGTGAGAACGGTTCCTTGAAATGCCAGCGCACGTTTCTGATGCGAACTATCGTTGCGGATGTAACCATTCGTGCCAATCCAACCCTCCTCACACGCACGAGAAATTTCATCTGAGCCGGGCTTGGGATTTTCGGTCGTGCGACTGACGACTGTGCAGAAATAATTTCCATCATGGTTTCGCGGATGCGTTTTCGGAACTTGCAGCGCTGGCGCGGGAACCGCCACGGCCACATCGCGAACGCTGCTTTCCACCAGTGCGTCGTTGTAGGTGAAACTCAGCCAGTCGCCGGCTGCGTCCCAAATATGAACGTGTGAACCGCCGCGCAATGCGCCCGGCGTGAACGGTGGCGTGAGATTGCGCGCATCGAGATTTTCCAACACACCCGGCTTTTCAAAATCCACGATCACTCCCTGACGGTGACTGGCACCGTATTGCCAGTCGGGTGTGGGATTTTCCGGGCCGAGGATAAAAGCGACTTTCATCTCGCGCGGATGCCAGGTCACGACGCCGCAATGCGCGCCGTTCTTGGATTGATACAGCACGCGCACTTCACCGCTGTTCACGTTCACGGCCTCGATGCGATCGCCATCAAACAAATCCCCTGCCGCGTCACTCCGCACGTCATAGGCGATCCAGTTTCCGTCCGGCGACCAGACGCGCGTGTTTGTAAGCAGATGGTTTTGCGCCGAGCGGGTCAGTTGCCGCTCGGTGGCATTCGCGTCTGGCAGCACAGATCCAGCTAACGTGACGGAAACAATCATGACTTTCAAAATCTTCATGGATTACTCACACTCAATCCAACTGATTTCAACACGCGACACACTTGCTCTCGCTGCGGTGAACAGAATGCCTCGAATGGCTCAGCCATCCGATCGCTGCACAAGTCCAGCAGCGAGCAGGCACACTTCATAGCCTTGATGACAGCCGAGGCGTGCTGCCCGATAGAGTAAATCTGGCCGAGCATCAGAAGTTTCTTCTGCAACAGTTCTGCGTTCGGCTGGTCGCTTCGGGTCACGGCATTGAACAAATCAACGAACAATTGAGGCATGAAAATCGCGCCGCCGTTGACGCCACCATCACCACCAAGCCGCAACGTGTCTGCCAACAAATGTTCGGGCCCGACAAAAATACTCCAGTCCGGCCGTTCCTGTTTCAGGCTCACGAGCGAAGAGAAGTAATTCAAATCGCCGGAGCTGTCCTTGAGTCCGATAATCCGTTCCAGATGCGAGACGCGGCGCAAAGTTTCCTGGGTGAACTGCACCTTGGTCATCTGTGGCATATTGTAAAGAAACAGCGGCAAGGGCAGTCCATCAACAAGGTGCTCGACGAAAGAAACCAGTTCCGGCTGGCCGGCGGCAAAATAATATGGCGCAGCCGAAACCACCGCGTCGGCTTCGGCGTTGGCTGCATGACGAGCGACCTGCCGCGCTTCGATCAGTGAAGTATCGGTGATACCCACCAACACCGGCACTCGATGATTAACCTGCCGACACACCCGGTCAATCAACTCGCGCCGCAGACGATAACTCAAATTGGGTGCTTCGCCGCTGGTCCCGAGAATAAAAAGTCCGTGCACCCCACCAGCCAGAATATGCTCGATCAAGTGCTCCAACCCCGCCATATCGAGGACATCACAATCCTTTAGTGGCGTGATCATGGGCGGCACAATGCCGCGCAGCCAAGGTGAGCGACGGTTGTCCTGCATAACCAGTGCATTGGTGCGATTCGAAAGTTGATGATTCATGGAGTTGAAAGCCGGTAAAACCGCTGGAGGTTGGTCGCTTGCGTATCGGTAAAGGAGATCGCCCCGCTACCGCTCGCGTTGGTTGAACCAAGCAATTGCCATTGCGCGAACGGCAGCGCGAGATTTGTCGTCCAGTAAATAGAATGAACTTGTCCTGGCGTTCCGCTGGCGGTGATTTGAAAACTGTTTCCAACAAAACTCCTGATGCCGGTGAACTGCGGAACAACAATCGCAACCACTTTAAGAACGCCGTTGGAGGTCAAACTGGAAGTGTCCCACGCCAGCCCAATGCCGGGCGATGAGGGGATAATGTTCGTGAACCCGCCGCTAAAACTTGCTGCATCGAACAGTTTGAAGCTGTCATTCGCTGCCAGCGATCCGGCCAGGTTGGTTACACTCAAGATTCCGCCAAAATTCACATTGCTCAGTCCTCGGATCAAATCGTTCGTCGCTAAATTCTTGTTCAGTTCCATGAAGGTCGCTCCGCCGAGCGCGAGTGAATTGCTGATCGTCATCGTGCCAATGGAATTGCCCGGCGAAATCGTTGCTCCAGCCGGCACGATGACGGGGCCGGTCAAAATGCCGCCGCCCGCCAGCGTTGCACCTGCGCCCACTGTCACGGTGCCGGACGCGGTGAAATTGGAAACGGACAACGTGCCGGCGTTCACGGTCAGGCCGCCGACAAAATTGTTCGACCCGCCGAGCACGAGCGTGCCGGTTCCGGTTTTGGTGAGCGAGCCGTTGCCGCTGATGCTTCCGCTGATGACGCTCGTGCCGCCGCCATCGAGCGAGACGGTGAGCGTGTTCGCGCCGAGCGAAATTTTTCCGCTGACATTAATCGTCGGCGCACTGCCGTCCACCTTGAGCGAGGAACTGCCGCCGAGCGTGATCGCGCCGCTGAATGTGACGCTGCCGCCCGAACCGCCGGTGGAGTGAAGTCCGTTCGCCGCGCCCGAAAGCGTGAATGGTTCTGCGATGTTCAAGCCACTCGTTGAGCAGCGCACTTCCGCGCCGCTGGCCACAATCGTGTTCCCGCTGGCTGAACCGAGCGCGTTGCTGCTGCCGATGACGAGATAACCGGCGCTCACGAGCATCGGGCCGGAGAAAGTATTCGAGCCGCTCAAGGTCAGAGCGCCGCCCCCGGCTTTGGTGAAAGTTCCGTTGCCGCTCAATGAACCGGAGTAAACCGTGTTGGAACCGTTGCCACCAATCGTGACTGCGCCGGAACCAAGATTTACGTCGCGCGCCCCGGACAAGCCGCCGATTTGCGCGTTGAGATTGTTCACGTTGAAGTTGCCGGAGTCGGCCACATTCATATCGAGTGTTGAATTTTGCAGCGCGTTCGCGTGGCCGAGAATAAGTGTTCCGCTGTTGATGCGCGTAGTGCCGGTGAAGGTATTGGCCGCGCACAAACTCAACGTGCCCATGCCCGGCGCAGTCGGGAGAACAACCATCTGTCCGGGAGAATTCGCCGGAATTTCGCTGCCGGTGACTTTTGAGGCGGAGGTGGCGGAGTTCACGCGATAAATTCCCGGCGTGGAAGATCCGGTGCTGAAGCGCGTGTAGTAAATGTCGCCGCCAATGTCCGCGATGCTCAACACGCCCTCGGTGCTGCTCCCGTTGAAATAATTCGTCGCCGAACCATCCAGTCCGACCGCAGAAATATCTTCGGTGAATCCCGCGCCCGTCAGCAACCGGTTGCTGGCGGCGTCCCATTCAAGCCCCAGCGGCGCGGTGATGGTGGCGAGGTTGCTCAAAAATGTTCCGCCGGAGTTGAACTTGCGGATGACATTGTTTTGCCGGTCGCCGATGTAGAAATTTCCGTCCGCCGCCCACGCCATCTGCTGCGGATTGTTAAAACTCCCGCCACTGAACGCTGTCGGAATCCAGATGCTTGCCGTGGAATTCGTCACATCCACGCGCCAGACATTGTCGCCGCTCGTGCCGAACGCATCGGACATGTAGAGATAGCCGTCCGGCCCGAAGCCGAGATAGCGCGGAATGGTTGACGCAGCAAACGTGTAAATCGTCCGCAGAAAATTTCCCGCCGTGCTGAATTCGAGAATCCGTCCGCCGGCCACCGCCTCCGCGACGTAGAGATTCGTGCCGCGCACCGCAAGACCGAATGGCGAATTCAGAATGCTCGCGCCGTAAGTTCCGGGCGGGATGAGATTGCCGTTGTCCACCCAGTTCCCGCTGGTGGTGGAGTCGTAGCTGCGCACCAAACCGCCGCCCGTGGCCGCGACAAAAACTTTTTCAGGTTTGAAAACCGTCAAGTCACCCGCGCCGGAAATCACGTTGCTGATGGTGAACCACGCTTGCATCGTTCCTCCGCCCGCGCCGAGGGTGATGCCGCGATTGCCGTCTTTCAGAGTCACGTTGGAAACCGCGCCGACGCCACCGTAGCGCAACGTCGTGCCGTCAAGCGTGAGCTTGTCGGCGGTGAACGCGCCGGGATTTGCGCCCAAACCATTTTCGTTCGTGATGACGAGCGTGCCGCCCGCGACGATGAGCTTGCCGGTGAAACTGTTGCTGCCCAGCAGTTGCACCGTGCCGTAGCCATCGAGCGTCAATGTCGGCGAACCCGCGACTTCGCCTGACACCGTCAACGTGCGCGCGGATTTGGTTTTCCACGTTTGCGCGGCGTTGAGGGAAATTTTTGAAGCGATGGTTGGATCATTCGCGGCCGACACAACATCAATCCCGCCTGCCCCCACGGTGAGAACATTGCCGGTGACGGTCACGCTGCTCGGCGTTTCCAAAAACGCGAGGCTGTTGAGTGTGAAATTTTGCGCCGGCGTCGTGATCAGATTGTTCGTTGAAAGATAGGAGAAGACGACGTCGTTGCCGGATTGCGGCGTCATACCAGCAATCCAATTCGCGGCATTGGTCCAGGCCCCCGACACGGCGCCCGCGAAATAAACGGTGGTCGTCGGCGCGTAGAATCGGATGTAGTCCACCGACATTTTTGTGGTGCTCGTTGCCAGATCGCCGTAGCCGCCGGCGGGAATGGTTCCCGCCCATGTCGTCGAGGAATCGTCCACCTCGGAACTGAAAATGATGTATTCGGAGCGGTCGGAATTCGCCGATGTGGTGCTGTATTTCTGCACATCGTCAATCAGCATCCGATATTGCGAAGCATCCCAACGCAACGCATAGGTGTGAAACCCGGTTCCCAGTCCGCTGCCGATGTTGCCGCTGCCCACGCTTTTGTGATCCGCGCCATAACCGTCCCAATGATAGTTCGATTGAACGATGTTATTGATGTTCGCGTTGCCGGCGTTGCCATCCAGCAGGCGATGTTCGCAAACATCCATCTCCGCTCCGTTCACCGAAGCGTCGCCAACGATGGTCATCGTGGAAATCCACATCCAGTAGGCCGACCACATTCCCGGCGAATCGCTCCACTTGATGCTCGCCTCGGTGTAGCCATAGCGGGGATGAAATTTTCCCGCGCTCTGAACAAACGCGCTGTAATGCGTGCCGCCGGAAGTGTAGGTGGTGATGACGAGGTTGCTGCCGTTCAGGGAAACCGCGGCGGGAGTGTTGATCGCTTCGCGCCGCGCCCCCGACTCGATATTCCATTTCGCAGAATCTAGCGCGCCGCCGTTGAATTCATCCGACCAGACGAGGTAGTAGCCTGCGGGCGGGGCGGCTGTCAAATTCGTATCCCACCCAGTCACCAGCAATACGATCAGCCGCAGCAACCGTTCATAAAATTGTTTTGTCAGTGGTCTCATGTTGCCGTTAGTTCAGCCAAGACACGCTTTCGGCGATGCGATAAAAACGGATCGTCGCGTTTTGTCCGGACAGGCTGAAGGCCGCATCGGCGCCACTGCCTTCCAGCGATGCGCCGGTGTCGGTCCAGTTTTGCAAATCTGAACTCATCTGCAATTTGTAAAGATACGAGGCGCGCGTGGAAAAAATAATCTGCGCCGCGCCGCTGCCGCGCGAGTATTGCAGCGAGTTGATGCGCACGTTGAGCGGGCCGGGGTTGGAACGGAAATTGGCAACCCGCGTGAACAGATAATAATTCGCATCGTGTCCCGAATGGGCACCTCCGAAGTCGTCGCAAAACGCCGTGCGCACCGTGGCGACCAGATCGCTTCCATCAAATTGCCAGTCGGCATATTGAAAACCGTAGGCGGTTTCGTTGCCATTGAATGCAGCGGAAACGGTCGCTGCATCCGCGCTGTAAAGTCGGTCGTCGCACATCACGAAGCGTTCAATCGTCCAGTCGCGCAAGTTCGGCGAACTGGCGAGCGCGAGAATGGCGCGAAACCGTTCGGCGTTGTAAGCGTTGTTGCGGAAGGCGCGCGGAATGTAATTGCACAGCGTCCAGTATTTTTGCGAAACGGAATCGAAGCGAACGGTGTAGCGCGTGCAGCCGCCGGGAAAATCCACGAAGCCGTTGCCGCTCGGATCAGCGGGATCAAAATTGCCACCGGAGAACGTCGTCGTTGCGTTCGTGCCGCCAAGATAATTCACGCGAATGAGTGCGGCCTTGCTGCCGATGGCCGCGCCGTTGGCGTAGCGGTTGTCCACGCGCATCATCAGCATGAGTCCGCCGTTGGTGTCTTGCAGACAATTGCCTTCCAGCCAGCCGACAAAGGTGTTCGTGAGCCACGAAGTGTTGCGCACAACGGTGGTGGAAAGCGACCAGTTCGTCGGCACAAGCAGGTCGCTGTTTGTGGGAGCAAAAATGGTTGCGATGTAGTTGTCGCCGAACGTTGCGGATTTTCCCAGTTCAGCGGACAACCAAGCCATGCCGTTTTTGAAAACAACGTCCTGCCCCGGTCTCCATGCCTGCGAGGCAAAGAGGCGTCCAATGTTGTCAGGCGAGCCGGTGACGTAAGTCCACAATGCGCCGTTGTTGGTCGAACGGCGGATGACCATCGGGCCTGTGCCGCCGTTGGCGTTGGCGATGGAATAGAGCGCACCGTTCATCTGAAAAATATGATTCCAAAAACAGCCGTTGGTATCGGCCGTTCCGGAGACCATTTGATTCATTTGCCCCAGCCTTGACCAGTTCGTGCCGCGATTGGTGGAAGCATAAAGGAAAGTTTGTCCCAGCGTATTTTGCGAGGAGCCGCCGCCGAAATAATCGTGCGACGACAGATAATTTCCATTCGGCAAAATCGTGATGGCCGGCGAGCCGAGGTAGATCACCGTGGACGCCGGGCTGTAGGCGATTTGCGTTCCCGGCAAAGTCGGACAGGTCGGCGGCGGCACGGCGCTGCGTGGCGCGAGGATAACCGACTGCAAGTGGCCCGGATTTTTTAACAGGGTTGCAACGGGAAGCGAGGCATTGGTTGCGATTACCAAATCACTCCTGCCGGAAGTAAAGCGCGTAAATGCGACCTGACCATCAACCGGCTGCACATCGAGGCAAAATTCAGAACCTTTGTAGAGCAGCGTGCCCGCACCAGCCAAAGTGTAAGCATAAACATCCGAGGAACTGGTCATGGTTGCGAGCAGCCGGTTGTTGACCGCATCCCACGAAAGCCCCTGCGGAAAAGCTGAAGCACTCGGCACGGTGATCGCTAAATTTGAAATAAACGCCCCGGTGCTGCCGTTGAATTTTCGAATGACGTTGTTGTTACGATCCGCGACGTAGAGGTTTCCATCGGACGCAAACGCCAGCCCGCGCGGATTGTTCAACGAATATCCGCTACCGCTGTTCGGTATAAAAATGCTCCAGGTTTTGGCGCTCAAGTTGCAGCGATAGACGCAATTGCTCGCTGTGGTTCCAAACGAGAGCGACATGTAGAGATTTCCTTCGGGACCAATGGTCAGAGCCTGCGGAAAGCTGCCGGAAAACTGCACGCCGTTGGTGCCGAGACTGCCAAGGTAAACTCCATTGGTATCGAAACGCATGACCCGGCCGTTCGCCGAGGTCTCCGCGATGTAAATATTTTTTGCGGCATCTTGCGCGATGGCCAGCGGCGTGGTGAGCGGCTGCCCATCGTAAAGCCCGGCGGCGAACACGCCGGTATAAGTCCAATTGGTGTCAGCGACTGTATAGGCGCGCACGGCATTGTAGCCCTGATCACATACCAGCGCCGAGGTTGAGGCGAAAATGCGAGACAGCCCGCTGAAAATCGCCAGAACCAGAAACCCCGCGCGACCTGTATGGAAAAATGAAATCATGACAAAAATGAAGCCGAGTCGTTAAACCCGGCCTCCTTACGGATTCAACGACGGTTTGCCTACGCGCATCAAAAAATTATTGCGGGCGCGGAGAGGGCGGCACCCAGTTTTGCGCCCAATAAAGCGTCCACAAATTCTCCAGCGGCACCTGCTCCACATGCCCGTCAAAAAAACCGATATTGATCGCGCCGGGAAGTTTTTGCGCCGTATTCTGTGCTGTGGGAACCGGGCTGGGACGTTTATGCCGCGCAATCATCATACGCGTCATGCCGCCAACCCCGCTGGACACCGCGCCCGTCTGCAAGTTGGGCCACGGCCGGTCGGTTTCCGTCGGCCACGCATCCGGCCAGATGGAATCGCAATACACCGGCGACAGGGTGGGGTTGCGGACAGAGGCATCTTTTTTGTAACAGCGCGCTTCCTTGGTGGGATCATAGGTTCCGCTGATTCCCAAGGTGAAACCGCCCGCGTAAAACCAGCCGTTGATTGCATAACTTCCAAACGCATTCGTGTCGTTGGCCGGCGTCCAGAACCAGGTGTTGTCAATCGTGCCGCCGGAAGTGGCGCGCTGAACGGTTGTTCGCGGACACAGGCGGATGTTGTAAACATTGCCATAACTGGGAGACAGCACGTCCACCCACACCTTGGCCAAACTGGGATACGCGAACGGCGCGCCGTTGTTATCGCCGATGTAAATCTGCTCGGCGAGCGACAACTGTTTCAAGTTATTCAAACACGATATGTCTTTGGCCTTTTCCTTGGCTTTCGACAACGCTGGCAACAGCATCGCCGCAAGAATCGCGATGATGGCGATCACCACCAGCAATTCGATCAACGTGAAACCGCGTCGTTGGTTGTTGGGTTGGGTGTTCACAAATTTTTTAAACATCGTTCAGTTGCTCAACCGGAAGAACAGCGTGCTGCTGGAGGCGGGCAAAGTGACTTGCATTTTGTTGCCCACCAAGGTGGGCACATTGGTCACGCTCTGCCAGCTCGCCGGGTTAAGGCTGGCGCTGGATTTCAAATTGTAAGCCGGCGTGCTGTAGGGCCACGTCACGACAACATTGCCTCCGCTCAAGGTGATGCTCAAGTTCGGCGGCAACGCGAGTTGCAGCAACTGATGCGCGTGGGTGATGCCGCCAGCGACCAGCGCCGCACTCGACGAACTGGTCAGCGCATAAACGCCGGACGCACTGTAGTCGCTGTAGAAAATGTTCGGGCCGACGCTCACGATGCCCAGCGCATCCGCCGCGACCGCGCTACTCAACGCGGTGACAGTGCCGTTGGTGTCCACGGCATCAATGATCGTCGCCGCCACACTGACGAGCAAACGGTTGTTCGCCGCGTCCCACGTCAACGCCTGCGGCCCAACCAGACCGGTGGCAAAATCGCCGAGATACAGACCGTTCGTATCGAATTTCTGGATCGGCCGGTTGGCGGCGTTGAACGAGCCGCGGTTGCAGACATAGAGGTTTCCAGCGGGATCAAAGGCGATGCCAATGGGATTGATGAGCGTGTAACTGCCATCCGTCGTCGGCACAAAGACGGACCAGCCATTCGTGGTCACATCGTATTTCAAAACGCTGTTGGTCCCGAAGGGCACGGACATATAGACATTGCCGCTGGCATCCAGCGCAAGGTTGCCACAGGTATTCGCAAAAAAATCCACGCCGTTCGCGCCCAGATTACCCAGATAATTTCCCGTGGCACTGAACTTGAGCACGCGGGCCGGAGCGCTCGCGTTGGTGGTTTGATCCGCCACATAAATGTTCCCGGCGGCGTCCTGCGCGATGCCGGTTGGCTCCACCAGCGGGCTGCCACCGTAAGTGCCCGATGCGAACACGGACGTCAAAGTCCAGTTGGTGCCGATGGCGCTGTATTGCAGCACCCGGTTGCCGGCCCCGTCCGTCACCAGATAATTCGCCTGCGGCAATGGCGTTGACGTGACCGGGTAGGAAGCGGATTGCGCGCCGTAAGTCACGGTGATGGTCGCATTGCCGAAGCCGACGGCCTTGACCACGCCGTTGGCGGAAACCGTCAAGACGTTCGTATCGCTGGAATTAAACGTCACGCCCTGGAAAAAATTCAGCGGCACGCCGGAGACGTTGGCGAAATTTCCATAAGCCACCGCCGACTGCGAACCTTGTTGCAGCATATTGGTGTTGATGGTCAGGGAGACGGAGGTCAGCGCGCCGGGATTTGATACGAGACTGTTCGGGCCGGCGGCGAAGTTGATGGCGACATTCGTGGCATCCAGCACGCCGGAATAAATCCGGAACTCATCCACGGATTCGTTCGCGGCCGGGTCCACGAAGAACTGCGACTTGCCGAGGAAGCTGTAGTTGTTGACCACGTTGGCAAGGTCTTGTCCCGAGATGCTCAAGTTTTGCGCGGACAAAACACCGTTGATATAAAGTTTCAGGTAACCCGCCAGCGGATGAATCACCGCAACGATGTGGACATTGCTTTGATTGTCCAGCGTGCCGGTCACGTCGAGATCCGTTTCCCCACCGGTCGGCGTTTTGAGAGCCAATCGCGTTTTGCCGGTGGAGGTGTGGGGCGTGAACATGATGAAGCTCGTGCCGCTCACGCCGTCGTTGTTGCCGAAGTCGAATAACCGTGCCCAGTTGTAATTTGTCCCGAAGCTGGCCCAAGTTTCAAACGTCAGCACGTCGTTGGTGGCCGTGCCCGCGCCAAAGTCCACATAGTTGTAGTCAAATTGTCCGCTCGGTGTCAGTGCGATTTGACCGTTCGTGAAGGCGTAGTTTGCACCGGAAGGCGTGCCGTTCGCCGAGCCGATGGAATCGGTCGCGTCGTTGGTGAATCCATAACGATGGATCAACGTGGTGACAAGCGGCACCACGGTGATGTTGGTGCTGGCAAATTTCCCGGTGTTGGTCGCCGAGAGCGTGGTGCTGCCAATGCCGACGGCAGTGAGCGTGCCGTTCGCAGAAACGGTGATGACGCCGGGATTGCTCGAACTCCAAACAGTTCCCGGGTCGCTCGAAATATCAATGCCGGACTGCGCGATGTAATTGCCGAGCAACTGCGCTTTTTGCGTGGTGCCTTGGATCATGTTCGTGCGAGTGACATTCAATGTGACAGTCTGGAGTGCACCGATGCCGAAGCCCGTGGCGAAATTCATGAACGTGGGATTGTTGAGCGCGGGAGTGGTTCCAGAATCAATGGGCGTCACCGAAGTGGTGCTTAGATTGTTGCAAAGATAGACCCGCCCCGGATTGATGAAAGCAACGTAGAAAATGTTGGTGCCATCCGCCAGCACACCGAGCGAACTCTTGCTCGCACCGGGTCCACTGGCGGGATTTTGGCCTGTGATGACCGTGCCATTGGTGGCGATGGTGCCGTTCGTTGGACAGGAACAAATCACGGAATTTCCGTTGCCCGAGGTGCAGATGAATTTCGAGTAAGTCGGAGAATAGCGAAGCCCCATCGGCGTGGTTTGAGCGCTGCCGGAGAACGTCGCGTTTGTGCGGATCAGAACACCGTTTGTGCCGATGACCAGCATCCGGGCGTTACCGCGGCTGTTCACATATAAATTTCCATCAGGCCCAAAATCCAGACCGCGCGGGGTGCTCAAGGTGGTGGAGTTGGAATACAACACGCTCCAGTTGGTGGTCGACACGTTGAATTTCAAAATCTGGTTGTTTGCCGTGCCAAACGCCAGCGTGCCATAAATGTTTCCATCCGGGCCGCACACCATGTCGTCAATCCCATTGCCAAGAACGCTGAATCCATTCAGGCCGTTGGTGCCCACCATGTCAATGAACACGCCATTGGTGTTGAAACGCAGGATGCGGTTGGCCCCGGCAACGCCTTGGTCGCTCACATAAATAAGGCCTTGCTGGTCTTGCGCCACGCTGGTTGGTGAATTCAACGGTGCCAGCGTGCCGAGCGGCGTGTTGACGTCCACGAAATTAGTCATGTAGGTCCACGTCTGTCCGCTGACGTAAAATTGCGAGATACGCTTGCCCGCACCTTCGGCAACGAGGGCGAAGCGACCGGCGTGCGCTGGCACAACTGCCAGAATCATGAGGCAGGCGAGCATCCAGAGAATATTGGGAACGATTTTTTTCATAGTGGTTTTGGGTTGGGACAATGTGATCTGCTTCTAAAAGGAAAAATTCGCCGACAATGATGGCGCGAGGATCGACTTTGCAATGGGTGACATTGATCCCACTATACGGCGGGACCGCAAAACGACAATACGGCAAAACGGACGTATCGGACTACTTCTTCAAAAAGCGCGCCACCGCTTCGCCGCGCGAATGGACGTGCATTTTTTTGTAGATGCGCCGGATGAACATCCGCACGGTATGCACGCTGACATCCAGCCGGTCGGCGATTTCCTTGTTGGCCCGGCCCTCGACGAGAAAATCCAGAATTTCCCGCTCCCGCGCGGACAACGCCTCGGCTTCCGGCTTGGGTTTTGCCTCGGTCGCAAAAAATTTGACGACGCGACGCGCCACCGACGAACTCATCGGTGCGCCGCCTTCATGCAAATCGGAAATGGCTTCAAGCAATTCCTCTGTGCTACTGCGCTTGAGCAGATACCCGCTGGCTCCCGCGCGAAGGGCGGCGAAAATTTTATCCGTCTCCTCATAGACCGTAAGGATGAGGACATTTGCTTCCGGCCACTTGTCCTTTAGCTGCTGCACACATTCAATGCCGCTCATACCCGGCAAGGCGATGTCCATCAGCACGACATCAGGGTTTTCCCCGGGCAATTTTTCCAGCGCGTCCTCCGCGTTGCGATGCTGGCTGGCGAGCCGAAAACCTTTGGACTCGCGGATTTTCTTCGCCAGATCGCCACGCAGCCAATCATCGTCCTCGACGATGGAAACGCTGATGGCTTCGACCGGTGAGTTTTTTTTTTCGCTGGGCATGGAGCGGGATTGTATTTCGCTTTAGGTGGTTTTGTCCACCAGCGGTGCTTCCACGCGAACCGCTGTTCCTTTGTCTGGCGCGGATTCAATTTGAATCGTTGCGCTGACCGCTGCGGCGCGCGCACGCAAATTCGGAAGACCGTTGCCGTTCGTGGCGGCACCGTTGGAAAAGCCACGCCCATCATCTTGAATCACCAGCGATAACCGCCCGTTTTCAAAGAGGGCACTGACGATGACATTCTGCGCCGACGAATGTTTCAGCACGTTATTCAGAGATTCCTTCACGATGGCGAGCAAGCTGTGTCGCAGTTCGGTGGACATCGGTTGTTCCGGCACATCCACCGGAATTTTCAACTGGCAGCGGATGGGCGTGTCGCGAAAAAACTCCTCGGCAAAATGCGTGATGTAATCCAGCAGGTCGGCCAGCGAGTCATTGCTGGGATTTACCGTCCACACGGTTTCGTCCAGCGCGCGGACAAGCTGCCGGGAAGCGTGAGAAATTTCCCGCAACTGCCGGCCGCTTTCGGGCGGAGATTCTTGTAGGCTAGCCGCGGCCAGCGAACTGATTTTCGTTGCGCGTGCGCCGAGTTCATCGTGGATGTTTCGGGCGATTCGGATACGCTCGGTTTCCAAAGCGGTCTGCATTTCCAACGCCCGCACCCGGTTTTCTATCTGCCGGCGTTCCTCCATTTCAACCCGCAGTTGTTTGGTGCTTAGCTTGACCCGGCGGCGCAGTTGAAAAATCCATAATGCCGCGAGAGCCACCGCCACGAAAAGGCCGGCGGCCAGCAGCAGCGCATCGCGGGCGGTCCAGCGCGGCGGCAGTTGCAGCACCATGATGTCGGACGCGGAATTGAGCAACAAATCAAATGCGCTAACCTGGCCTGCTGTCGCCTGCCCCCACGTCGCCACAATGCCGCGCAAACGGAGTTCACTTCCAATCGGTGGAATGGACTGGCGCGTGTTCCCGCCATCGGGAATCAACGCCTGAAACAACCGCAACCCAGATTGCATTTCCAATATGATCTCCTTGTCGGCGGGTCGCACGTTCACGAGCCGCCCTTCGATTTCCACATTCGCGGCGTCGCGCACAAAACTCACGGTCTGCTCAATGTTCGTGCCTTCACGGCGAAAAGGCAGGATGTCCTCCACGGTGGCCGCGCGCGCCGGCGACAATGGCCCGTGTCCGATTTTGCGGATGGTCGTGTCTCGCAGCACCGGCGATGATCCCCCGAATTCCGCCAAACCCACAGCCTCAATCTGGTCGCCAGCTTCCAGCCCAACAGTGTTCACTACCAGACAGCGTGCGCCGTCGTTTCCTTCCAGCAAAAAAACCGTCTGCCCCCGCACCCTCGAAATTTGACCTGACAATTTGATCCAAGGCAGCAATTTTTTGCGCACGTCGAACCGCAGCAAGTCAGAGATGCGACTGGCTGGCAATGCAAACAAGTCGGCAGGTGCTGCTTTCACCACCGAAACAAATTCAGCGGAAGGAACCAGCAGCAGGCCCGCTCCCGTGACTTGCCCTTCCGAAGTTCGATACGGAATAATGCAGCCGCGCAGTTTCACCCACGCATTGGTCATCTGGCTCACGCGCTGTAAATTCTGCTGCTCGCCAATGCGCAGATTGACGTGACCTCGCTTGAGCAGTAACTGAAGCCCGACCGGTCCGGACGAACGCAGGATCCCCTCCAGTTCCACCCAGTCACAATCAAGACTGCCATCAACCAACTCCTCGAAAGATGGATGCAAAGGCTCGGGCATTTGCGCGGGCCCCAGATCCACAGACGAGGACTCCCATACATTGGGGGTAAAATTTCCCCCACTCGTCGCCCCAGAGACCGCATAGAGATGCCCCAACTTCAACGATTTTGCGGCGGGAGAATTTAACGTCATAAAAATGGGTGACGTCGCATCCTGAAACACCCCTTCAACATCGCCTTCTCTGGTGATATCCCGCGCCAGCGCCACCACGCGGAGTTGGACCGGGCAACGCTGCTTGGCCTCATCCAAGCTGAGTTGCCGCACTTCCAGAGCCGTGCGCAATGTCGGCAACGCCGTCGAGCCTGAGGGGGCGACCTGTTGATGGCTCAGATTTGTCTCCGGCGCGGCAAGCCCGGTCAATGTAGCCAATAAAATAAATGCCCAAACGCAACGCATACAAGCCCCCAGCCAGAAAAAATATGAAGTGGGCACCTGAGGGTTCATGCCAAGAATCTACCCCTGATCAGCGTGCGCTGGCGAACGATAAATTTCAACAGTGCATTTTCATCCCCCCAAAAAAATAAATTACAACGGCCCGTTGACTGCGATCATCGACCCGTGCGTAGGGTAATTCGTAGTCCCCGGTTTTGTTTGGCTCAGGTCGCAACCAGCACTTTGACTTCCCGTTCTAGGCGCAGCCCAAGCTTGTCAGACATGATTTCCAAGTCGTGATGCGATTGCAGGTTCAGCCAAAATTGCGCCGACATTTTGAAGTAGCGTCCAAGACGCAAAGCCGTGTCAGCCGTGATGGCGCGTTCGCCCTTCACGATTTCATTGATCCGGCGCGCGGGCACACTGATGTCTTTGGCTAGCCGATATTGGCTCAGACCCATCGGCTTCAAAAAATCTTCTTCCAGGATTTCACCCGGCGTGATGTTGGCCAGCCGCTTGTTTTTCAT
>CAINDH010000015.1 GCA_903847285.1 uncultured Verrucomicrobia subdivision 3 bacterium | reverse complement strand
GCGAAGGAAGAAAGCGGCCTTGACGTGGAATTAATTGGCGAACGTCCGCCCACGACTGAGCCGGGCACGCGCGCGCTCATCGCACCACGCTTTCTTGACATCCATCGCATCAACGACACCCACGAGCACATCGGCATGATTTACTGGGCACGGCCCAAAGGCGGGCAAGTCACGCTCGCTACCGAGGAACATCATGACATCCGCTGGTGCAGCGCTGAAGATATGGAAAAACTTTCTCCGCCAATGACCGAGGCGGTGAAATGGTATTGTCTCAAGGCCATTGAGGAAATCTCCCGCGCGTGAGTCCGGCCCGGAAATTTCGCGCGGCGTGTTACACCATCGAAGGTATCAACTCCTTCGCAGTGGTGATTTATTTCAACTACCTTTATTTTTTCTTCCGCGACACGTTTGGATTCAATGACCGGCAAAATCTGGAACTCGCAGCGTTCCTCGGCGTGACTTACATCTTTGCGTCGCTCTGGGCGGGCAAAGTCGCGAAGCGCATTGGTTATTTCACCGCGTTGAAGACCGGCTTCGCCATCATGGCGGTCGGCTTGCTCGCCGGCTCACAATTACACACCATTCCCGGCGCCATCACCGCTGCGTGCGTGGTGAATCTGGGGATGTGCTTTATCTGGCCCGTGCTGGAAGCGCTCGTCAGCGAGGGTCATGATGCCGCGCGCGCCGTGGGCATCTACAACATCACTTGGGCCATCACCAACGCTGTCGCGTTTTTTCTCGGCGGAATGCTCATTGAAAAACTTGGTTATCATAGCATGTTCTACGTGCCGATGGGTTTCATGATCTTGCAGTTCGCGATGGTTTTCTGGCTGGAAAAAATCTATCCGCAGCGCAGTGGGACAAGCGTCACGCCTGACGCGTCTCGATCTGGCTGCGGGAATAATTCCGACTCCAAACTGGACAAGCGAGCCATCTGCCCCACTTCACCCGCGCTCGTTAAACATTTTCAGCGCCTGGCTTGGCTCGCGAATCCGTTCGCCTACATCGCCATCAACACACTCATTGCTGTGTTGCCGGGAATCGCGCACAAATTCAATCTGTCGCCGATGTTTGCCGGTTTTGCGTGTTCGCTCTGGTGCTTCATGCGGGTAGCGGCGTTCGTGGTGTTGTGGAAATGGAACGGCTGGCATTACCGTTTCAGCTGGCTGGTCTCGGCGTTCGTGCTGATGGTGATTTCCTTCGCCATCATTCTAATTGTGCCAAGCCTCGCAGTGATACTGTTGGCGCAAATCCTTTTCGGCGCGACAGTTGGGCTGATGTATTACTCATCACTTTTTTACGCGATGGATACACATGATTCGAGCAGCGAACACGGCGGCATCCACGAAGCTGCCATCGGTTTTGGTAATTGTCTCGGTCCTGCGGCGGGAGCCGCCGCACTGTGGCTCGCGCCGCAAAGCACCACGGTCGGCGCGTGGGCCGTGACGGGTTTGCTCTCGCTAGGATTGGGCGGGCTGGTTTGGATGCGTCAAGCCTCCCGTAAAACAGCTTGTTAAATTCGCTTAATTTTCCGTCCGCAACGCTTTAGACTTGCACAAATGAAAGCTGTTCCACTGCCCTCCGCACTGTTCACGCTCAACCGCGAACGCTTGGTCAAGCAACTGGCGCCCCGCTCGCTGGCGGTGTTGAACGCCAACGACCTCATGCCCACGAACGCCGATGGCACGATGGGGCACCTGCAAAACGCCGACCTGTTTTACCTCAGCGGCGTGCATCAGGAAGAGACAGTTTTGTTGCTCGCACCGGATGCGTTCGATCCCAATCATCGCGAAATACTTTTCGTCCGCCAGCCGAACGAACACCTCGCCATCTGGGAAGGTCACAAGTTAACCAAAGCGCAAGCGACGGCCATTTCCGGTGTGAAAAATGTGAAATGGCTTTCGGAATTCCCCCTGATCTTCCGCTCCCTCGCATGTGAATTGGATAATATCTACCTCAATAGCAATGAACATCAGCGTGCGGACGTGACGGTGGAGACGCGGGATCGCCGGTTTGTTCGTGAGTGCCTGAATAATTTTCCGCTGCATCGGTTTCATCGGTTGGCGCCGCTGCTGCATAAATTGCGCGTGGTTAAATCCGCTTATGAAATCGAAGCCATCAAAGCCGCCTGCGATTTGACCAGCAAAGGCTTCAAGCGCGTTTGCAAATTTGTGAAACCCGGCGTGAATGAGGCACAAGTGGAAGCTGAATTCGCGCATGAATTTATCCGGCACAAAGGTCAGTTCGCTTACAGCCCAATCATCGCTGGCGGTGCGAACAATAACATTCTCCATTACAACCAGAATGATCAGCCATGCAAAAAGGGCGACCTTCTCCTGCTAGATGTCGCGGCAGGTTTGGGCAATTACATGAGCGACCTCACGCGCACGATTCCCGTGAGCGGAAAGTTTTCGCGCCGGCAGAAGCAGGTTTACAACGCGGTGCTGCGGATTTTTCGCCAACAAGTCGCCGCCTGTGTGCCAGGCAAAACGACCAGAGATTTACGCACTGAATGCGAGGAGATCACCGCAAAGGAATGCGTGGATCTTGGGTTAATCACATTGTCACAAATCAAAAAACAAACTCCGCAAGATCCAGCGGTGCGCCCTTTCTTTATGCACGGCGTGTCGCATCCGATCGGGCTCGATGTGCATGATGCCACTTACAACCATTTCAAAATCCAGCCCGGCTGGGTGTTGACCGTTGAGCCAGCGATTTACATCAAGGCGGAAGGTTTTGGTGTGCGTCTGGAAAATACTGTTGTCGTCACCGAAAATGGCCAGCGGGATTTGATGGCGGAGATTCCGATTGAGGCTGATGAGATTGAAGCCTTGATGAACCGTTGATGGCCAGCGGTCAATCTTTTTGCAAATCGCGGAATTGAGACGGTGTCAGGTCGGTCACGGAGCGAAATGACCGTGTGAACGCGCTATGATCGTAGAAACCGCAATCCGATGCGATGTCTGCCATTGAGCGGTTGGTTTCCCGCAGCAGATGTGCCGCCGCAGCGAGTCGGGTTTGCGTGATGAGCTGGTGCGGCGTCATGCGAAAGATGCGTTTGATTAGTCGCGCAAAGCGCACAGACGATAGTCCCGCGTGGCGTGCCAGTGAAGCCGGGGAAACGGAATCCGCGCAATGCGCCTCCAGATATTCGAGCGTTGCGGCCAGACTTTTCGGGATAGTTTCGCGGTCACCCGGAGCCCGCAGATCTCGAGAAATTCCAACCAGTCCGGCAATTTTTCCATCCGCATCCAACCAAGGCAGCTTGGTGGTCAAACACCAGCCGGATTGGCGGCGCACATACCAATGCAACTCCAGTCGGTCAATGATGGGATGGCCGGTGCGCAGAACCGCCTCGTCCTGTTTGGCGTAGCGTTCAGAAAGTTCCTTGGGAAACACGTCACGCACATGGCAACCGATCAGCTGCCTTTTTTCAGCCAAACCGCATCGTTCTACCAGCGTCTGATTTACCGCCACATAATGACCGCGCCGATCTTTTATGAAGAAGACGGTTTCGGGAACATGATCGAAGAGTTGTTCGATCATTGGCAGCACCGCCAGCGGGTTCACGATCGAACCCGCCAGCAAGCCGGTCTTTGCAAGTATGTCAGATTTCACAGTGCGGCCGTAATTTTACGCCAAGCCTTGACGACGGCAGTTTATTACAATCATTACGTTGGCAACAAGTAATGCCGTCGAGTGGCGGCGCACAATCGTTGCCACCGAAACCAATGCAGCCATAATCAAACCATGAGCAAACCATTTTGGAGCGGCGTATTCCCCGCCATCACCACCCAATTAAAAAAAGATCAGTCCATTGACCTCGAAGCCACAGCGGCGCATGCCGAAGTCCTAATCAAGTCCGGCGTGACCGGTCTGATCTTCCTCGGCTCGCTCGGCGAAAACCAGGCGTTGCGCGGCGACGAAAAACGCCTGCTCATCGCGGAGATGCTCAAGGCTGTCGCTGGTCGCGTCATCGTCATGAGTTGCGTGGCTGAGAGCAGCACCGCCGAGGCCAGCCGTTACGCGCGCGACGTTGAGAAACTCGGAGTGAACGGCATCATGCTCCTGCCTGGCATGCTCTACAAAGGCGACCCGCGCGAAACCATGGCGCACTTCCGCACCGTAGCGAAGGCAAGTGATTTGCCGATCATGGTCTATAACAACCCACTCAGTTACGGCAACGACATTTCGCCGGAAATGTTCGCGCAACTTGCAGACGAGAAGAAATTTGTCGCGATCAAGGAAAGTTCCGGCGACGTCCGCCGCATCACCGACCTCCACAACACCGTGGGCGACCGCTACGCGCTCTTCACCGGCGTTGATAATCTTGCGCTCGAAGCGAGCATCCTCGGCATTGACGGATGGGTGGCCGGCAGCGGCATCGCGTTCCCGGCTGAGAACCAATATTTCTGGGAACTCACGCGGCGCGGTGAATGGGACAAAGCGCGTGAAATCTACCGCTGGTTCACGCCGTTGCTGCACCTGGATGTCAGCACCAAGTTCGTGCAATACATCAAGCTCGCCGTGCAGGAAACTGGCCTAGGAAAAGAATACGTCCGCGCCCCGCGCCTCACGCTTGCTGGCGAAGAACGCAAACGCGTTTTAAAAATCATTCACGACGGCATCAAGAACCGGCCCAAGCTGCCGCGTGCGAATGCCACCCGTTAATTTGGATGCACCAGACATTTCTCATCTGGTTGATTACTTGGTTGGGCGTTGTCGGTTCTGCTCGTTCGCAAGCTGCTGATTCCCGGCTGAGGGCCTGCTTCTGTGCGCATCTCGAAGCGACTTTTCGGATGCAGCCATCGGAGGTGACAGGGTTGGGCGACCAAGTAAAATTAAGCCGTTACCACGAAGCCGTGCCGCCGAAGTGAATTGGAAGATGACATTGCCATGACCAACATGCATCCCCCCGCCGAAACCGTAACTACCGCCCAGCGCCATCCGCGCGGCATCTACACACTATATTTCACAGAGATGTGGGAGCGCATGAGTTACTACGGAATGCGCGCGCTGCTCATCCTCTACATGACTGCGGAAACGGTGCGCGGTGGTATTGGCATGGATACAGCGACAGCAGGAGCGATCTACGGACTTTACACCTGTGCGGTGTATCTCGTGGCGTTGCCCGGTGGCTGGGTTGCAGACCGGCTAATCGGCCCGCAACGCGCGGTGTTGGTGGGCGGATGCATCATCGCGGCAGGACATTTCACGTTAGCGATTGCCGGGCAGAAAACTTTTTTTGGCGGGCTGCTATTGATCGTGCTCGGCACGGCGTTGCTCAAGCCGAACGCGAGCGCTATCGTCGGCCATCTATATCCTGAAGGCGGCGCGCGGCGAGATGCCGGCTTCACGTTGTATTACATGGGCGTGAATCTCGGCGCGTTCATCGGGCCGATTGTCTGCGGCTTTCTTGGCGAACGGCTAAACTGGCACTACGGCTTTGCCGCCGCCGGGGTCGGCATGGTGCTGGGCGTCATTCAATATGTGCGAACCCGCCGCCATCTCGGCGAGGCTGGTTTGCATCCGGTGGCTCCCAGCAAAAATCCCCAGCGCGATTGGGCGTGTGTGGTAATCGCGCTCGCAATCATCTTCACAGTCGTGGTGTTGGCTTTCAGTGGCTTCATCGTCATAAATCCGGTGGTGTTGGCGCAACGCACTGGCAAGGTGATCGTCAGCGTCGCAGCGTTGTGGTTCGCGTGGGCGTTTCTGCTAGCTAAGCTGGAAGGATTTGAGAAAAAACGGCTCGTCGTCGTGATGGTTTTGTTTTTCGCTTCGGCTTTGTTCTGGTCGGGATTTGAACAAGCCGGCTCGGTCATGAATCTGTTCGGCGAAACTTACACCCGGCGCGTGTTCTTCGGTTGGGAGATGCCCGCCAGTTGGTTTCAATCCCTCAACGCGTTGCTTATTCTGGTGCTGGCCGTGCCGATTTCGATGCTCTGGCTCAGCCTGGCGCGGCGCAATATTTTGCCATCGCTCGCCACAAAATTTGCCGCCGGACTGCTGCTGCTCGCCGCCGGTTTCTTCGTCATGTATTTTGCGGCGCGCAATGCGCTCTCCATCGGCAAGGTCAGCGGGCTGTGGTTGTGTCTGACTTACCTGCTGCACACTTTCGGCGAACTTTTCTTAAGCCCCGTCGGCTTGAGCGCTGTCACGAAACTGTCACCGCCGAAGTTGGGTGGTCAGACCATGGGCATCTGGTTTCTCGCCAGTGCGCTCGGCAATCTGCTCGCCGGCTTACTCGCGGGCGGCATGAGCGGCGATCAGGCTGCCAATATGCCCGCGCAATTCCTACACGTCGCGCTAATCGCCAGCGGTGGCGGGCTGTTGCTGCTCCTGTTTTCACCGCTCATCAAACGGCTAATGCCGGGCATACGCTGAACCGCCAAACAGAAATGAAAAATATTTCGATCATAGACTCCCACACCGGCGGCGAACCGACACGGATCGTCATCGCCGGCGGACCGGACTTGGGCGGTGGCTCCGTGGCTGACCAGCTCAAAGTTTTCCATGAACAGCATGACCAGTTTCGTTCCGCCGTAGTCAATGAGCCGCGCGGCTCGGACGTATTAGTCGGCGCGTTGCTCGTCGAGCCGGCGGACAAAGCTTGTGTCTGCGGCGTGATCTTCTTTAACAACGTTGGGGTTCTCGCGATGTGCGGTCACGGCACAATCGGCCTCGTTGTCACGCTGGCACATCTCGGCAAAATCAAGCCCGGCGAACATAAAATCGAGACACCTGTCGGCATCGTCACCGCTACGCTGCACATGAATGGCGAAGTTTCCGTGGCGAATGTGCCGAGCTATCGCAAAGTGAATGCCGCGATCGTGGATGTCCCCGGCATCGGCAAAATTTCCGGAGATGTCGCATGGGGCGGCAATTGGTTTTTCCTGGTGGGCGAACACGGTCACGAATTGAAGTTTGCCAACGTTGAGTCGCTCACCGATTTGACGTGGCGTATCCGGCAAGCCGTGAACACGCAGGGTTTTCCCGAAGTGGACCACGTGGAATTGTTCGGCCCGCCGCAAAACGGCGGCGACTCGCGGAATTTTGTTTTGTGCCCCGGCAAAGCTTATGACCGTTCGCCCTGCGGCACGGGCACGAGTGCCAAGCTCGCGTGTCTCGCGGCAGACGGAAAACTGCACGAAGGAGAAACGTGGGTTCAGGAAAGCATTCTCGGCAGCAAGTTCACCGGCCAATTCCGCTGGCTGAATTGCGAGCGCGGCGACATTGTGCCGACTATCACCGGCACTGCGCACATCAACGCCGAAGCGACGCTACTGCTGAACGAAAACGATCCTTTCTGTTGGGGCATACGATGAGCAAAACGGTTCTCATCATCGGTGCGGGAGCCATCGGACTTTCGTGCGCCTTGCAGTGTGCACGACGCGGTCATCGCGTCACGGTCGTCGAACGCCACGGCGCGGCGCGCGACGGCTGCTCATTTGGCAACGCGGGCATGATCGTTCCCAGCCATTTCGTGCCACTCGCCGCACCGGGCATGGTTAAGCTCGGTTTGAAATGGATGTGGAATCCGGAATCACCGTTCTACATCAAGCCACGTCTCGACGGTGAATTATTTGACTGGGCGCTGAAATTTTGGCTCGCGGCGAATGCGGAACACGCCCTCCGCAGCGCGCCGTTGCTGCGCGATTTAAGCTTTGCCAGCCGCGCGCTGTTTGAGGAAATGGCGGCGCAGACGCAAAACGAAATCGGCTTAGTCACGCGCGGCTTGCTGATGCTCTGCAAAACACAGCACGCGCTGGATGACGAGGCGAAGTTTGCCGCGCAGGCGAACGCGCTGGGTGTTCCTGCCGAAGTTCTCGACGTAAAACAAACCGCCAAGCTGGATCCCGGCGTGACGATGGAGGTGGCTGGAGCGGTTTATTTTCCGAAAGACGCACACTTCGCGCCGTTGCGTTACATGACTGCGCTGCAAACCGAGGTGGAAAAGTTGGGCGTAGTTTTCAAATGGAACACGGAAGTCACCGGGCTGAAAACCGAAGGCTCAAAAATCTCCATGGTGCAGACCTTTCACGGCGAGTTTAACACGGACGAAATCATTTTGTGTGGCGGCTCGTGGTCGCCATTACTGGCGGGTGAACTTGGTTTGAAGATTCCGATCCAAGCCGGCAAGGGCTACAGCCTCACGCTGACACAACCGCGTGAATTGCCACAGCTTTGCTCCATCTTCACCGAAGCGCGCATGGCAGTAACACCCATCGGTTCTACGCTCCGCTTTGGCGGCACTATGGAAATGGCCGGGCTGAACGAAGACATCAATCCAGTGCGCGTGCAAGGCATTATCAAATCGGTGGCGAAATATTTCCCTAAATTTTTGCCAGCGGATTTTGCAAACATCCATCCGTGGCGCGGATTGCGTCCCTGCTCACCGGATGGAATGCCCTATCTCGGACGCACGGCGAAATTTTCCAATCTCATTCTCGCCACCGGGCACGCGATGATGGGCATGAGTTTGTCACCCATCACCGGCCAGATCGTCAGCGAACTTGTCAGCGGTGAGAAACCGGCGTTCGACTTGAGCCTACTCTCGCCGGATCGTTACGCTTAAATCGCAGCCTGCGTTCGCTGCCCATTCACTACGCGCCAGATTCTGCGCGGATTAGCGCTTTGCAACTCCAGCGGTAGCCACGCATCGGGAGCGTTTTGAAAACTCACCGGACGCACGAATCGTTGAATGGCTAGCGCACCGACGGACGAAGTTGCGGGCGCGGTCGTAGCCGGGTAAGGTCCACCATGAATCATCGCCGCGCAAACTTCCACACCAGTGGGAAAGCCGTTGAAAATCACGCGCCCGGCGTGCTGCGTCAGCTCTTCCGTCACAGCTTGCACATCGGTTGCAGCATCCGTATTGCCCGCGTGCAAGGTGGCGGTGAGATTGCCGCTGGCGCACGTTATCGCCGCTTGCAAATCCACCAGATCACGGCAGAGCACAATCAGCGCGCCAGGGCCGAAGGCTTCTTCATGCAATACGCTGTGCGCTTGCCACGCCGCGGAATCCACTGCGAGCAAAAGCGGTGACATTCCTGCGAATCCGGCGGGCGCGGCGGCGAGCAACGTTTTCACACCGCTCATCTTTTGGAACGCATTCATGGTGGCGCAAAAATGTTTTTGCATGTCGCTGGTCAACATGGTGGCAGCCGGTATGGCGGACATATTTTTTGCGAGTTGGGCGAGAAAGCTATCCGTGGCCAAACCGCTCACAATGAAAATCAATCCCGGTTTGGTGCAGAATTGGCCGACGCCCAGCGTGATGGATTGCGCGAGACCCGCAGCGATGGCTTCGCCACGTTCGGCGAGCGCACCCGGCAAAATGACGAGCGGATTGACGCTCCCCATTTCGGCAAACACCGGAATCGGCACCGGGCGGGCCGCGGCTAAGTCGAACAGCGCACGCCCGGCACGTTTCGAGCCGGTGAAGCCGATGGCCTGTGTTGCTGGATGTTTGGCGAGCGCTTGGCCGACCGTGGCTCCAGAGCCTTGCATCAGTCCAAAAATTTCGGCGGGCAAACCGCATTCTTTCAACGCGGCCAAAACAGCGTGGCCAAAAAGTTCATTCACGCCGGGATGCCGTTCATGCGCTTTCACGACGACAGGATTACCCGCGGCCAGAGCAGACGCGGTGTCGCCGCCGCAGGCACCGTAAGCGAACGGAAAATTGCTTGCGCCAAAAACCACCACGGGGCCAATCGGGCGATTCACTCGTCGCAGATCCGGCTTGGGCAACGGTTGCCGTTGCGGCTCGGCAGTATCAATGACCGCGTTAGTCCAAGAGCCTTCGCGCAAAACTTCTGCGAAATGTTTCAGTTGGCCGCAAGTGCGGGCGCGTTCGCCGGTGAGACGCGCGAGGGGCAACCCTGTTTCGGCATGGGCACGTTGCAGCAACTCATCGCCGAGCGCCATGATTTGAGCGGAGATAGCTTCGAGCAATTGGATGCGTTGCTCCACGCTTAAACTGCGCGTGACGGTAAACGCGCATTTAGCGGCTTGCATAACGGCATCCACTTCCGCGCTGGTAGCGTGGGCGAAAGCGGGCGTGAGCGTTTCGCCACTGGCGGGATTCACGGCGTTAAGTGATTCGGAGCTGCTGGATATCCATTGGCCAGCAATCAATTGCCGACCAGTCAACACGACATTCATTGCGCAAGTTTGGCGAGAATTGACGGACAGGCAATCTGGAAAACGAAAGCGAGTTGATTCAGAGAGTCACCACAAACGCAGAGCATACATTTTTATGCATGCCTTTTGTGGCTGGAAGATTTCCCTACAAGCTAGTCTGACTAGCAGTCTGTTCCACCACTTTGAATCGGCGCACCAACGCCGATATTGTGCTTCAGGCAATACGCGCCGTTGTCCACATACTTTTGCGCCCACCATTTCAAGCCGGCGCGTTCGGCCTTCGTAAGTTTGCGGACGACTTTTGCGGGTGCACCCAGCACGAGCGAGCCAGGTGGAATTTTCGTGCCACCGGTCACGAGCGCTTTCGCGCCGATGATGGATTGTTTGCCGATGACCGCTCCATCGAGAATCACCGCGCCCATGCCGACGAGCACTTCGTCGCCCATCTTGCACGCATGAACGACCGCGCTGTGACCGACGGTGACCCAGTTACCAAGCTCACACGCGAACTTATCGGCAAGATGCAACACGGCGTTGTCCTGAATGTTTGTATGATGGCCGACGACGATGCGATTGATGTCGCCGCGCAACACCGCGCCATACCAGACGCTGCTATGAGCGCCGAGCGTTACGTCACCGATGACGGCGGCGGTCTTGGCGATGAAAACATTTTTGCCGAGCTTCGGCTGGCGGCGGAGAAATGTATCGAGCTGTGGATCAAGTTCAGCCATGCGGCAAAACTAGCAGAAAGAATTTTTCAGACCACGAAATATGCGTGGCGCACCAAAAACCACCGTCCCGCGTGTCATCAGAACGAATGACATAGCATCACCCAAAAGAGTTATGAAATGGATTTGCCTCCTCGGGCAAAGTTGCTCAAATTTGCCGGATGAAATTTCACCCCCCGGCTCTTATCCGGCTGCTCGCGCTTGCAGTTGCGGCATTTACTCTAAATTCTTTCGCCGCTGATTCACCCCGCGAACATCTTTCGCTCGACGCGAACTGGAAATTTCATCTCGGCGACGACTGGCCCAGCGCACTGCGTCTCGACAAGGCGGGCGCAAGCACCGGCCCCGCGTCGGAAAAATTCGGCGACAACTCCTGGCGTTCGCTTGACTTGCCGCACGATTGGGCAATTGAACTGCCGTTCGACAAAAATTCTGACACGAGCCACGGCTTCAAACCCGTCGGGCCGGGCTACCTGAAGAACAGCATCGGCTGGTATCGCCGCACGTTTGAATTGCCGGCGGAAGATTCCGGCAAGCGTATTTGGCTGACGTTCGACGGCGTGTTCCGCGACGCGACGGTCTGGGTCAATGGTTGGCTCGTGAAACGTCACGAGGGCGGCTACTACCCGTTCCGCGAGGACATCACGGACGTGGCGCATTTCGGCGGCAAGAACGTGATTTCCGTGCGTGTGGACGCGACGAAATTTGAGGGCTGGTTTTACGAGGGCGCGGGCATCTACCGCCACGTCTGGCTGGATAAAACCGCGCCGGTGGCCATCGCGCCAGATGGGTTGTTTGTGAGTTGCATAAAATCCGTGCAAGAAGACCCGGCGAGGATTGCAGTTGCAGTTAAATTGCTCAACAAAGCGACCAATGCACTAAAACCTCGGGTGTTTGTTCGTGGAAAAGCTCCCGCCGAATTGGATGCACATATCAAATACCAGATTGTCACCCCGAGTGGTGAAACGAATCTGCTTCAAAGCAAAGAAGGAACTGGCCTTGTTCATTTGTGGGGCGCAGAGCCTGGAATTTTCTCGGTTCTCGACATTCGCCATTCGGAGCTATGGACGCCGGAATCTCCAAAACTTTACAGGCTCATCACAACCGTCGAGATGGAGGGCAAAATCGTTGATCAAGTTGAAACTGAATTTGGTATCCGCAGTTTCGCCTTCGACAAGGACAAAGGTTTTCTCCTGAACGGCCAGCCTTACGAACTCAAAGGCACTTGCAATCACCAAGACCACGCCGGCGTCGGCGCGGCTTTGCCGGATGCGCTCCAGTATTTCCGCATCGCCAAGCTGAAGGAGTTCGGCGACAACGCGCTCCGCACCTCCCACAATCCGCCCACGACGGAATTGCTCGAAGCGTGCGACCGTCTAGGCATGATTGTCATGGACGAAAGCCGTCTGCTTGGCAGCGACGAGGAAAATCTCCGCAAATGGAAAGACCAGATTCTCCGCGATCGCAACCACGCGTGCGTCGGCATCTGGAGCGTGGCGAACGAGGAATTCTCCGTGCAGGCCACGCCGCAAGGCGGCAACGTCGCGCGCACGATGCAGGATTTTGTGAAGCGGCTCGACCCGACTCGCCCCGTGACTTACGCCGCTCCGCAGGGTGACACGTTTGATGGCATCAACGGCGTCATCGAGGTGCGCGGTTGGAATTATCAAGTCGGCAAAAATACCAATCAATACGGTAAGAACATTGACAGCTATCGCGCCAAGCATCCTGACCAACCGCAGGTCGGCACGGAGCAAGCCAGCACCGTGAGCACGCGCGGTATTTACGAGAACGACAAGCCACGCGGCTACGTCAGTGCCTACGACGTGAACGCGCCGAGCTGGGCCAACACCGCCGAGGAATGGATGACGGTCTTTGGCGCGCGCCCGTGGTTGAGTGGCGGCTTTGTGTGGACGGGCTTTGATTATCGCGGCGAGCCGACCCCTTACGCGTGGCCGTGCGTGAACTCGCACTTCGGTATCCTCGATACGTGTGGTTTCCGCAAAGACCTCGCTTGGTATTACGAAGCGTGGTGGACGACGAACACGGTGCTGCACCTGCTTCCGCATTGGAACTGGGCGGGCAAGGAAGGCAAAGAAATCCGCGTGGACGCCTTCAGCAATTGCAAGTCAGTGGAGCTTTTCCTGAACGGTGCATCGCTGGGCAAACAGGACATGAAGCGGTTTTCAAAAATCACCTGGTCGGTGAAATACGCGCCGGGAACGTTGAGCGCTAAAGGCTTTGATGCTAGCGGCAAAGTGATCGCCGAAACGAAAGTTGAGACGACCGGCGACGCGGTGGCCATTCAACTCACGCCAAACCGCAAAGCCATCAACGCCGATGGTGAGGACGTGAGCGTGTTCACCGTTTCCGCCACGGATGCGCAAGGTCGCGCCGTGCCGGTGACGCAGAGTAAAATCAATTTCAGCATCGCGGGCGCGGGGAAAATTATTGGCGTGGGCAACGGTGATCCGAGCTCACACGAGCCGGACACGTTCATCCCGAACTCGCCGGTGCGCAGCATCGCGGTCAACAGCTGGCGCTGGAAACTCGCGGAGTTGCCTGCCAAGCGCGGCACGCTGGCACCGGAATACGCAAACGATTTTGATGATTCAACTTGGAACACCATCAAGCCAAAAACCGACGGCGACACGGGCGAGATGCCGTTGAAAGACGGCGAGACGGCGATTTACCGCGCACATGTCACGCTAACCGAGGACGACCTAAAAAATCCCGGCATCCAAATCCGCTTCACCGCCTGCGACGATCAGGGCTGGTATTTCGTCAACAACCAGCGCGTAGGCGAATCGCTTGACTGGCAGGCGCAGCCTTTATTTGAGATCGAAAAGCAGTTGCACGCGGGCGACAACGTCATCGCCGTGGGCGTAAAAAACGCCGCCGGTGAGGGCGGCTTGAACCCCGATGTGAACGTGGAAATTGTTGGCAACCCGGTGGAATCGCCTTGGTCACGCAGCCTGTTCAACGGGCTCGCGCAAATCATTGTGCAGTCCACGCGCAGCGCGGGTGAAATCAAACTCACTGCAAGCGCGGAGGGTTTGAAGCCGGGCACAGCCACTGTCACGACTCAGGCCGGATCTACGCGTCCGAGTGTGCCGTGAAAAGTAGCGCGCCATTCTTGGCCGCTGTTGGATTGGGGATTTGCCTGCTCGCGCAAGCCGCACTGGCCCACACGCCGTTTGATGCCAGCAGCCGCGCCATCATCCACGCGGATGCTGCCGAGGTAAGCGTCACCGTCGGCACTGCGCTAGGGGAAACATTTCTGCGGGCGGCACAACTCACTCCCGGCCAGTTGCCCAACGGGCATCCGTTTGCGCTCAATCCGGAAGTGGTCACGAATTTTTTTGCGGCCAGCGCGGATGGAAACAGTCTCCAGCCAAGTGCAAGCGACGTCATCACGGACGGGGTGGAATATGAATTCCATTTCGACTACCCGTTCGCGCCCGCAAAAACGTTGCGACTGGAATCCAAATTTCTCCCCGCGTTAAGCGGTTCCCGCACCGCGTCGCTCGTGCTGACGGATGAAAATGGCAATATCCTTGGCAGCGCCATCCTCACGCCGGGCAAAGAAGTCGCCGAGTTTCTCCTGCCCGCTCGCGCATCCGTCCTGCGGTCCACTTCTCTCCCATCGGTGGAGAGAGACGGGGTGAAGGAGGCAGCAACGAATCTACTCCTTGGGAAAAATTCCATTGGCGCACCAGTTAAAAATTCAACTCCATCATTCACAGAATTCCTAAAGCTCGGCATCGGCCACATCCTGAATGTCGAGGCGTTCGATCATTTACTGTTTCTCCTCGCGCTGCTGCTCGGTTGTCGGCAGTTGAAACCAATGTTGTTGGTTATCACCGGCTTCACGGTGGCGCACTCGGTCACGCTCACGTTGGCGGCGTTGAATTTTGTCAGCCTATCTCAACGGCTGGTAGAACCGGCGATTGCAGCTTCAATTATTTTTGTGGCACTGGAAAATTTCCGCCGCACGAACCAACCCTGGCAGCGCTACGCATTGACGTGCAGCTTCGGTTTAATTCATGGCTTTGGTTTTGCCAGCGCGCTGCGTGAAAGCGGCCTCGGTGGAACGGGTGTGGAAATTGCCACTCCCTTACTCGGCTTCAACGTCGGCGTGGAAATCGGCCAACTCGTTGTCGCGGCCATCGTGCTGCCACTGCTGCTCGGCTTAAACCGCTGGTCTTGGTTTGCGCGACATGGCGCGCGACTGATCTCTTCGCTGGTGATATTGTTCGCAACCTACTGGCTTTGGAAACGGATTTATCAGCCTTAATTTTCTGCGCTTGAACGAATGAAAATTATCGAGCTCAACCATGTGGCTATCCACGTCGCGGACGTAGAGCGGAGCATCGCGTTCTACCGCGATGTGCTACGAATGGACACCTTGCCAAGGCCGGCGTTTGATTTTCCTGGGGCGTGGTTCCGCCTCGGTATCACGCAGGAATTACATCTCATCGGTCGGCGCATGGAACAAGCCCCGCCGGTGAACCGCAATAATCATTTCGCGCTGCGCGTGGATGACATTGTCACGTGGGAAAACCATCTGGCGGAAATCGGTGCCGATTTCCAGCCTCGCAAGCAAAGACCAGACGGCGCATGGCAGATTTTTATGCGCGACCCGGACGGGCACTTTATCGAGCTGTTTACTCTTTGACCGGACGCTTGCTCCAGTAATTCGCCAGCACCGAGCCGCTGATGTTCATCCACGGGATGAAGCACGCCGCCGCGAGGCCGACGGTGGCGAGCTTGCCCATCGCCGCCGCAAGTCCGCTCGCCATGCCGCCGTTCTGCAAACCGACTTCAAACGCCACGCTGCGCGCAGAATTTTTGTCCAGCCCCGCCGCGCGGCTCAAGATGTAGCCGAGGAAAAATCCCGCCGTGTTGTGCAGCGCGCAAGCGAGCAACAGCAATGCGCCGACCTTGCGCAAGTTTTCATTCCCCGCCGCAATCGTCATCGCCGTGACGTAAAGAATTCCCGCGATGGACAGTGTTGGCATCCATCTGTCTAGCGTCGGAAATTGTTTCCACAACCAGTGATAAACCACGCCGATGACGAATGCGCTCAACAAAAATCCACCAAGTGAAAAAGCCGTGAGCGCGCCCGCTCCATAATTATTTTGTAACACCACCCAACCGCCGCCTGCGAGAAACGCTAGCCACAAGGCCGCGCCCGCCGCCACGGCCAAGACAATCTTTTGACCGACCGACCCTGTCACTTTTTCCTCAACCGGGGGAGTAGATCGGGGTGGGGGGGAATCGTTAATCGGCTCGGTCGATTCAGCGCGAAAAACTTTGATCCCTGAAGTTTTTAAATAATCATGAATCAGTCCCGCGCCAATCGGCACCAGCACAATCTTGATGATCTCAACCATCAGATTGAAAAACTTCACCTCCACCATCGTGCCCGCCAGCCATTTCATCCACAACGGTGTCATGATCGGCGCAATCATCGTCGTCACCGCCGTCACCGTAACTGAAAGTGCAAGATTTGACTTGGCGATGTAAGCCATCACGTTCGACGCCAGCCCGCTCGAACACGAGCCGATTAAAATAATTCCCGCCGCGATTTCCGGCTCGAAATGAAAGGCCTTTGTCAGCACCAAGCCCACCAGCGGCATCACTGTAAAGTGACAGAGGATGCCAACGAAAACGCCGCGCGGTGATTTCGCCACGCCGGCAAAATCTTTTAGCGTCATGTGCACACCCATGCCGAACATCACGAGTTGAATCGCAACGAGCATCACCCATTTGTTTTTCATGTCGAACCCGCCGACGTGCAAAATATTTTGCGGATAAATCATCGCTAGCGCCACCACCACCAAAACCCACGCCGTGAACTGGTAGCCGCGAAAGTTTTTAGAGAAGCGCAGTGAAATGGCGAACGCGGCCAGCACCCCGACCAAGGCCGGATGCCAAACCGATGGTTTGTCCAAAAGCCATGAAGGAAAAACCACCATCAGCGTGAGGAGAATCATTCCCCAAAAAACTTTGGCCAGCGGAAACATTCGGTGTTTTTGATTTATAAAAATCAGCGCGGATTAATGGTTAAAGGACCGTCGCCAGATAATCCACCGCAATCGCGGGACTCGCCAGGATCGACACATACTTGTCTTCCGGCTTCAGCGTCTCAACGACCCGCGCCATCGAAGCCTGCGCCAGCACAATCACATCCACCGACTGCGACAACTCCTTTAACGCCGCTGCGACCTTCGCATCGTGCGTCGCGCCATCACCCGCCATCAACGCTTCAAATGCGCCTTCAACCAATTTCGCGGTGAGTTCAATTTTTTTTCCGGCAATCGCCGCGCGGCGCGAAATCAAATCCGCCGTCGGCTCGAGCGTCGTCGAAAGCGTAGCGATGACGCCGATGCGCTTGCCCGTAGCGACCGCCCGATCTGCCATCGGCTGATCCACGCGCAGCACCGGCACGCCAGCTAACTTCGCGCCCGCTTCCACAGCTGGGCCGATGGATGAGCATGTGACCATGATGTAATCCGCGCCCGCCAGTTCAGCGGATTCGAGATAGTTCGCCACACGCCGCGCAATCGTCGCCGTGAGCGCGCCGGCCTCGCGAATGCCGCGCACCAGTGAGTCGTCTGCGATGTTGAAGACGTCCACGTTCGGCAATTTCTCTTTGCACAGCGCCGCAAATACCGGCACGAGAGTGGCTGAGGTGTGAACTAATCCGAGTCGTTTTTTCTTCATGAATTTCCTTGGAGCACAATTTGAAAATAATTTTCCGCGCCGACCTGTCCACCTTTGAAAACCACCTCACAGCCATCAGCCAATGATTTTGGTGCAAATGCGCGGCACAGCGGCGCACCCGGCGTCAGCGGGGCAATCATCTCCAGCGCTTCAATTCCCAGCGCCCGCGCAGCGTAACTAGAAGTGTCTCCGCCAGCGATACACAAGCGCCGAACTTTGGATTGTTCTAATGCGCCCCGCAAAACATTTCCTAACGCCGTGCCAAGAATTTTTGCCGTATTGCCGCGCAACGTCGCCGCGATACGTTTATCCGAGCCACTGCGCGTGGTGTGAACGATGACGCTGCGCCCAGCGTTCAGCCAGGCAGCGGCAACACCCGTTGCACGTTTAATTTCTTTCACAGAGGTTTTCTCGCCTGCCAATGCAGCGGCATCCAACGCCACTTCTACAAAGCCTTGCCGGAGTGCCCACGCAATCTGCCCACTTGTCACCGGCGAGCAACTGCCGGAACCGATGAGAATGTGTTTGGCTGTAAGAGCAGCCGTCTGCGCACGCTGCTTTTTGCCCCACTGCGCCCCTAATGCCGCTTCAATGCCTGAGGAACCAACAGAGAACAGAGGGCTATTTGTGTCAGCCGATTGTTCCAACAATTCACCAACGCTGGCGATGTGCTCCGCTGTCAGAGCGTCAAACAAAACCGCATCCGGTTTCTCAGCGAGCAGTTGCTTCAGTGCAGCGTCAGCTTGTTTCGCGGGCAAACTAACTTTCAGAACGTCGAACAAAGCAACGCGCTGCTTGGTTTGTTTTGCCAGATGCAACCTTAAATCTGCCTCCGTCATTGGCGTGACCGGATGTTTGCTGATAGACGGATGCTGATCGAGTCGATGAATCGTGCCACTACTGCCGATACCATAGCGCGCAAAATGATTTCCAAAAATTGTGTAGCGTCCGAGCGAGGGCGCGGCAACGAGCAGCGGGATGAATTGCGCCGGGAAAATTTTCGCCGCCACATCCATCACCTGCCCAATGCTGCCAATCTTCCGCGAGGAATCGAACGTGGAACAAACCTTATAATGAACGTGCCGCGGCTTGAGTTTCTTGAGTGCGAGCAGGGCGGGCTTGAGTTCCTGTTCCATCGCGGCCACTGCGAGCGAACGCGTTTTGCCCGCCACACCGATGGCTTGCAGGCCGGGAAACTTCTTTAACTGTGTCGGTGTTGGCGGCGCGATAAAGAGGGCCGCGCGGATGCCCGCAAGCGTCAATTGCTCCAACGCATCGGTCGAACCGGTGAAATCGTCAGCGTAAAATGTCAGAAGTAATTTTCTCATCACTTCTTCGCGCCAAATTTCTCAACAGACGTTTTCAACTCCGGATATTTCACCGCCGCTGACTCGAGTGTCAGCCCTTCCACCGCCGCTTCCCACCATTTTTGCAACGAGCGCACTCCAGCCGCCGGGCCGTCAGGATGCGCCATGATGCCGCCTCCGGCCATGTAGAGCAGATCAACCGTCTGCGTGCGACGAAAAGTTTCGCACGCCTGTCCGCCCCATTGACCGGACGAAACCACCGGCAAGACCGACATTCCGCCAAGCAGCGGCTTCGCGCACGCAGCCATCGAGCGCACGACTGAATCGTCGCTTTCCCAGAACTTGTTGGCGATGCCGTTGACGTGAAGTTGGTCCACGCCCGCCAGTCGCCAGAGTTTTTGATACGCGGAAAATTCAATACCGAGCAGCGGATGGCGGTTCAACATGCCCCAGCCGTTGCGATGGCCGTGAATCGCCAGCACGCCGATGTCGCAGATTTTCCGCACCCCGCTCAAGCCAACGCTGTTTAGTGAGACCATCGCGCACGTGCCGCCGGATTTTATAACCTTCTCGTAATGCCGCTGCATCGCATCGAGTTCGTCGCTGACGTTGAAGGCATACATCACTTTCTTGCCGGTGCGGTCTGCGTGGGCATTGATGACGCCCATGATGGCATCCACGCGTTCATCGAACGGCGAGTGCGGCGGATTGGCCATCAACTCGTCGTCCTTGATGAAATCAATCCCTGCCTCGCATAGAATTTTCACCAGTTCCGCCGTTTGCTTCGGCGTCATTCCAATACCGGGCTTGATAATCGTGCCGATGAGCGGGCGGCCATCAACCTTGGTAAGTTTCCGGCAGCCAGCCACGCCGAACTTTGGTCCGCGAAAATGCTGCGCGAAAGACGCTGGCAGCTCCACGTCCATCAACTTTAGTCCAGTGAATGCGGTGATCTCGTAAAGGTTGCCTTGGATCGTTGAGACAAGCGTGGGCAGGTTGTATCCCATGTTCTCCAGCGACCACGATACGACTACTTCCGCGCGCTGAAATTTTCCGGAAGCGGATTGCGCGCCGGGCAGGCTAGGCGTGGCAACGGTTTCGAGTGACGTGATCTTCTCGACGCGCGCGGCAAAGCGCTGCTTAAGTTCCTCCGTCTCGCCCGGCACGGCGACGAAGGTGCCGGAAGATTGTTCACCGGCAAGCGTGGCGGCAGCCCGCTCGACCGCCAACGGCGTTTCGATCTGATACGTGGCGAAGATGCGTTCCATTTGGACGGGCAAAGTGTGTCGTGTTTCCGCGCCAAATCCAAGTGTGATGCTTTTCCAAAAAACGCCGAATCATTTCTGAATTCTGCCGCGCGATTGCCAGGAGACCCGGAAAAGCGTAAAACTGTGACCACACGATGCCTGCCATCCGACATTGGCTTACCGCCCTGTTGCTAAACATACTTTTGGCAACCAATCTACTGGTCGCCGCGCCGGACTGGGAAAACGAACAGGTGCTGCATATCAACACCGAGCCGCCACGCACGGTCTTCGCTCCTTTTGCCTCGGTGGATGAGGCCCTAGACGGAGAGATTCAAAAATGGACGTATGCAAATCTGGATTTTGTCCGGCTGTTGCACGGCGAATGGAAATTCCATTGGTCCCCGCGCCCAGAAGTCCGCCCGACCAATTTTTTTGAGACCAACTTCGACGACTCGCACTGGACGAACATCATCGTGCCATCGAATTGGGAGATGGCCGGTTTCGGCATCCCGATTTATCTTGGCTCGGGGCACACCTTCAAGATTGACCCGCCGCGTGTGATGGGCGAGCCACCGACGAACTGGACCGCGTTCGCGCAACGCAATCCGGTGGGTTCGTATCGCAGAAATTTTGAGCTGCCAGAAAACTGGGGCAGCCGTCGCGTATTCATCCATTTTGCCGGTGTGGACAGCGCATTTTATCTTTGGGTCAACGGGAGGCGCGTCGGCTTCAGCAAAGACAGTCGCACCTCCGCGGAATTCGAATTAACGGATTTTCTCCACACGGGCATAAACCAACTGGCTGTCGAAGTCTATCGCTGGAGCGACGGCAGCTATCTCGAAGATCAGGACATGTGGCGGATGAGCGGCATCTACCGGATGGTTTTTCTATATTCTACCGCATCCGCGCGCATCCGCGATTTCACGGTGCGAACGGAGTTGGATTCCAATTGCTGCGACGCCACGTTGCAAATCAAACCAGAGCTGTCCGCAAAAAATCTTTCCTTATCCAACTGGACAGTGCGGGCGCAGTTGTTTGATGCCAATAAACAACCGGTGTTTCAAAATGAGTTGAGCCAGGATGCGGCGGAAATATTGAATCCTGATTTCAACGCCAAGATTCTTGATGGGCGGATGCCACAGCGTGGCGAGCCGAAGTTTGCGTGGCTCGAAGCCAAAGTAAAAAACCCCGCGAAGTGGACCGCCGAGACGCCAAACCTTTTTAAACTCGTGCTCACGCTGAACAATGAAAGTGGCAAGGTTGTGGAAGCCGTGAGTTGCAATATCGGTTTCCGTAAGATTGAGATCCGCGACGGAATATTTTTAGTCAATGGCCAGCCGGTCAAATTGCGCGGCGTGAACCGGCATGAGATTGATCCTGACACCGGGCATTTGCAGACATTGAAGCGCATGGCGGATGACATCGCGCTCATGAAACAGGCGAACATCAATGCCGTGCGCACCTGCCATTACCCGGACGACCCGCGCTGGTATGACCTCTGCGATCGCTACGGGCTTTACGTTTTCGACGAGGCGAACCTCTGCACCCACGGCACACGTGGTTCGCTGGCGAACGATCCGAGCTGGACGGGCGCGTTCCTTGACCGGGCGCAACGTCTGGCCATCCGCGACAAAAATCATCCGAGCGTGATCGCGTGGTCGATGGCCAACGAGTCCGGCTACGGCCCGAACTTCGCGGCTATTTCAGGCTGGCTGCATGAATTTGATCCGACGCGTCCTGTTCACTACGAAGGCGCACAGACGGAAACCGATGCGCCGAAAACTGTTGATATCATTGGTCGGTTTTATCCGCGCCTGACGACGGAAATTTACGCCAAGCCGGACGATCCATGGAATCTGCGCTGGGACAGGCTGTTGGCGATTGCTGAACACACAAACGATACACGCCCGGTGCTCGCCACCGAATACGCCCATGCGATGGGCAATGCCATCGGTAATTTACAGGAATATTGGAACGAGATTTATTCTCATCCGCGCATGCTCGGCGGCTTCATTTGGGAATGGTGCGATCAGGGATTACATAAGACCTTGCCTGACGGGAGGGTAGCGACTGTTTTCGGTGGTGATTTTGGCGACCAACCAAACCACGGCGGCTTTGCCATCAAAGGACTCGTCAGCGCGGAACGGAAAGTGTTTCCGAAATATTGGGAAGTGAAAAAAGTTTATCAACCAGTGCTGATTGAAGCGGTGAGTTTGAAGCCGGACAAAACTGTGGTGAAAATCATGAACCGGAATTCGTTTTTGAACCTTACGAATTTTGAGGCACGTTGGTCGGTGACGGCCAGTGACGGCAAAATTATTCAGGCAGGTGTTTTGGATCCGGTTGATTGCGCCGCAGGAAAACAAATCGAAGCGGAAATACCAATTGCAAGAATTCAGTCCGCAGCTTCGGTAGCCCACGGGACAAACGAATTCTGGCTGCGCATAAGTTTCCACACCAAGAAGAATTCGCTTTGGGCGTCGGCTGAACACGAACTCGCGTGGCAACAGTTCACCCTTGAAGTCGCCGACTCGTCGGAACGCTCACCTCAATTTTCAGCCGTGAATCCATTGGCATTGAGTAAAGCCGGTGATTTAATAAAAATTTCGGGGACGAATTTTATCTTTTCGTTCAGCCGCGCATCAGGTGCTTTGACTTCACTGCAATTTAGTGGACACGAAGCGCTGGCGACAAAACCGCTTTCCGGCCCAGTCTTGCAATTGCTCCGCGCTCCAACGGATAACGACAAGGCGTTTGGAAAATGGCTGGCACGCGACTGGCGTGAAGCGGGACTGACCAATCTGATTCGCCGCGTGGAGTCGTTTGAAGTGACGCAATTGAAATCCAGCGAGGTGCAGATACGTTCCATCGTCATCAGCAGCGCCTCACATGGCGGCTACAAACTTAAAACGACTTGGTTGATTCACGGCGACGGTTCGATGGAGATGGATAACAACTTTGAACCATTTGGCGAAATGCCGCTGATGCCTCGCGTGGGTTTGGTTTTACAACTTGCGAAAAATTTTGAAAACGTCCGTTGGTTGGGTCGTGGGCCGTGGGAAAATTATTCCGACCGCAAGCAAAGCGCCGATATCGGCCTCTGGCGCAGCACGGTCAAAGACCAATATGTTCCTTATGTCCGACCGCAGGAAAATGGCAACAAGGAAGATGTGCGCTGGGTGGAATTGACGGACGCGGGCGGGAGCGGGCTAAAAATTTCTGCTGCAGAAAGTCCTTTTGCGTTCTCCGCGCTGCATTTCACAACGGAGGATTTGATGGCAGTGCGCCACAATTATGAATTGCAACCGCGCTCGGAAATCATCCTGTCGCTGGATGCGAAGATGAGCGGGCTGGGCAATAGCAGTTGTGGGCCGGGCGTGCTGGAGAAGTATTCCGGGCCGCCGACAAACTATACGCTGAAGGTGCGCTTCTCACCGATATCGGCGGCTCACTCAAACTGAAACCCCTGTTGTCGGAGCCGTTGCAATTTGTAGAGCAGCGCGCGGCGGCTGATACCAAGGGCTTTGGCAGTTTCCGTGCGATTTTGTTTATGCTGCTTCAGGCCGGCGAGAATCGCGGCGCGTTCAATTTCATCCATCGTTTGCAAATCCAAACTTAAAACCGGCACGGCGTTCTTCACGGCGTCGCGAAGCTTCGTGGGCAGATGCTCCGGCAAAATCAATTCGCTCTGCGAAAGCAGCGCAGCGCGTTCGATGGCGTTGCGGAGTTCGCGCACGTTGCCGGGCCAAGCATAATTTTTCAGGCAGTCCGCCGTCGCCTCGGCGAGGCGGGCACGATTACGCGCCAGTTCGGAAACGAACAGGTTGGCCAACGGCAAAATATCCTCACGCCGTTCGCGCAAGGGAGGCAGGTTCGTTCCACGACGTTGAGGCGGTAATACAGATCTTCGCGGAAGCGCCCGGCTTTCACCTCGGCTTCGAGGTCGCGGTTGCTGGCGGCGATGATGCGGGCGTTGGTGCGAATCTCGCGGTTGGAACCGATGCGTTGGAATTTACCATCCTGCGTGACGCGGAGGATTTTCGCCTGCAACGGCGGGGTCATCTCGGAGATCTCATCCAGGAAAATCGTGCCGCCATCGGCTTCTTCAAAACGGCCGATGCGCATGGCGCGCGCGCCGGTGAACGCGCCTTTCTCGTGGCCGAACAATTCGCTTTCAAGCAGCGTTTCGGGAATCGCAGCGCAATTCACCTTGATGATCTTGCCGGTGGCCCGAGCGCTCCAGAGATGGATGACGTCGGCCACGACTTCCTTGCCCGTGCCACTTTCGCCGGTGATGAGCACGCGGGCTTCCGACGGTGCGATGAGCGCGAGCTGTTCGAACAGCGCGATGGTGAGCGGGCTTTGGGCGATGACGTGGGGGGGAAGATTTTTTTGCGGGCCGAGGTTCAGCGGCACGGATTGCGCGATGCCGGTGGCGGCGCGGACGGTGGCGAGCAGTTCGTCGAGATCAATCGGCTTGGCGAGATAGTTCAGCGCGCCGTCGCGCATGGCGGACACGGCTTCGCGGATGTCGGTGTAGGCGGTGACGAGCAAGACGGGGAGCGTGGGGAACTTTTTACGGGCTCGCTGCAAGGTTTCCAAGCCGGAAAGGCCGGGCATCCGCACGTCGGAAATCATCATGGAAAACTTTCCTGCAGGCAGCAGTTCGAGCGCGCGTTCGCCGGAATCGGCAACGGTAGTTTCAAAACCCTGGCTGCGCAGAAAGGAATCCAACAGGCTGCGCTGGCCTGAGTCGTCGTCCACGATGAGGAGGCGCGGCGTTTCGTTTGGCACGCGGGGAGGCTAGTTCAATTGTGGCGTAGCCAAAAGAAATTTTCAGGGGAAATGGGAATGTTGCACTCGCACCGAGAACGCCGACACCTTGGCGGCGAATTTGCACTCAATACCCCAAGAGAATACGATGTCCGGAAGCAGGCGCTCCTGGCGTGTCTGGGTGTGCGGTGAAACGCACACAGCAAAGGGTTGTATTTGGCGCAATTGGGGCTAGGCTCACGGCACAGCTTTTTGCCACTGCCAACGTAGCCGGAGGATTACATGAAACACACAAAACTTCTATTGGGAGTCATTAGTATCACCACTCTGGGAACACTACTGCTGTGCTATCGCCGACCAAACTCGCCTGAACGAATTTCAAAAACCATCGTGCCAACGACGACGCGATCGGTGGTCGCGGTGGCGAGCATGGCGGCTGCATCGCGGACGGACGGCAACGTTGCCAAAAAACCGGCGGATGCGTTTGAAAACTTTTTGCAGTGGGCGGCGAATTTTACCAATGGAGCGGTAACGCTGATAGACGGCCAGCGCTTTGCATGGCAGCGGCGCGAGGCGATGCTGGACTTGATTCAGAACGACCCGAAGCGGGCGCTGGAACTGGCCGTGCCGTTTGAATTGCGCCAAAGGCTGCCGCGTGAGGTGGCGAAGTTTTTGGAGGAGCAGATTGATGGACGCGGTGACCTGGAAGTGCTGGCCGCAACGGATTTTTCTACCGGCAAAACGACGGTTTCGCGCAAGGTTCAATTGGGCGAGAGACGATTCGATGCATTCGTCTTTGGCCGCCGCAACGGACAGGTTTCGCGGGCGAACATTCCGCTGCATGGCGTGGCGCTGGCTGGAAAACTGGCGGTGAGCATTGAGCCGTTGCGCGAATTGAGTGTGGCGGAGGCGACGGCACTGGATGCCAAAACCGTTTCCGCAAACGTCATCTGTTCGGTGTCCGGTCAGTCGGCCAACTGGCGCGGGCGGCAGGTGTTCGCGGAAAGTGGCGGCGGCGTTTTGCATTTCTGCGGCGTGGATCATCTTGATGCCGCGAACGCGCAACTTGCCCGGGCGGAGAGCGGCGGAACTTCGGCTGGGAGCGACCCGATTTTCCCCACGGCTAACGGCGATGCGTGGACTCATGGCAGAAAATCTTTGCTCTACATCCGCGTGAATTTTCCCGATGACCTGACGGAACCGATTTCAGAAACGGCGGCTTACACGGCCATGAACGGGGTGAATTCTTTTTACACGGAAAATTCCTACGACCTGACTTCGCTGACGGCAACGGTGACACCGGTCATCACGATGCCGCAGACGAAGGAGTATTATTCTCCTGATCCAGGTTTACTGCTGAACGATGCGCGCGCGACGGCGAAGAAAGCCGGTTTTGTCACGGCAAATTATGACCGTGACATCGTCGCGCTGACGAGCGTGCCGGGTTACTCTTGGGGTTGACTGGCGTTTGTCGGCGGCAAGGGGACTTGGCTGCAAAGCATGGGTGTGGGTGTAACGGCGCACGAGCTCGGACACAACTACGGCCTGTGGCACGCGAATTTTTGGGACACGTTGACGAACTACAGCGTGGTTGGTTCGGGTGTGAATCTCGAATACGGCAACCCCTACGACACGATGGGGCCGGCGGCGGCGGGTAATGCGCTCTTCAATGCCGTGCACAAAAATATTCTCGACTGGTTGAAGGCGGACGCAGTGCAAAACATCACGAGCAACGGCGTGTATCGCATTTATCCGTTTGATGTGCCGGCGGAACGACGCGTAGCGGGACGAATGTATGCGGCGGCGCTAAAGCGCGATGCATTACGCGACTACTGGCTGGAGTTCCGCACGAAATACATTTCCAATCCGTGGGTTGAAAACGGTCTACTACTGAACTGGACGCCGTGGGATGAAAGCAATGGCGGGGCGCAGTTGATTGACACCACGCCCGGCTCGCCGGACGCGGGCGACAGCGCAAGCCGTAGCGATGCGGCAGTGGTCATCGGGCGCACCTTCAATGACAATGCGGCGGGCGTGCATATCACGCCGTTGCTGCGCGGCGCGGCGGGGACGGAGCCGTGGATTGATTATCAAGTGAACCTCGGAATGTTTCCCAGCAACCAGCCGCCGGTGTTGGCGGTCGAAATGGATCAGCCAACCGTCATCACGAATCTGCTCGTGCATTTTCACGCAACGGCGACGGATGCGGACGGCGATGCGCTGGCGTATGCGTGGACGTTTGACGACCTGACGTTTTCCACGAACAACCTGTCGTGGGTAGCGAAAACTTTTGCCGACACGAAAGATCATGTAGTGCGTTGCGTGGTGAGCGACATGAAGGGCGGCGTAGCTAGCGCAAACATCTTGGTGAGTTCTGGCATAGCAACGGGCTATCGTCTGACCGGGCGCGTGACGGACGCGAACGGCATACCGCTCGAAGGTGTGCTGGTGGGCAATGGGCAAATTGCCGCCGCGAAATTCATCGGCGGCTGGACGGATAGCGACGGGCGTTTCGTCATCGTGAACGTGAGCACCAATCTCCAGCTCGGGGCATTTCAATACGGCTACACATTTGCTGGCGCTAACTGGAGTAATCCGCTGTCGCCGACGAATTCAATGGCTGGTTTAGATTTCATCGCTACCCCCCCCCGTGCCGACGGTAAATGTGGTCGCGGACACGAACTCCATTCCCGAAAGCGACAGCTCAACGCACACATTCACCATCACGCGCACAGGCGACACGAACAGCGATTTGACGGTGGGTATTTTTCAATCCGGCTCGGCTACAATTGGCGCGGATTACAACCTCGCGCCCACCATCATCGCCACGAACGGCGTCACGATTCCAGCTGGCACAAACAGCGTCACGTTCACGGTGAGCGTCAGCAACGACGGCACGATTGAAGGGCCGGAGACTATCGCACTGACGCTGTTGAGCGACACGAACCAGGTGAATCAAAATTATATCGTCGCGCCACCAGCGGAGGCGGTCATTACGATTCAAGACGACGATTCAGCGAGTAAGCCCACCGTGTCCGTGACAACCAGCACGCCGGCGATTGCCGAAGGCGGCATGGACGACGGACAAATTATTTTTACGCGCAACGGCATTCCCGGCGGCGACCTGTTTGTGAATTATTCCGTCAGCGGCACAGCGACGGCGGGTGCGGATTACGCGACCTTGCCGGGCGTGGCGCTGATTCCTGCCGGACAAAGCAGCGTGACGATTCCGTTGAAGGTGTTTGATGATAAAGTGTTAGAAGCGGATGAAACCGCCATCGTCACGGTCGCAGCGAACGCGGCTTACAGCGTCGGCACTCCGTCGGCGACCACGGTGAAAATTCTCGATGACGATTTCATGGTGGTCACGATTGCCACGACCTCCGATGCGGCGGAACCTTCGACAGCGGGCGCGTTCACGGTTAAGCGTGACGGTGATTTGACGGCGGCGCTGGTGGTGAATTACTCCGTGAGCGGCACAGCGACGCCGGGCGTGGACTACGCGGCATTAAGCGGCACCGTGACGATTCCGGCAGGCGTGGCCTCAACAACGATTGCTGTTTCACCGACGAACGATTTGCTGTTTGAAGGTGACGAGTCGGTGATTGTTTCAATCCTCAACACGGCGAACTACGACGTTGGCACGCCGGGCAGCGCTACGGTTTTTATCCGCGACGACGAGAAGCCAACGGTGAGCGTGAGCGCGGCAGGCACGCCGCTTTCCGAGCTGGGCACATCCACGGCGCACTTCACTATCGCGCGCACGAGTTCCACGGGCGATCTGACCGTAGTCCTCGGCATCAGCGGTTCAGCTACGAGCGGTTCCGACTATGTGCCACTGGATAATCCGGTGGTGATTCCCGACGGCTCCAGTTCGGTGACGCTGGATGTGATTCCATTTCATGATTTTATTTTGGAGCCGGATGAAACGGTTATCCTCACGCTACCGACGAACATCAATTACAACGTCTCTTCGTCCGCATCTGCTACGGTGGTGATCACGAACGACCCGGCAGACAGTATTCCCGGCGTCGGCTTTTGCTTTGTCAGTTCGTCCATTTCAGAAAGCTCTTCGCCGGGTATCGCGGTGACATTGAGCCAGTATTCCACAGTGCCGGTGCAGGTTGGTTATCGCGTCATCGGCGGCACGGCGGCGAGCAATCGCTATTCTCTGCCGCAAGGTGTGCTGACCATCCCGACGAACACCTTCGTAAGTTTTGTGCCTTTGCAAATCGTTAATGACACGAACGTGCAAGCGCCGCAGACGATTCGCGTGGCGCTGTTCAATCCCACGAACGCCACGCTCGATGGGATCAAGATTCATACCTACACGATTCTCGATGACGACGCTTGCTCGGTGAGTGTGACCGCGACGATTACCAATGCCAGCGAGGCTGGCGTGGTCGAGGGCAATTTCCGCATTGCGCGCATCGGTTCAACGAACGCGAGCCAGCTGGTGAATTTTCAAATCACCGGCAACGCGAGCGCGCCGGGAGATTATGCGCCGCTCGGAAATTCTGCGACGATTCCAGCGGGCGCGACGTTCGTGGATTTGCCAGTGACTCCTAGCGATGACAACACGATGGAGTTTGCACAGACTGTGGTGCTGACTTTGACCAGTGCCACCAATGCGAACATTATTTTGCCAAACATCGCCACGGTGACGATTGGCGACAATGACACAAATAATCTACCCGTCGTCACCGTCACCTCCACAAACCATCCGTTTGCCTACGAAGGCGGCGGCAATGGTGAGTTTTTATTCACGCGCAGCGGCGCTACGACCAACGCGCTGAACATTGTTTTTACCGTCAGCGGCACGGCGAACAACGGCACGGATTACACCAACATCGCTAGCACGGTGACCATTCCCATCGGGCAGAGCAACGCAGTGGTTGCCATCGGGGCGGTGGACGACGCGTTGGTTGAGGGCGACGAAACGGTCATCGTCTCGCTGACCGAGGGGACGAATTACATCGCGTCGTATCCGGCGTTTGCAAAAGTGACGATTCAGGATAACGACCAAATTGTCGGCGTGGATGCGAGCGATTTTACTGCCGCTGAACCGGGTTTGGATACGGGCGAATTCACCTTCACGCGCTTCGGCACAACGAATACGCCAGTCATAATATTCTTCGCCATCAGCGGGACGGCGAGCAATGGCGTGGATTATGTGCGCCTCACAAATTCCATTTTGATTCCCGCTGGGAGCCTGACTACCAAGCTGCCACTGGTCCCGCTGGACGATTCAATTGTGGAAGGCGCGGAGTCGGTGACGCTCACATTGCAAAATAATTCCGCCTACGGCCTCGGCACTCCCGTCAGCGCCACTGCTTTCATCAATGATGATGAACCGATGCTAGCCATCACCGCCGTTGTCACGAACGTGCTGGAGGGCAGTGGCTCGAACGGTGTTTTTCGCGTCACGCGTACCGGCGATCCGCGCTACGACTTCACCGCGCTGCTGTCGTTCGGCGGTGTGGCCACGTTTGGCGTGGATTATCCGCCGTTCGCCACAAACATTTATTTTTCCTGCGGCATGACTTCGATTGACCTGTTCATCACGCCGACGAACGAAGTAGTCGTGGAAGGCAACGAGAGCGTGACCGCCACGATTTTGCCGAGTCCGGCTTACACCATTCTTTCACCGAGTAACGCGGTGCTGACCATTGCCGACGCGGGCACGAACGCCACGCCGCAAGTCACCATCACCAGCCCGAAAAATTATTTGGCATTTGTGAGCGGCACATCCGCCGGCCTGGTTCTCAATGCGACGGTGATGGATGATAGCACTAACTACGTCATGACTTGGACTAACTTGAGTGGTTCCAGCGGCGCAACCTTTGAGGATCCAACGACGAACAATACCACCGTGGTCTTCACTAACACCGGCATCTATCACCTGCGGCTCACGGCTGACGACGGCCTATTGCAAGGCCACGCGGATTTACTGGTGTTCGTCAGCGCCGATGTTTTGAGCGCGACGAATATTTTGCACTGGACTCTGGACGAGGGCAGCGGCACGAACGCGGCTGACTCGTCCGTGAACGGGCGCGATGGAAAATTTTCCGGGTCGCCGATGTGGGTCACGAACGGCGTGATCAATGCCGCGCTCAACTTTTCCGGCACGAACGATTGTGTGCGTCAGTCCGCCGGCTCGAACACATTGAACGGATTGAAAGCCTTCACCGTCGCACTGTGGGTCAAACCACCGCCGACGAATGTGTCGCAGGGATTTTTGACGGCAGATGATGTGGGCACGAATGCCACGTTTAGTTTTGCCACGCGGACATTTGCGTCGTGCGGCAGTTACACCAACGTCATCGAGACCACCATTCCCACATCGCGCGGCACGGTGCATCGCGCGAGTGCGGCGAACGCGCTAAAACCCGGCCTGTGGCAGCACGTCGCGTTGACGTGGACAAATGGCGGCGAGCCAAAACTCTATGTCAACGGAGCGCTGGATCAGCCAAACGCCGGTTTTGTGGCGGCGTCCGGCGGGTTGACTAACTGCCCGGAGTTCATCATCGGCAAAGGCGGGTTCGACAGCCCGACTTCATGGAGCGGTGGCATTGACGATGTGCGCGTGTTCGACGTGGCGTTAAGCGCGGAGGAAATTTTAGCCATCGCCGACGGTCCCGTGACGAACCACGCGCCGTTGGTGAACGCTGGCGCGGACGTCGCGGTGCAAATTGGGATTCCCGTGACGCTCATCGGAATTATTTCCGACGACGGCTTGCCGAACCCGCCCGCGTCGGTCACGAACTGGTGGACATTTCTCGGCACGAATAACATCACCATCACGAATCCCGTGAGCCTCACGAACACATTCGTCTTCGATGCGCCTGGAACCTACACCTTCCGCCTCACCGCGTTCGATGGCGAGCTGACCAGCTTTGACGATGTGACCATCACCGTATTGGATCCAGTCTACGTCAGCGTCACCGCAACGGATTCTGACACGGCTGAACTTGGCCCCGACACCGGTGAATTTACCGTAACGCGCACCGGCGATACGAACACGGAGCTGACCGTTTCGCTCGCGATCTCCGGCACTGCGAGTAACGCCGTGGATTTTGTCGCGCTGACGAACTCGGTGACGTTTCCCGCCACCTCGAACACACACTAACACTTTCGCTCGTGCCGATTTTGGATGACCGCATCGAAGGCGATGAAGCCGTGACCGTGACCGTGCTGACGAACATCGCCTACGTTGTCAGCGGCAGCCCGGCGACGGCGACGATTCACGATTCGCCTTATGGTTTGTGGAGCATCCAGAAATTCACACTCGAGGAATTGACCTTCCCGAACATCAGCGGCGCGGCGGCGGACTTCGAACATGACGGCGTTAAAAATTTTGCGGAATATGCCTTCAACCGCGACCCGCGCACCGATGACGGTAACCCGCCATATCAATGGGGCTTCGAGAGCAGCACCAACGACAACAAGCTGCACCTCACACTTACCTACACGCGCCGCTTGCCGCCACGCGACGTGGAATACGGCGTCTTCGTCTCCACCAACCTGTTGAACTGGAACAGCGAAACGAATTACGTCCAAGAATTCATGCACACGAACGACGCGAACGGCATCACGGAAACGGTGAAAGCCCGCGCCGTCGTGCCGTTTCCGAATTCCACCAAACTGTTCATGAACATCCGCGTGTGGCTGCAACAAGTTCCCGCGCCGTAGTGGGCGGGTTTCCATCTTAATACAAACCTGCTGACGCTGCGCTTCTGTTCATGTCACCAATGAACGCGATTGGAAGGTCGGATGTTGCTGCGGCTCACAGAGCGGCGCTCCGCACTGTTAAGGCGTGAGCCGCTCGCGGTGGGGTTGGTGGTCGCGGTTCCAGCGGCGCAGGGCTTCGTCGCTGGTGTTCTCGAAAAGAAATTTCAACGTCGGCGATTCAACGTGGCCGTCGCAAAAGACCACGTTGGCTTTGCCTTGGTGGCGGTTAAGGTTTCCATATTTATCCATTCCCGCCAGATTTCGGTCAAACGCGATGCGGCCATCAAAACTTTCGCCAATAGCCATCATGTCACTTGGAGCAACAACTTCGGATTCCTTAATCGGACTAGATTTTTCTGAAATGAAATCAAAACGGCCAAAAAGACCAAGGGCATTGGTTTCAATTTCCGAGGGATAAACGCCGAAGGCGTTGTAAGCATAAGAACCGATTTCGGGATGTGGCCAATTATGAACCGGATAGTTTGCAGCCGGGCAAAGCCAAGCGTCTTTTTCGTAAAAATTAGAGTAAATACTCACTCCACCGTTCGTCGATTTTTCTAGGGATTTGCCAAGACCTTGCTCTTCCAATTGCACAATCCAATTGGCATAGCGGTCAGAAACATACAAAGGGTAAGCGTGTTCGTCAGCGAGGATTACCTGCAACCCAATTCCAAGTTGTCGAACATTATTGGCACATTGAATTAGCCGCGTCTTTCCTTTTGCTTGAGAAACAGCCGACAGCAAAAGCGCTGCGAGAACCGCGATGATGGCGATACAAACTAAAAGCTCCATCAGCGTGAATGCCGATGGAGCTTTTGACTGACAGAATTTCATCTCACGCAATCGCGAGCTGCTTCTTCGTCAAAGCCGGTTCCGCAAACTGGGCTTTCACACGGTTGACCGTGTTCTCGACGGACAGGCCGTATTTTAAGCGCAATTCGTCCTGCGTGGTGGCGTGTTCGATGAACTGGTCGGGCCAGCCGATGCGGATGACCGGCGTGGTGACGTGTTTCTCGCTGAAGAGTTCCAGCACCGCCGAGCCGTAACCGCCGATGAGAACGTGGTCTTCGAGGGTGACGACGAGGTCGGCTTCGTGGCCGTAAGTCTCGTGCGCGGCGGCATCAATCGGCTTGGTGAAGCGCGGGTTGATGACGGCGCAATCGTAACCTTCGGCGATGAGTTGCGCGGCGGCTTTGAGCGCGATGGCGTGCATCGGGCCGAGACCGAACAGCGCGACTTTGCGTTGCTTGTTGTTCGCAAACGTCTGCGTGATCTTCGCCTTGCCGACTTCGATGAGTTGCGGCTCGGGTTTCATCGGCACGCCTTCCGCGGTGCCGCGCGGATAGCGGATAAACGTCGGATGATTGATTGTCGTGCAGGTGAGCATCATGTCCGCGAGTTCGTCTTCGTTGGCCGGAGCCATCGCGAT
>CAINDH010000014.1 GCA_903847285.1 uncultured Verrucomicrobia subdivision 3 bacterium | reverse complement strand
TCGTCGCCGCCGAGGAACAGCCGCCGCACTTTCAAACCATCCTCGCCAGCGCGGAAAAATAACAGCGACGTTATTGCACCGCCGTGCGATAGAAAAATGGGCCGCTCCCCACAGCGTTTGTGTCCCTGTAGACCGTGACGCCGACCTGACCGACGATGTTGCTTTGAACATTTTGAAAAACCGTGAGATTGGAGCTGCGTTGGAGCAGATAATTTTTACCGCCGACACTTTGCCAGGAAACCAATACTCCAGCCGGATTGTTCGTGGGCGTTGCCGAATACATTTGCAGCAATGACGTGGCATCCGTTGGATCCGTTCCCGCAATCCACTCTTGCCAAGTCGTCATGCCATCGGCGTCATCGTCGGTAAAATCCACCGAGCCGTCCGTCGGCAAATTGTATTGTTGCAGCCAAGCATAAGACAGCACCGAGGACGGATACTGATATTCGTAAGCGCCGATATCCACGGTGTCGCCAACGATACGCGGGTTGCCGTCGAGGTCGTTGGTGCCAGCCATGAAAGAATTTTTTCCTGCATTGATGCAGGGTGAATCGGATTGCAGATGGAAATCGCCGCTGGGATCAACGAACCGCGGGTCGTTGGTGAATGAATTGCTGATGTTGGGATATGCGAGCGATGGCGTGCAGCAATTGGCCAGCACGCAAGATAAAATATCGGCGTTCGTGACGGCTTGGTTGTAGTAAATGATGCAATTGTTCAGCGTCGAGCCGTAGGCACCTGCACCGGATCCGGAACCAGCGGCGAAATTTTGTGCGATAGTGCAGTTGTTTACCGTGCAATTGGCCACGCCGGTCCCAATTTGCGCCTTGTTGCCGGTCACCAGACACTGATTCAATGTCGCGTTGGCAACGCCTCCGCCCGCGCGACCGCTATTCACGCTATTGTTGGCGATTGTGCAATTGGTCAACGCACCGGCGTAAGCCCCGCCACCGTCAGTGAACGAAAAATTATTTTGCACCACGCAATTGCTCAAGCCGCTTGAATATGCGCCGCCACCAGAGCCGCTGCTGGTCCGGTTGCTGGAAATCAGTGAATCATTTGCAGTGCAGAAATAGAGTCCGCCGCCGTTCGCGCCGGTGGTGGCTGCGTTGTTGCTGACTGTGCAATTCTTGAGAATCGACAATGCCGCTGCACCGCCACCGAAGCTGGTGGCAATGTTTCCGACCAGCAGGCAATTCGTCAACGAACTGCGATATGCGCCGCCAGTGCTGCCGTTATTGGAGATGAGCGTGCAATTGATCAGCACATTCGACACTGCGCCGCCGCAGAAACTCTGGTTGTTACTCACCACACAGTCAATCACGGTGCCTCGGCTGATTCCTCCGGAAGAGCCGCCGCCGCCGCCGCAGTAATTATTGGCGATGATGCAGTTGGTCACGAGGCAGTTGGTTGAATAGCAAACAACGCCACCGGCATAGCCAACAATATAGTTTGTGCTGTTCATCAACGTGAAGCCGGACAAGACCGACTGGTCAATGAGATGCGCACAGGCAAGCCCCGACTGTCCTTTAATGATGGTCACTTCCGGGCCGTTGACGCTTTGAATAGTCAAGGGTTTGCCCAGTGAAAAAATGCGGGCACTTACCCCGCCCCAAATGCTTCCGCCGACAAAGCTGCCTGACTTGTAAACCCCGTCGTTCACCAAAATTGTGTCACCGCCATACCCGGCGACGTTGATCGCGTCTTGAATGTTCGTCGCCGCCGTCGCCCAACTGGTGTAGGGCGAAACCGGTGTGTGCGGACTCGCGTCCACATAACGCGTCGTCGCCATTGCGATTTGCACTATGCCAGTCAGCACGATGATGCCCACCTTTCTAATCGTCATAAGGGTCGCCAAAACTGTCACCCGACCGGAAATACATCAAGAAATTTTAATCGTAATTCTGCTGGGCTTCCCCAAATCAAAATGCTTCCACATTTCAAAGCGCGGAGTTGAAAAAAATCGAAATCAGCATCGTCGCCGCCGAGGAACAGTCACCGCACTTTCAAACCATCCTCGCCAGCGCGGAAAAATAATTTGGCGGTTCAATCTTCGTCCGTCACTTTCACCGCCCATTCGGGATACGGTTGCACGCCCATCGTCGCACGCCAGAGGATGCGGTTCAGCACGTCCTCGTTGCACTGGTCGGGCTGCGACAGCGGCAGTTTGGCGGAAGCGATGGCATCCTTGCGAAGTTGCGCGTTGGAAATTTTTTTCGTGCCCGGATTCATTTCGTCGAGCGGCACATTATTCGTCACGGCTGAAAACGCGGTGAAGTCTGGCGTGTTCGTGAAGCAGTCAAACATCGGTGTCGCCGTCGCGTCGAACTGGTTCATCGGCGGCAGGCCGAGCATCAACTCGATGGTGCGCAGCAGGCTGGTGCTGTTGT
>CAINDH010000013.1 GCA_903847285.1 uncultured Verrucomicrobia subdivision 3 bacterium | reverse complement strand
CTCCGGCAAGGCGCGGCCCGCCTGCCGCATCAGCCACACCGGCGGGCGATCCACCAGTTGGCAACGCGCGGCCCGGGTAATGCGCGCGCGCGCGGTCAGGGTGGACGGCGGCAGGTTCGATTCAGCATTCATCAGATTCAAGTCAGCACAGCATACCCCAGTCACGCCGGAACACAGCCGCACATTTTTTAAGGATATATGATGATTCATCCGCGCTCCATGCACTCGCCAGAATCGACGGATTTGATAATTTCAATATGCGCCCGACACGGACGCTGAACGAGTAAAACCGTGGCACCACTTCGCCGCCGATCTCAATGCAGTGGGTAGGGGCGCAAGTTTTCGACGGAAGTTCATTCAGTCGCATCTTGCACGGAATTGTAGGACTCATTTTCACCTTACTGACCAAACTTTAGGCGATGGAGTAGGCTTCTCTAACCCGATTTTGTCATCCTCTGAACAGGATTTGCTTTGCGCTGGATTTCTTCGAGAACTGCAGCGGCCGCTCCGACATTGCCAAGATGGATATCCGTAAGATCGACTGCTTGGACTGCTACACCCACCAATAAACAAGCACTCCGGCAACGACTGCGACAGCTAGCGCATTGACTACTACAACAGCGAGACGCCGCGGGGTAAATTTTTCATGACAAAACTCTCCGGGAAAGGCTTGTCGCCAAACAAAAGCGTAACTGATGCGGCAAGAGAAGCGGTTAAGAAATGCTAATTAAAGCAAAAGCTGCGTAACAAAGCACAAAGAATGGTGAGCTTGTATTTTGTGCGCCTGTAGATTTTTTGCAGATGGTCGAACAAGAAACTAAAATGAAAATATTCGTCGCAGGATTGAGTTACAAGACCACACCCGTAGAGGTGCGTGAGAAGCTCGCCGTATCACGCCCACGGCTACAATGCTGCGGATGCCGCCTTAAGCTGCGCGGCGGGCTGGATGAAGTGGTGCTGCTCTCGACCTGTAACCGCGTGGAGATTTACGGCGTGTCGCCTTGGATCCACGGTCGCGTGCAACAACTTTTCCAGGAGCTCACCAACAGCGACTTGGATTTTACCCCGCACCTCTACGTCAAGGAAGGTGCAGGTGCGGCCAAGCATCTATTCTCCGTGGCCAGCGGACTGGATTCCATGGTGCTGGGCGAAACAGAGATTACCGGCCAGGTCAAAAACGCCTACCAGGCCGCAAAAGACGCCGGGCTGACCGGCAAGAAAATGAACCGGCTGTTCCAGACGGCGCTGCAGGTCGCAAAAAAAATTCGCGCAGACACAGCTATCGGGCGCGGCGCAACTTCGGTCGGGAGTGTGGCGGTGGAGCTGACGGAAAAAGTTTTTGACCGCGATCTGGGTGATAAGACCGTGATGATTTTGGGCGCGGGCAAAATGGGTGAGGCCTGTGTGAAACACCTTGCTAAGCGCGGAGCGAAGACGGTGCTGGTCGCCAACCGCTCGGTTGAACGCGCGGAAAAACTCGCGGCTGAATTTGGCGGACGCGCAGTGCGATTGGAAGATTCGCAGGCGGCGATGATCGAGGCGGATATCCTCGTCAGCTCGACGGGCAGTCAGGACATCGTCCTCAAGCGCGAGGATGTGGAGAAAATTTTGCCGGCGCGCCGGAACCGTCCGCTGGTGCTCGTAGATATCGCCGTGCCGCGCGACATCGATCCGGCAGTGGCAACGCTTCCAAACGTTTTCCTTTACGACATTGACGACCTCGAAGCGGTCGTCCGCGAGAACACCAAGAACCGTGAGCAGGAACTTTCATTTTGTAACGCCATCATTGATCAGCGCACGGCGGAATTGATGAAACGTTTCGATTCGCCGTTCGGAAATAAACAGCCTGCCGCCGGCGAAGTTTCACCCGGCTGGGCGTTTGCCCGCGCAACGGCATGAGAAAAAATTTGTATGAACAAAAACATTTCAACGAAGGATCAGAACGGAATTCGGTGTCTGGTTTTTCGCTGGAACAGTCCGGCGTCCGGAGACGCGGGGCTGTTTAACCAAACAGAAACAAAGCACGTGCAAAATAAAACTATGAAAAAAATAACCATGCTCCTTGCCTTGGGGGCGACGATGGCCTTGATGCCATCAATCAGCAAGGCCGGCATCGTTGGTTCGACGCACGATTTCAGCCCTTCGGGTGAATTCGCGTCCGTGACCAACGGATTGGCTCGCTTCAAATGGGGCGGGGAAACCAACTACTACAACAATCCCTGCCAAGTGTGCCACATCCCGCACAAATCACAGGCGTATGCCACAGCCAAGGCTCCCTTGTGGAATCACAAGCTGTCGGCCAACACCTATCAGACCTACGATCAAGCTGGCAGCGCGACATTCAATGCGCTCGGCCTTTCGGTTTCGCTGGGTTCATCCGTCGCCTGCTTGAGCTGCCATGACGGTTCTGTGGCGATCAATCAGACTGCTGGCTACACCGGCACAGCTACGAACAGCTTGACTGGTCAGGCTGTCTTTGCGCCTTCGTTCGCAATTGAAGCCATCGGTGGCACCGACCTGACGAAGATGCACCCGATTGGTGTCAGTTACACGGCGGCACTGGCGGTTGACTCGGAGTTGAAACCCGTTTCCGGCACCGTCATGCCGAAAATGCTAAAAGGCACCGCGAAGAACGTGGAATGTGCCTCCTGCCACGACATCCATCAAACCATCGGTGCTTCCGCAACGGTTAGCCATGACTTGATTGTGGATCTCGAAGGCGGCGCGCTCTGCCTGACCTGCCACAACAAGTGATGTTCAGAATTCACTGTTAGATCACGAGGCTCCGGTAACCCCGGAGCCTCGCTTTTTGAGGATTTGTGACCGTTGACTGGCTAAAAAATGCAAACACTAGAACAAAATCGGTGTAGTTGGCGGCGCCGGATAAACGGAAGGTATGGGCACATACAACGCGATGAACGCGTAAATAACCGCTAAAACCAAGCCTATGAAAAACCTTCTTTCCGCCGCCGCCGCTGCGCTGTTGCTCCTGACCGGCTGCGCCACATCCAAGAACACCGGCAAGCAAACCTATTACTTTTTTCCGCAGGCGCCGGATGAACCTCGCTTGCAATACCTTTGCGGTTTCCAATCTGAGTTGGAGTTCGCCGGCAGCGAGGACAAGACGTTTTTGAATTACCTCACCGGCACACGGCCGTTACGTCGTGAATTATCCAAACCTTACGGTATCGCGGTGCATGGACACAATTACTACATCTGCGATACGGACTTCGGCATGATCCTCGTGCTGGACTTGCAGACGCGTAAGATGCGGCTCTTTCACGCCGACGGCGAAGGCGCACTCAAACTGCCGCTGAACATGACCGTGGACACGGATGGCACTGCCTACGTCGCCGATTCGCAACGTGATCAGGTGGTGATTTTCGACAAGGACGAAAACTACGTCGCCGCCATTGGAAAGCTGAACGAGTTGAAACCGCGCGACGTGGCGGTGAGCCAGGACAAAATCTATATCGCCGATCTGCAAAAACATTGCGTCCGTGTCTACGACAAAAAATCTCGGGAGCCGCTGTTCAACATTCCCCGCAACGAACAGGCGACCAACGCGAAAGTGGAATTGATGACGCCCACGAACCTCGCTCTCGACAAAGAGGGTCGTCTGTATGTCGGTGATACCGGCGGGTTTCATGTGCAGGTCTTTGACGCAGATGGAAAACACCTCCGAACTGTTGGTGAATTCGGCGATGGCCCCAGCCAGTTTGCCCGCGTGAAAGGCGTGGCGGTAGATCGCGAAGACCGGCTTTATGCCGTGGACGCCATGTCGCAAGTCACCCAAATCTTTAACGGGGAAGGGCGGCTGCTTTCATGGTTCGCCGATCCTACCGCAACCAAGGCTACGCAAAGTCTGCCCGCCAAAGTAATGGTCGATTATGAAAACGTCGGTGCGTTCCGTGATTACATTTCCCCCAATTTCAAGGCGGAATACCTCGTGGCCGTCATCAACCAGACTGGCCCGCACAAGCTAACGGTCTATGCCTTCGGGCAGAAAAAATAAACCGTCACCGTGGATTGCCGGGGCGGGGATGAAAAACATTGCGCATGAAATTTCAACGGCTGTTTCCGTGGCTGCTGCTGGCAGTCATCGTCGTCGCTCTGTCCACCGCCGGCTGCGCGTCGGCGACCAAGCGGAAATGGCTCATGTTCTTCTTCGACGGCGTGCCGGCAGAAATCACGGTAACGACCAACACCCCTGCAATCTCAACCGGGACAAACACGGTGGCGGTTGCCGCCACACTCAGGCCAGTGAGGCCGAAGCGGCCAGAATTGCTGCTGCATAAACCTTACGAGGACAACCAATGCACCCGCTGCCATCAGTCGGCGTTTTCGCAACAGTTGGCCAAGCCGATACCGGCTTTATGTTTCGACTGTCACAAGGATTTTCTAGCCGGCCAAAAAGTGAAACATCAACCGGTGGAGAGCGGCGATTGCAAGAGCTGCCATGACCCGCATCAATCCTTCAACAAAAAGCTGCTGGTCAAAACCGGCACCCAACTTTGCCTGACCTGCCACGACGACCCTCTGGCGAAAATGAAGTTTAAACATCAGGCCGTCGAAGCCGGCGACTGCCTCGACTGCCACGCGCCGCACGCGACGAATTTCAAGGGGCTGCTGAAAAAATCCTTGAAAGAGACCTGCGCCGACTGCCACGACGATGTCGCCAAGAAAAAAGTGGTGCATCAACCGGTCGGCGACGGCGACTGCCTTTCCTGTCACGTCGCGCACGCATCGAACAACAAGAAGCTCGTGAAAAAAACTTCGCCTGCGCTCTGCTGGGATTGCCACGACAACTTTTTGGAGAAGGCCAAGTTCAAGCACGATGTCGTGGACGATTGCGCCTCCTGCCATAACGCGCACCAATCCGCCGAAGGCAAGTTGCTCGTGAAAAACATCCTCGCGCTCTGCGGCGACTGCCATGACGGCAAAGATCTGAAGGCCGTCAAAGGCCACGCCGGGGCGGAAGGAAAATCCTGCGTGGCCTGCCATGACCCGCACGTCGGCGCGGACAAGAATCTTTTGAAACCGTCTGCCAAACCAAAATAAACCATGTCCCGCCGCGACAAAAAATTTCGCCGCGAAGTGCGAGCGCTGATCGCGCTAGTGCTCGCCGTCGGTGCATCGCGCGCGGCGGCGCAGTCCAGTTATCGCGATGACATGATGGTGCCGGACATGAGCATGCCCCGGCTGCGCTACATCAAGATGGATGCGGAGGTGGAACAGAATTCCTTCGCACCCAAGTCCGGCGGTGGGGAGATTGATTCTACACGCATCTACCTTGCGCCCGCAGTCGGCATCGGTTGGGACTATTTTTTCTACCATCCTGCTCTGCTCACTTTTCAGATCCTCGCGGAGCCGGGTTACAACTGGCAGCAATATTCCGGCACTGGTTTGAACAGCGCCTCTGACTCCGTTCTTCTGAACGGAAGCTTCAACGGCCAGTTGCTGCGCGAAAAACCTTACGCGACCACGGTGAACTACACGCGCTCGCACGATGATTATCACTACGACTTTTTCAATTCCGCCACCGTGGACAGTGAATCCTGGAGCGTGAATACCGGTTATCGCGATGGTCCAGTGCCGGTCACCATCGCCTTCACGCAATCTGATTCAGATACCGAGGGAGCCACCCAATCCACGCGCAACGACCAGCTCGGCGTGCAACTTCACGCGCGCAACGAGCGACAAGACCGCGACGCCACTGACCTTTCGTATCAATTCAATCAGTTGAATTATGACACGAACTATAAGGCGGCGGCCTATTCCACCGAAAACACTTATCACCTCGTCACGCTTACGGATACGGAGCATTTTAAGCACAGCACACTTGGCACCTCGATCCGTTATCATGATATCGAGTCCACGACTTCGGCTTCCTCGGATTTGAACGCCGGCCTGGCGTTCAGCGTGGAACACCGGCCGCAACTAAGGAGTTTTTACGACTATAATTTTTCACGCTATGAGGGCAACGGGGCGGAATCCATTAATAACTATCTCACCGTCGGCGTATCACACCAGCTTTACGAAAGCCTGTCCTCCGGCGTGAGCCTTCGTGGCAGCGCGGTGAACAGCACCTTTGACGGCGCAAAATTTGATTCGCAAGTCATCGGCATCGGCGAGAGCGAGGACTACAACAAACGGCTTGGCAGTTGGGGACGCCTCTCGCTCGGTAATAGCCTGAACTACGATTTCAATTTTCAACAGTCGGATGCCACGCAGATTTTTATCGCGGATGAATCTTATACGGTGCCGACAACCGGCCCGCTGATTATCCGACTGAAAACACCGCGTGAAATCTCCGTCTCTAGCGTGAAAAAAAATAACACTGAACTGGCTCCAGGCGAATACGCCCTCGTCACCTCTAGCGATCCATGGCAGATCCAGTTTTTCACCGGCGGCCCGAACAATGTGCAGCCCGGCGATGCGGTCACCGTTTCCTACACGGCGGCTTCTAACCCCTCCGGCAGCTATTCCGTGCTCTCCGATGACGCGCACATCAGCCTGCGTTTCTGGCATGACCGCGCGGAGATTTATGCGCGTTACAATTTCGTCCGCAACCAGACGAGCGCCGCTGATTTTGTCTTGCAGGACGTGAACGAGTTTGAGGCCGGCGCGAATGTCGAGTGGCACAACTTGCGCGCCCAAGCGGCTTACACTGATCACAGCTCCACGCTTTACAGCTATCGCAGCTTGAACTTGAGCGAAGGCTATTCTTTTCCCGTGACGCTGCATTCCACGGCGGGCATTGACCTCAATCAGCAATGGAACATCTACCCAGCCGGCAGCGGCACCTCCACGAACTCCTCACAGACCGGCACGTATTTCAATTTCATGGCGCACTATGACTGGCAGCCCGCCGCGAACTTCAACTGGCATCTCGAAGCGGGTTACCAGAAGCAGGAAGGCCTCGGCTATGACGAGGATATGTTCGCTGTTCGCACTTATTTCAACTGGACGCTGGGCAAGTTGGAGTTGCACCTTGGCTATGAGCATGACAACCAGATCTACACCGCTGAAACGAGGGCGAGAGATTTTGCGTTCGTGCGAATGCGGAGAAATTTTTGAATGAAACTGCGCGCGACCATCTATTTGCCCGTCGGCCTTGCCGCCGTGCTGCTGGCCTCGTGCGCCACCGCACCGCGGACGGTGACCGAAACGCCCGCGCCTGTCTGGCCGTCGCCGCCGGATGAACCGCGCATCGCGTGGGTTGATAGTTACGCGTCGCCACGCGATATCGGGCAGAGCGAATCGGTCCTCACGCGCGTCGGCCACTGGCTCACTGGTGAAAACGGCGAGAGTCTCGCGATGCGCAAGCCTGGCGGACTGGCACTCGATGAAAACGGAAACCTCTGCATCACTGACACCGGCGCCAAGCTCGTCTGCCTGATTGATTTCAAAAATAAAAAATGGCGGCACTACACGGCTGCTGGCAAAACGGAATTCGCCATGCCTGTTGCGGTCGCCAAGCACATCGGCGTTTTTTACGTCGCCGACTCCAGTCTCGGCAAGGTCCTCGCGTTTCGCGAAGACGGCGGCGGCGCGTTTGAGATCACCAATTCACTCATCCGCCCCGTCGGCCTTGCGATTTCGGGAGACCGGCTGGCGGTGGTGGATTCGCAGGCACACACCGTTTCCGTTTTTGACCTGTCCGGGAAATTCCTGTTCTCGTTCGGCAAACGCGGCACCGGCGATGGTGAATTTAATTTCCCCACACACATAGCGGCAGACAGTCAGGGGCGATGGCTTGTGACGGATTCGATGAATTGCCGCATGGAAATCTTTTCAGCTGATGGAAAATTCATCTCGCAGTTCGGCGGCAACAGCGACACGCCTTGCCACTTCGCCCGGCCGAAAGGCGGCGCAATGGATTCGGCGGGCCGCATCTACGTCGCCGACGCGCTGTTTGATAATTTTCAAATCTTTGACGCGAACGGCCAACTGTTGCTGGCCGTCGGCAGTGTGGGCGGTGCGCCCGGCAAATTCGACCTGCCCGCCGGACTCGTCATCAGTGCGGAAAACCGCATTTACGTCGCGGACTCCATGAATCGCCGCGTGCAGGTCTTCAAATACATCGGCCAGCCATGAAAACAAAATTTCCAATTCACTGGTCCGGCAGAAATTTTTTACTGCTGCTCGCTTTGTCCCTCGGCTTTGCCGCGTTCGGCGCGAGCGTCGTCAACTCCCCGCACGACCTCACCGTCAACGGCCCCGGCACCATCAAGGCCGTGAGCGAAAAAAATGTCTGCGTCTTCTGCCACACGCCGCATCATGCGAACGGCGCGACACCGCTGTGGAATCATTCCATGTCGTCCGTCTCCAACTACGTCGTCTATGGCAGCGCGCGGCTGACGAACATGAACATCACCGTGCCACAGCCGAACGGTTCCTCGCGACTGTGCTTGAGTTGCCACGACGGCACCGTGGCGCTCGGCGACATTAGCAGCGGCGCGGGCGCGATCGCCATGCAGGGCGGCGTGACCATGATGCCTTCCGGCGCGCACAACCTCGGCACCGACCTGTCGCAGGATCATCCCATCTCCTTGGATTACGACGCCGCCGCGCAGGCGGACAATACGCTCACGCCGCGCGCCACCGTCAACAAGAGCGTGAAGTTCGAGCAGGTTGGTGGCATTTACCGCGTGCAATGTTCCTCCTGCCACAACCCGCACGACAACCAGTTCGGAAAATTTCTCGTGATGGACAACACCGGCTCCGCGCTCTGCGTGACTTGTCATCAGCCAGCGCAGTGGAGCAGCTCGCCGCACGCGCTTTCCGGCGCGATTGCGCCTCAGGCTGTCGTCGCGCGCGTCGCCAAAAAAACTTCCGTGAACGCCGTCACCCTTTCGAGCGCCACCGTTTCCGCGCTGGGCTGTGAGAATTGTCATGTAAACCACGCCGCCGCGTCCGGCACCAAGCTGTTGCAGGCGTCAGCGATGGAGCAAAACTGCGTGAACTGCCACAACGGAACCGTGGCGAAAAAAAATGTAAACTCCGATTTTCAGAAAGTCAGCGTCCATCCCATCACGCTGAATGCCAGCACTCACAGCTCCACCGAAAACCCAATCAATCCTACCACCCGTCACGTCACCTGCGCCGACTGCCACGACGCGCACGCCGCGAACACCACCGCCGCCACTGCGCCCAACGCTTCCGGCGCGCTCGCCAATCTTGTCGGTGTGACTGCCGCCGGCGGCGTCATCAAGCCGTTGCAGAAGGAATACGAACTGTGTTTCCGCTGCCATGCCGACAGCACGCAGCGCGGCGCGGCGGTGGTTCCCCGCCAGTATGTGCAGACGAACACGCGGCTGGAATTTTCTCCCGCCAACCAGAGCTATCATCCCATTGAGGCATCGGGACGCAACAACACCAGTGTGCCAAGCCTCATCTCGCCGTGGAAAACTTCCAGCGTGATGTATTGCACCGACTGCCACAACAGCGACACCGGCCCCGGCGCCGGCGGCAGCGGCGCGAACGGCCCGCACGGCTCCGCGTTCCGGCCCTTGCTCGAGCGCAACCTCGTAACCACCGACAACCTGTCCGAAAGCCCCGCCGCCTATGCGCTCTGCTACAAATGCCATGACCGCACGAAAGTCTTGAGCAGTTCCAGCTTCCGCTATCACAGCAAGCACGTCGTGAACAAGAAGACCGCCTGCACCACCTGCCATGATTCGCACGGCGTCGCCAACGCGCCGCACCTTATCAACTTCAACCCGACCTATGTGACGACCAATTCCGTCGGCCAGTTGAACTACATCTCCACCGGCACGTTCAAAGGAACGTGCAACCTGAAATGCCACGGGGAGAACCACCGGAATTATAACTACTAAATATGAAATATCGCATCTGTCTCCTTCTAGTTGTCTGCCTCGCTTTGTCCGACCAGACCATCCATGCCCAACCCTCGGTCACCACACCCGCCGCTGAATCCGCCGACATCTCCGGCAAGGTGGTCGAGACCATGAACACCGCCGGCTACACCTACGTCCAAGTGGACAGTGGCGGCAAAAAAGTTTGGGCTGCCGCCGTGCAGTTCGCCGTGAAGGTGGGCGACACGGTTTCCTTCGTCCCCAGCCAGCCCATGCCGAACTACCACAGCAAATCGCTGAACCGCGATTTTGATCTGGTCTATTTCGCCAGTGGAATCACCGTCAAGAACAACGCTTCCGGCAAAACGACCGGCATCCAGGCGTTGCCCCCGGGACATCCCGCCTTGAACGGCAGCGCGGCTCCGGTTCTGCCGCCCGGACACCCCTCGCTCACAAGTGAAACCGCCAGCAAGAGATCAACTGTCTCCGGCATTAAGCGCGCCGACGGCGGGAAAACCATTGAAGAAATCTTTGCCACCCAATCCAAGCTCGCCGCCAAACAAGTCATCGTGCGCGGCAAGATCGTGAAATACAACTCCGCGATCATGGGCAAAAACTGGCTGCACATCCAGGACGGTTCCGGCACCGCCGCCAAGGCCAACAACGACCTCACCGTCACCACCGCCACCGACGCCAAGCTGGGCGACACCGTCCTTGTGACCGGAACCATCGCGCTCAAGAAAGACTTCGGCGGCGGTTACAAATACGACGTTATCATCCAAGACGCCAAAGTTGTGGTGGAATAGTTCATGATTGAAAGCGTCCATCCGAACGCTATGGCTACATACGAATCCTACACTTTATTGGTCGAGGTTCGGGATATTTTCCTGAGGCCGAGCGACGCATCTCCGCCAGCGGCGCACAAGCGCGCGGTGGAACTGGTTGCTCTGGCTATGCGTTGCCGACACTTCTACCCGTGGACCTGCCTGATTCACCGGTGTTTTGGATGTTTCTCGCGTCGCGCTGTTGGCAATTTTGCACCGGAAGATTTATCTCGAGAAATATCCAGATGCAGGTTTTCCATAGTCAGAAAGTTGGGGTGAATAGCCAGCCGCCAGCGTGGTTGGAAGCACCGTTTTGCGCTTGAGCGTTTTGATTCGCCGCGTCACAGTTCCCGCATGGCTCATGCTTTTTTCGTTAGGCGGCTTCGCGCCACAAACAAACCACACAACAAAAACAAAAAATGAAAAAACTAATCGTTCCAACCGCAGCGGCTTTTTCTGTCATGTTGCTGCTCACTGGATGCTTGTCATTTCAAATCGGAGGCGGTGATAAGAAGGAAGTTCAAAAGGCCACCATTGGTCAGCAGTTGATTGACTTGAAGACCGCCCAAGCTAACGGTGCTATCACCGACGCGGAATACCAAACGCAAAAAGCCAAGATACTTGATGGCAAGTAATCAGCCGCCCAAAAAGTCGCCGTAGCCAACGCCTATTACCCATCGCAGTTCCAATGTCGCGGGCAACGGTCACGGCATCACCTCGCGGGTGATTCCCACGCCACCGTAGTGGCACGCCATGCCTCCACGGAGGATTCCCACGCCACCGCGGGGTAAGCCAATTCCTCTAGGGCATAATCCGGTAAAAACGCGTATTTTTGCCAAAAAAACCCCGTTTTGAGCAAAAATAGCCGGTTCCAGGCCCCGTCTTTGCCCGCCCTGGCCTGACCATTGCCAGCACGGATGCCAGCATTGCCCGCCTTGGTTTCACCATTGCCCGCGATGACGCCACCAGTGATGGCAAAAATCCCATCATTGCTCGCAATGGTTTGGCCATTGCCGGCAATTTTCCCACCATTGCCCGCACGGATGCCGCCATTGCCAGCAATGGTCCCGTCTTTGCCCGCCGGGAAGCCGCCCAGAAACCCCTTAAATCCGCAAAATTCCATGAAATCGGCATTTTGACCGGTAAAATGCCGAGCTATTTTCAAAGCCATGCCGGACTTAAAAGGTGGTGGACAGAAATTTACGGCCAGAATAGAGTCCAGCCATCGGAAGCGACGGAACCGCGCCGCCTTTGCTGCGCCGCTCCCAAGGTAAATTTCCGTCCCAAAAAGAGGATGGACACGGACTTACAGCGTAAATAGAGTCAAATCATGAAAAAGGATAGGCTGAACAACCGGCTGCCCATTACTAGTTAGGCATCATCGATGCATTTATGAAAAGAGCTATCATCATTATCGGTTGGACGATTGCTTTCGCGGTCGTGACATGGTTATTTCTCGTCATTACTTTCACACTGCTGGCGTCAGGTGGTCATGTGCCAGCGTCATCATCTGTCCAGTGGGATATTACCATCATTGAGATAGTTATATTTTGGAGTATGCCAGTAGTCGGGTTGGTTCTCGGTTTGGCTGGCAAGTTGCCCGGCACGCAGAAGAGTAAGAGTTAGATATGATCCTGATGCCTAATACGAGGATAGGCTGAACGTTCTCAGCCAAATTTCCGCCCGCAGAAATCCCTCACACCGTCCGCACCTTGAAACTTTTCCACAGTTTCCCCGGCAGCAGGCCGAGCGCGATGAAAGCAATCTGACTCGCCACGAACAGCACGAGCCATTTGAACGCCGCGTCCGTAAATCCGTAACTGTGCAGGCCGATGCCCAGCATGTTCACGCCAAACCACGACCAGCTCGTCACGATGTTGCCGCCGATAGCGCACACCACGAGGCCGCGTTCGCGGATGATTCCGCCCCAGCGCAGGTGCAGGATGAGCGCGTTCCACAGCACGATGATGAGCGCGCCGTTCTCCTTCGGGTCCCAGCCCCAGAAGCGTCCCCACGATTGATCCGCCCAGATGCCGCCGAGCACCGTGCCGACGAAACTGAACAGCGTGGCGAAACAGACGATGCCGTAAATCATGCGCGCGAGCGATTTGCCGGTGGCTTCATCCAGCGTCTTGGTGAAGAAGCCGCGCAGGATATAAATCAGCGCGAGGAAACCCGCGACGAACGTGCTCGCGTAACCGACGGTCACGGCAACGACGTGCGTGGCGAGCCAGAAATTCGTGTCCAGCACCGCGCGCATCATTTCCATCGTGTCGCCCTCCAGCGCGAGGTGATGCGCGATGATGAGCGTGATGAAGCCGATGCCGGAAGCCGTGACGATACCGATGCCGTTCTTGTGAAATCTTTCCAGAATCAATCCCAGCACGCACGCGCCCCAGCCGATGAAGATGGCGGAGGAATACAGATTCGTCACCGGCGGCCGGCCTTCGAGCATCATGCGGTAGATTAAGCCCGTCGTGTGGATGCCCAGTGCGAGCCAGACGAGCCACACCGCCGAGCGGCGTAGCGTCTCCGACAGGTTGAACCAAGAAAAAATCGCGAGCAGCCCGGCGAGGATATAGATGATCATCGCGTTGTAGAACGGCTCCATTTGGTTGAAGAAGGTTTCCGCGCGCGCCTTGGCGAGGGCCTTGGTCTGCGTCGGAACGAGCGATGAACGGTAGTCCCGCAGGGCGGCGTTGAATTGCTCCGGCTGGTTCGCGGCGAGCGCGCCAGCCATCTTGGCGTAGTCGCGGATGGCGGTGTCCACCGGCGTGCCGCGCGGAGCATCGAGCAGGGCGTCGCCCATGCGCCGCCAGTCTTTGGTGCCGTTCGGCGGCAAAATCAGCGGCGGCTCAAGCTGGCTCATGAACTGGAACGCCTGGATGTAACCGGCGAACTGCGAGAACACTTCCTGATCAAATTTTTCGCCGGCCTGCTGCGCCTTGGCAGCCGCGACGGCGGCCGGCAGTATCTTTTCAAACGCGGCGAATTCCGCCGGCCAGTCCTGCGCGGCGGCGGGCTGCACGGCGTTCTTCAACTGCGCGTAAAGCATGATGCGCTGGTGCAGCTTGGCGACGGCGTTCTCGTAGGCGGTGCGGTTGGCGGATTCAATCTTCTGCACGCGCACGTTTTCCTTGTCGAAGTTCTCGATGTTGGCGGCGATCTGGTTCCATGAAAAATGTTTGCCGTCAGAATGTTTTTCCGCGTCTTTCTCCGGCAGCTTGAGGAGCGAGACAAGGTCGGGATTGTCGAGGCGGAAGACTGGCCATTCATCGGCCACAGCGGAATTCATCATCACGTTCGCCAGCCACTCGCTCGCAGAGATGATTTTGGGATGATCGAGGTGCGACTTCCACGGCTCGGTGTTGACGGTCTGCTTCTCGCGGATGGAGAGCAGCGAATTCCGCGCAAGTGAATCCAGCGGGACGATGCGGCCGTTGGCGGTGACGGGCAACTGACCGAATTCGGTGTAGGCGAAGTCCTTGTCCTTCACCGGCTGGAGGTTTCCGAAGAACCACAGCGCCATCACGAGCATCAGGAATGGCGGGAACCATTTTTGAAATATTTTTTTCATGGCGTTTTCCTTTTGGTGACGAAGCCGATGAGGTGATACAAAAACTGGATCAACAAACCGATGCCCACCATCGCGCAGCCCACGTAAGGCGTCAGCCAGCCGGGGTTGCGCACCACGGACAGCACGGAATACGGCGTCTGGCCCGCGCGCTCCATCATTTCGCCCGCGCCCATCTGGTATTGATAATAAGTGTAGCCGCCGTAGCGCAGCGGATGGTTCATGGAGATCTCCACCTCGCGCTTCTCGCCCGCCTGCGGGTTGTCAATCGCCACGCGGCTGCGAAAATCCTTGGGGATATCCGTGCCGGGATACACCGTGTGCGTGGCCTTGAGCAGCGTGAGGGTGAACGGGTGATAGATGCGCAGCGGCCGCAGAGCGAAGGTGAATTTTTTATCGCCCACTTCAATGGATTGCGGCGCGGCCAGGCGCAAGGCGATGTCATGCGCCATGCTTGCCCCGACGGTCTGGGCGTAGAAATTCTGGACGCGCTCGGCTTCGCCAGCCTCGCCCGCCCAACTGGAGGCGACCCAGGTGCCGAGAGAAACGTTGCCGGCAACCAGTCCGATCACCGCGGTCGGCATATTTTTCTGGTCGGTCGTTTTAACTTCGGGCGTGGTGGCAAAATCGAAGTTGAGCGCAACGCCGTTGCTGGCGACGGGCGGCGCCTTCTGCATCATCGGCGCGCGGAAGCTCAAGTCGGAGTTCTTCCAAAATTCCCGCACGCGCACGGCGAACGGCAGGCCGGTTTTGGCCGGAGTTAGTTCTGTGCCGGGCTTCAATGCCTTGGCGGAAATGGCGGTCACCTCGTTGCCATTGATAAAAACCAGCTCGTAGTCCGTTGCGCTGTCGGAGTAATGACGCGTCTCGCCCTCGGCAAAGTGCATCTGCAATTCGCGCGACAGCAAGTCTGTTGAAAGTTGGCCGACCAGCAAAACGATCACCCCGGCGTGCGCAAGCTGGATGCCAAGTTTCTTGGTCGTGAACTGAAAACGGTAGATGTGCGCGCAGACGAGATTCACCACGAGCAGCACGCCAAGGAGGTAACCGCCCGGCAGGAGTAGCGGAATCTTGTGCCCGAAAAAATTCGCGCCGACCACGAGCCATTGCTTGAAGTAATGCGCCTGCGCGCCGTAAAGCCCCTCATCCGCCTGCGCGATGGTGCCGACGAACACCAGCACGATCGAGAACGCCAGCAGCGTGACCGTCAGCTTCAGTGACGTGAAAATCGAAACTATTTTTTTAATGAGCATCAGGGTATTTGGCCGACTGGACGAACTGCGTGAACGCATCCTTCTGCGCGCCCACGACGTCCGGGTCACCCATGAGTTTATAGAACCACGTCTGTCCGCCGTGCGGCACGATCGCACCGATGAGCCGTGCCTGCTTACCGGTGCGCGCGCTGGTTCCGGAAAAATCCACGACGCTCGCCTTGCCGCCGGCGACATCAAACGAAGTCGTCGCAACATCCGTAACGGGCAGCAGGCCAAGTTGCCCGCGCCAGCGGTTGACGTTCGGAGCGAGACCACCGCCGTCGCCATCGAGCGAACTCACGTTGACCTCGGCCTTTGTGTCGCCAGCACCAGCGACGATATATTTTGCGATGAGAAATTGCGCAAGCGGCCCTTCCTGCCAACCGGCGGGAATCGTCCACGCGGGCTTGTCACCCGCATACGCAGTCGGAGCGACTGTGCTGGCGGTGTTCATGCCCGGAAGTGCCGGATGCGAAGGTGGCAACTTGCTTAAATCCATCGTGGACGGTGTGGCGAGTCCGCCAAAATCAACCGACTTCAAAAAAGCGATGAATGCCGGTTTGTTTTTTTCCACCACGTCGGCATCGCCGGTCATCTTGAAAAACCACGCTGTGTCGTCGCGATGAAGCACGCTGGCGATGATCCGCTGCGCTTCGCCACTGCCCGGGCTGGTTCCTGCAATGTCGAACAAATCTGCATCCGCGCCGGCAATCACAACTTTTTCAGTCATCTTTGACACCGCCTCTTCATCCACAGGGCCGAGCCCGACCTGACCGCGCCAGCGGATGACATTCGCCAGATTACCGCCCGCCATGCCGCCCATCGGAATCACGCTTACATCCGCCTGCTTGCCATTTTCCAAGGCTGAAAAACTGGCGACGCGCATTTGCGTCAGTTCTTTTTCTTTCCAGCCGTCGGGCAAGGTGTATTTCAACTGTGGCAGACTGCTGTTATCCGGTGCGGCCAATCCACCGGGCATGGTGGTCGGCATCGTAGTGCTGGCGGCAACCGGCGCGGGTGTCGGGTTGACGGAATCAGCGTCTTCCACCTTGTAAACCTTGACGTTATCGCGACCGCAGCCGGCCAAGACGAACATCGTCAAAGCCACCATCACGAACGGCAGGGCGCTGGAATAGGAGGAACGTTTCATTTTCGTGATAGATAATTAACCGAAAAAAGCGCGGGCGGCGAAACTTTCTTTGGCTTTCGATGGCCAAAAATTGTTGCGCCACCGAAAAACGTGGAGCGCAAGTGCGGCCTGCGTCACAGTCACCAAAGCAGCATATACAAATCAATGCATCAATTTTCCTTGGTTCAACTTGCGCCCAAGGCGAGTAGCAGCAACGGGATGATTTTGCCGCAAGTCATGCCACTGATTTCAATGCACGAGTCGCGATAGCATCGCGTAAACAATCAGCGCAAGGAGCGCCAGGCCAAGGATGAAGGCGAAATAGCCGAATGACTTGGCGATGTTTTTCCAGCGGAACCATTCGTCGCGCACACGGTAATCATCCAGCTTACCGGTCGCCACCAGGCGGTCATACCAGCGTTTGCGTTCATGCAGCATCTCCGTCTTCGAGACGCGGCCGGAGAAGATGACGGTGTCCATCGGAAATTTCTCGATACGGAAATGCGTGTTGAAAAAATGAATCGAGAATATAAATCCCGCCGCCAGCAGCGCCTCATCCGAATGCAAGATGAGCGCGATGTTGATGGCCCAGCCGGGCATGAAGCGCGTAAAAAATTCCGGGAACCACATAATCAGTCCCGATGCACCGATGATGGCCACGCCCCAGAACACCGCGAAATAATCGAACTTCTCCCAATATGTCCAGCGGTCAAAACTTGGCTTCGGTCCTTTGCCAAAAAACCATTTGTTATGCGCCACGAGATCATGCCAATCCTGCATCGTCGGCACCATCGAGTCCGGCCCGAAAACGACCGCGTAAAAGCGTTTCAATTCCATTTTTCCGGTATCAGGATTTATGAGTTTGCTTCTGCTCTTCCACGATCTGCCGACGAGCGAAGTCAAGTGCAGCGTGAAATACAGAAACGTGATGAGCGCGCCAAAACGGTGCAGCATCCGTGCGGTTTCCGGCCCACCGATGACGGAGAACAAAAATTTCGCCCAGTCAGTGTAATAAAATTTCAGCGGCATGCCGGTGATGACCAGCAGCAGAAAACTCGTCACGACCAGGAAATGCAGGAACCGCTCGAACGGCGCGAACCGCGTGAACCATTCGTCGCCGTTCTGCGTTTTGAATTTCGCTTCACGGAATGTCTTCGTGTCGTTTAGATACAGATAAATGGTGCGCACCAGCCAGGCGAGAGTATGGAGGCCGAAGAAGCTGAACGTGCCGACAAGCAGACCGGTCATCGCCAGAAACACAACATGCAGCATCGGATAGTTTTTTTGGTCGAGCGGATTTGCATGCGGGCGGAAGGCCGTGAATTTCGCCGTCGCGCTCGGATGACATTTCTGACAGGTCGCCAGAATATTATTCGTGGCGAGATGCGACGCCGGGTTCGATGGCGGCAGCACATCGTGAAAGCCGTGGCAGTCGTAACACGCGGCGACTTCCGGCGCGGCATTCGGTTTGCCCAACGCCATGGCCTTGCCGTGATAGGTTTCACTGTAATGTTCCAACCGGTCGGCGTGGCATTTTCCACAGCGAAGGTCGCTGATGGCTTTAAAATTATTTCCCGTCGGATTCACAATCTGATGTGCGCTGTGGCAGTCAACGCACACCGGCCCGCGCGCATCTCCTTTCGCGAGCAATTGACCATGAATGCTTTTATCGTATGTCTCTTCGATGCCGACGTGACATTTGCCGCAGGTCTTGGCGACATTCGCGTGATTGATGGGCGAATCGCGGTCCACATTGCGTTTGATTTTGTGCGCGCCGTGACAGTCGTTGCAAGACGGCGCAACGATCAAACCCATCTTCAACAGCGCGCGACCATGGATGCTGTCCATGTATTGCGTGGCGGCCTCGGGAAATTCGATCTGATATTCTTTGGTGAGGTTTGTGTTGCTGTGGCACTTCGCGCAGGTCTGCGGCAGATTTAATTTGAACACCGGCGAAGCTCCGTTTTTCACCAGCACCATCTCATGTGCGCCATGACAGTCCCAGCATTGCGCCGCGCCAGACGCGCCCATCGAATGGCTCATGCCATGTATGCTCGTCACATAGTCCTTCTGCTCCTTTTCGTGGCAGCCCGCACAATTCGGCGGCGGAAGATTTTTGTCATGCACCAACTCTTTGACGCCATCGTGGCAGTCTATGCAGTCGAGGGCGCTGTGGACGGATTTTCTAAAACCGTTGGTAGGGAAAAGCGTGAGCGGAACTTTTATACCGTTCACGATCCGCGCGTTTTTCGCGTCGGTATGACAATCAAGGCAGTCCGCACTCGAAAATTTTTCCACGGCTTTCGTCGCTGCAAAAGTCGTGGGAGCCGTAAAAAAAATCGCTGCCAGCAAAACAAACAGAGAAAACTTAATTTTGTCCTGACGGCGGCGGAAGTTCATGCGCCAACAAAATCGGAGATATCAGGGGCGCCCGCTCGCCCGCGCTTGCGCATTGCTTGGCATTTTTTGACTGACTGAAGCCACGAATTCTTGTCGCGCTACGGCCCGCCGTTGTGGCAATCAATGCACGCGCCATCGTAGTCACCGCCGGGGTGTTTGAATTTTTGTCCCGCCGGCGCGAGCTGATCCAGTTCCGCACCAGCGCCCTGAGCAAGAATGGTGTGGCAGGAATTACAGTCATTCGCCTTGATGGTAAGTTTTTTGTCCTCAGTTTTGTGCAACCCGTCATGGCAGCGGAAACAGCCGGGCCAGATCATGTGGCCGACGTTGTCGGGATATGAACTCCAGCTCGCTTTCATCTCAGGGAAAAAATTGTCCGCATAAATCTGCTGCACTGATGCCGTAGCATCCTTGATGCGCGCATCATTTGGATAGCGTGACGCGAGAGCGCTGGCGATTCTGTTCCTCGCGTCGTCGTCGTTGGTATAGTTGCGCGTCAGCACATACATCGCATTGGTTTTGATCCACGGGAGCGCCGGGTCAATCTTGTTGAGCGCCATCGCCTGGTTCACGGCCTTCTCCGGCGAGAGGTAGCGGTGCGACGGACGGTTGTGGCAATCCATGCAATCCATCTTGCGGATCTCCATCTTGGCCACGTCGTTTGTGAAATTTTTTGTTTTGAAAACGGTCACCTTGCCTTGCGCATCCGTCACGCGCACCCAGGGAATTTTTTGGCGCGCCGCATCCGTGGCGATGTATTCGACATTGTTGCCAGGCAGATTATGCCAGTGAATGCCGCCGACCGGTCCGCGCGTCGGATCACTGCCACCGATTTTCAGGAGCAGGCGGATGGAGTAGGGCGAATTCGTGGCGTCGCTTTGGAAATAGGTGAACGTGCGGTCCAGGTTGCCGACGAACTGCTGCGGCCAGTGACATTCCTCACAGGTGTCCCGCGATGGTCGAAGATTTTTGATGGGGGTGCCGATGGGGGTCGGGTATTTTTTGAACGCGACGGAATACAGTTGATACGAGCCGGAGATCTTCGACTTTACAAACCAGCCGACACCCTTGCCGACATGACATTCCACACAGGCAACGCGAGCGTGCGGGCCGTGGTCGTGCGTGACTTTTTCCGGCTGCATGACTTTGTGGCAGGTCTCACCGCAGAACGTCACGGACTCGGTAAAATTAAAAGCGTTGTATGAACCGATGGCCGAGAGCAGCAGAAAAATTACGCTGCCGCAAATGAAAGTGATTAGCGTCCGCCGGTCGCGCGGGTTGGTCAGATCAATTTGCAACGCCGCCGGACCGACGCCCTTCGCGCGGCGACGGCGCTCGCGCCACGCGCCGAAAAACATGAGGGAGATTCCCCCAATCAAAAATGCCGGCACGCCCATGTAAGTCAGCAGGCTGACATACGGATTCGAAAATCTGGATAGCGCATCCAGTGTGAACAGGAGCAGGAATGAGAACAGCGCGCCCAGCCCTACCACCATGCCGATGAAGCTGATCCAGTTGCGAAAGACAGAAGGTTTGGTCGGTGGGGATTGCGAATTCATGGTGGTAAAACGGGTTGCTGGCCGACTGTGCGATCGTCGCCGGGCTTGCTCATTCTTGTTCTCGAACCGGGAGCGAAATCCGGCCAGCAACCGAAATGACTATTTTTTCAACGTGCGGACATAAGCCACGAGCGCTTTGATCTCGTCGTCAGACAACGCTTCGAATGGCTTCATGAGCGTCTTGCCGTCGTCGGACTTCAGCCCTTCTTTGAGCGCCTTGAACGCGGCGTCATCCTTCAGCTCACCCTGCACTTTTGCGTCGGTCATGTCTTTGCAGCCAAGTTTCGCGCCCATCTTGGTGTCGCCTTTGCCTTCCGCACCGTGGCATTTGGCGCAATTGGCATTCCAGTTTGCCTTGGCTTCAGCGCCCTTTGCTGTCAGCGAGGCGGCGAGGCCAAACATTGCAGCTAGTAGAATTATTTTTTTCATAGTTGTATATCCGGTTAATTTGTTTGTGACGCTCGCGCGCCGTTGTTCACCGTGATTCTTGCCGACTTGCAGCCAGGCGGCTAAACTTCGCTTGCCTAATGCTTCGCGTTTTTTGACTAGGGGTGTTAACCAAATAATTCAAAGCATCCACAATTAGTGCATGGAGATCTGCCCCCCTGAGATAAGTGAAACACCAAAATTTTAGCCGCAGAAGTTTTTACCCGTCAGCTGACCTGCAGTGCGATGAATCGTTATCGCAAAACGGCTATTCGTGATTTTCAATCGGCTGCCAGGG
>CAINDH010000012.1 GCA_903847285.1 uncultured Verrucomicrobia subdivision 3 bacterium | reverse complement strand
CCACACCCGACAACGGCGGCCCGGCTTTCGGCCACGCGGCGGACGGTGCGTATCTGCAACTGCAATTCGTCTCCGTCACCGGCCCGCAGAATGGCGCGTTCTCGGTTTGGGAACAGGACGCGGGAAATCCCGCCGTCAGTAATCCGCTCTTCACCATTCCCGTCGGCACAACGAAGGGCACGAACCGATTCAACTTAAGTGAGAGCGACGGCTCGCCCGGCGCTGATCCCTACGGCCACATCCACGGACGCACGTTCGCGGCAAGTGTGCCCGGCCTCTACACGCTCGGCGTCAAAATCGTCGACACCTCCGCCAACGGCACGGACGGCGGCCCAATCCACACACCGTCAGAAATCTTCTATTTGTATTTTCAAGCCGGTCTGACGATTTCATCGCCGACTAAAACGATGAACTCATTCACCGCGACTTTCGGCACAAAAATCGGCGCGACTTATTTTGTGGAGGTCTCCACTAATCTCGCCTCAACTAACTGGACGACGCTGGCCGGCCCTTTCACCGGCAACAACTACCTCCAAACATTCACAGACTCCAATGCCACAAATAAATCCCTCCTTTACCTTATAAAAAGCTCTCCATAATTTAACCAAGAACAACAAAGGCCAGCCGGTTTGAATTTTTATCAAGTCGTTTAGCCGCCAAAAAAAATGAAAACCAAACTCATCACATCCACTCTCATCCTCGCCGCCACTGCGCCGTTCGCCTTGGCCTGCGATTGCTGTTCGATCTTTTCGGCGTGCAATCTGAATCCAGAAACCCAAAAAGGTTTTTTTGTCGGCGCAGCGGAACAGTTCACGCATTTCGGCACGTCGCAATTGGATGGCCGCAAAGTTGCCGATGACGGGCAATACATCGATAGCTTCATCACGCAAGTGGCGGTGGGCTACAACTTCAATGAACGCTGGAGCGCGCAAGTGAATCTGCCGTTCGTCTCGCGCTCTTTCGGCTCGGCGACGGCGCACGACACGGTTTCCGGCTTCGGCGACATGTCGTTGATCGGTAATTTCCGCGCCTATCAATTCACTCGTGATAATTTCACCTTTAGCTGGACGATTTTGGGTGGGGTGAAATGCCCGACGGGAGATGGCACGCAGTTGAATCGCCCGGAGGATGATTTCCCCGAGGGCATCGGTGGACATGACATTGCCTTGGGTTCGGGATCTGTGGACGGCATTGTCGGCACCGGATTTTCCGCGCGTTGGAAACGTGCCTTTCTGAATGCCCAGATGCAATACGCTATTCGCACCGAGGGGCATTATTCGCATCGTTACGCTAACGACTGGACGTGGAGCGGTGGGCCCGGTGCCTATCTGTGGCTGGGTGAGCAGGGCACGCTGTCGTTGCAAGCCGTGACGAGTGGCGAAGCCAAAGATTTTGACACTTACGCTGGAGTGGCGGATGCCGATTCGGCGATCACAGCGGTGTATCTCGGACCGCAACTCAACTTCACTTGGGGTGGTTCGTTGGGGGCGCAAGTAGGCGTGGATGTGCCGGTGAGTCTGGCCAACGCCGGTTTGCAAGTGGTGCCGGATTATCGTATTCGTGCTGCGGTGACGTGGAAGTTTTAGAAGGCAAGGCCAGCAACAATTCTGTCAGGGCCGCAGTGTTATAATCAACGCATTAATCCGGAGACTTTTGTGGATTGGCTCGTCTTTTATCATGCCCCTACTAAAGAAGACTGGCCATACTTAGATTTGCAACGATTAGTTTCCGGCCCCGATTACACCGCAGTGTGTTGGCATTAAAATTATGAACGGCGACTCCCGGTTAGGTTAGTCGCCGTTCAATCAGCGTGCAGAATATCAGGAGGTGGGACAGGAGATGTCCTCGGAAGTGTATCTGCATCATCAAAATTGTTCATTTTCTACAAACTTAAAACCATAATTCAGCAAGTGATTTAATTTTTGAATTAAACGGCGGTCATCTTTAGTCGCTGGCGCTGGTCCCAGCTCCGCCTGCGCTTAAGCCCGATTGATAATTAAATTGATACGCTTGACTGGGCTTAACTTTCTGGACCGCCTGAAGTGTTAGTCTGGGCCAACAACGAAAGGACCAGACAATGAAAGGTAAACGGTATACGACGGAAGATAAGATCCGGATTCTGCGGGAAGCGGATCGCGGAGAGCGAACCATTCAGATGATTTGCCAAGAGGCGAACATCTCGGTGGTGACGTTCCACCGGTGGCAGCAGCAGTTCGGCCACATGGAAGTGAATGAGGCCCGGTGGCTGAAGGAACTGGAACGCGAGAACACGGAACTCAAGAAGATGCTGGCGGAGGAACTACTCAAAAACCGGGTATTATCTTACGTATACGAAAAAAAGCTGTGAGCCCGGCGGCGCGCCGGGCCTTCGCGCACGAAGTAGTGGGCCGTGACCTCTGCTCCCAACGGCAGGCGTGCCGGTTTCTCAAGCTGGCGCGTTCCACCTTTAACTATCGGGGGCGGCCACCGACACCAGCGAAGGAGCAGTTAAGGCGACGGCTGCTGGAACTGTCGGCGGGACATCCGCGGTATGCCTACCGCCGCATTGCTGCGCTGTTGCGTCGGGAAGGTTGGCGGGTAGGCAAGCGACACATTCAGCGGTTACGGCGGGACGCAGGTCTGCGCGTGCCACCGACCAGACGGAAGATTGTGCGGCGCGGTCTTTCGACTGGGTTGCCAACGACAGCGACGCATCGGAACCACGTGTGGACGTGGGACTTCATTGCGGATGCCACGGTGCGAGGCGGGGCGTTAAAGCTGTTAACCATCTTGGACGAATACGCGCAGCGATTGTTGAAAGATAACCGGATCAAGACGCTTTACATAGAGCCAGGCAGCCCGTGGCAGAACGGTTTTGTGGAAAGCTGTCACGGCCGGTTCCGGGATGAATGCTTGAACCGGGAACAACTGTGGACGTTGACGGAAGCGCGGGTGGTGGTGGGCGACTTCCGGCAGAAATACAACGAGATCAGACCACACAGCAAACTGGGCTATGAGAGCCTGGCGGAGTTTGCAGCGCGGGGTTATCCATTCCCCGCTCCGGTCGGGCTGCGCCCTCCCTCCGCAGGGAATGGACAAAGAACCAACGAAAACCTAAACTCAAACCAATGCTCGGACTAACATATCACTGGTCCAGAAAGTTGAGCCCGGTCACTTTGAAAAATTTGGTCAGGCGGAATCGGAGCATCGTCGCCTCGGAACCGGTTTGGGGCTGACGTTTTTCAAGCTGGCCATGGAAGCGCACGGCGGTAGCATCGGTGTGATCCGGGCGCCGAGCGCGGGCAGCACTTTTTGGTGCCGTTTGCCGAATACGGCCGCGACAGTCAAACGCAGTCAACTAACCTTCAAACTGACACAAAATTATGTATGGCATGGTCAATAAAGCGGTCGAGGACATGGTCTGCTCTAATTATAGTGAGGCGGTCTGGGAAAAGATCAAACTCCGCGCGGGCGTGGATGTGGATGTGTTCATGAGCAATGAAAGTTACTCGGACGACATCACCTATCGTTTAGTCGGGGCTGCGAGTGAAGTGTTGCAGTTGCCGGCGGAACAGATCCTCATTGGTTTTGGCGAGCATTGGGTATTGCATACAGCGCAGGAAGGTTATGGTGGGTTGATGAGTGCTGCGGGTAAAAACCTGCCGGATTTTTTGCGTAACTTGCCGCGTTTTCACGACCGAGTGGCGATGATCTTTCCTAAATTACAGCCGCCCCGTTTTGAGTGCACAGAGATCAAGGAGCGTTCGCTGTTGCTTCATTATCACTCGCATCGTGAAGGGCTGGCGCCGTTCGTGGTGGGGCTGATGCAGGGGTTGGGCAAAATGTTCAAGACGCCGGTGACGGTGCGACTTTCCGAGGCGAAGGCTGACGGTGCGGATCATGATATTTTTGTGGTGACTTGGACGGATGAAATGCCGGTATGAGTGAATTGGTGCCAGTTGAAAATCGGCCCATCGGCTTACCGCAGGAGCAGTTTGCTACGGCCTTTCCGTTCCACTTTGCGTTGGATGAACAGTTTCAGGTGCGCCAAGTCGGCAGGACGTTGCATCGGATCTGCCCGGACGTTTCGCGTGGTCAGTTGTTTGATGGACTGTTCCGCATCATTCGGCCCGAGGGGGATTTTACGTTGGCGTGGGCGGTGGCCAATCGCCCCGGGTTTTTTTTGCTGGAACACCGCGCCAGTCAACTGCGGCTGCGGGGAGAATTCATCCAGCTACCAGAAGAAAAAGCCTTGGTGTTTTTAGGGTCGCCCTGGTTTACCGATGCGGCGGAAATTACCGCCCACGGTCTGGCTTACGATGATTTTGCGGTCCACGATCCGGTGGTGGATTTGTTGCTGGTGTTTCAAGCCAGTAAATTGGCTTTGGCGGATGCCAAGAAACTGGCGGAGAAATTGACGACGCAGCGCGCGGAGTTGCGGCTGGTGAACGAGCGGTTGCGGCAGCAGGAACTGGAGACGAGCAAACTGGCCTTGATCGCGGCGCGCACGACGAATGCCGTGGTGCTGACCGATGCGCACGGCTACATCATCTGGGTCAACGAAGGTTTTACACGGCTGACAGAATTCACGCCCGCCGAGGCCATCGGCAAAACGCCCGGCTCATTGCTGCAAGGCCCCGCCACGGATCCGACCACCGTGCGCCATATGCGGGAACAATTACGCCTGGGCAAAAGCTTCAGCGTTGAGATCGTCAATTATACGAAGAGCGGGCGGGCGTATTGGCTGGCGATTGAGATGCAACCCATCCGCGATGAGTTCGGCGTCATCACCAATTACATGGCGATTGAAAGCGACATCACTGAGCGGAAGGAAAGTGACCGGCAGTTGCGGGAGACCAATGCATTGCAACGCGCCATGATCGAGGGTGCTGGTTACGCCATCATCGCCACGGATAAACAAGGACTCATCCAGATTTTTAACCCGGCGGCCGAGCGGATGCTCGGTTACGCGGCGCGGGAAATCGTGGGGCGTTCCACGCCGGAACAATTTCACGTGCCGGCGGAATTGGTCGGGCGCGCCCGCGAACTCTCGGTGGAACTCGCGCGGGTCGTTTCCCCCGGGATGGAAACCTTCATCGCCAAAGCTGCGCTGGGTCTGCCGGATCAGCGCGAATGGAATTACGTGCGGAAAGATGGCTCGTGCTTTCCTGTATTGCTAGCCATCACGGCGCTCTTTGATGATAGCGGTCGGATCACTGGTTACCTCGGCGTGGGCTCGGATATGAGCGACCGCAAACAGGCCGAGGAAAAAATGCGCACCGCGCTGTCCGAACTCGAACGGTTGAATCGGGTGATGATGAATCGTGAGGCGCGCGTGTTGGATCTCAAAAATGAAGTCAACCAACTACTCACCACCGCCGGTTTGCAGCCCATTTATCGTTCTGCTCTGGAACCAGAAAACCAAAATCCAACCAAAGAATGATCTGCTCATGCAAACTATGATACGTCCCTGGACGACCAGAACTGGTTGGTATTGGTCATCGTTGGTAGCGGCCCAGCCCGACACCGGAACAAACTGGGTGGGGGAAATTTTTTATGTCTGGCTGGGATTCGGGCGGAACAGTTTGAGAACCCTATGAACACCAGCCTAAATAATTCTGATATGACCTCGGCACCGCGTCCCCATCCGCGCACCGTGGGCTGGTTTGGCACCACGGCCGTCGCCATGGGCGGCATCAACCAAAGCCTTTTTCTCATCGGTGCCCTGTTCATCGGTCAGGGTGAGATTCCCGGTCAGGGCAGTGCGACCGTGGTGTTGCTAGCAGTGGGCTTGCTCTTGAGTTGGGCGGCCACGCCGGGCTGGACGGAATTGATCTTGATGTATCCCAACCGCGTCGGCGGCATCGCCGCGACGTGTGTCGAGGCGTTTCGCCCTTACAGTCCGGTGCTCGCGAACCTCACCGGGGTTTGCTACTGGTGGGGCTGGGTGCCGACTTGCGGTCTCACGGCGCTGCTCGCCTCGGCAGCTATCCATCAATGGCTGACGTGGTTTCCGGTGCCGCTGATGGCGTCGCTGATCGTATTGTTTTTCACTTTCGTGAATCTCTGCGGCGTTAAGTGGGTCATGCGCCTGGCCATGCCCATCGCTACGACTTCGGCGTTGCTCGCGTTTCTTTCGGCGACGATTCCGATTTTCAGCGGCCAGGTGGATTGGCAACAGGCTTTTACCTTCCATCTCACGGTGCCGTTTCCCGGTTTGTTTGGTGAAATCACGAGCTTGATGGCCGGGCTATATCTCATCGGCTTTGCGGCACCCGCGTTT
>CAINDH010000011.1 GCA_903847285.1 uncultured Verrucomicrobia subdivision 3 bacterium | reverse complement strand
TGCCGAGGAGCGGTTCGCAGGCGCGTTCGGGGTGCGGCATCAGGCCGGCCACGTTGCGTTTTTCATTGCAGATACCGGCGATGTTTTGCAGCGCGCCGTTGGGATTCGCGGTGTCGGTCAGGTTTCCGCTGGCGTCGCAGTATTGCCACAAAATCTGGTTGTTGGCCTTGAGCTTCGCGAGCGTGGCTTCGTCGGCAAAATAGCAGCCTTCGCCATGGGCGATGGGCACGCGGAGAATTTTTCCCGCCGGAATCTGGCTGGTGAACGGCGAATCGTTCGTGGCGGTCTTGAGGAAAATGTTTTCGCAGTGGAATTGCAGGTCGCGGTTGCGGATGAGCGCGCCTGGTAGCAAGCCGGCTTCTGTGAGGACTTGAAAGCCGTTGCAGATGCCAAGGACGAGGCCGCCGTTGTCGGCGAATTGTTTCACGGCCTGCATGACGGGGCTGAACCGCGCGATCGCGCCGCAGCGCAGATAATCGCCGTAGCTGAAACCGCCGGGCACGATGACGCAGTCGGTGTCGCCGAGCGAGGCGTCCTTGTGCCAGACGAGCCGCGCGGAATGGCCGAAGTGCCGCACGGCGTGGACGGCGTCCTGGTCGCAGTTACTGGCGGGAAATTGGAGAACAGCAAAGTTCATTTTTGATTTGCGATTCACGATTTACGATTTACGCGTCAACGACCTAGCGGTTCGTCGATCGTAAATCGCAGATCGTAAATTCAGTCAGTGATTTCCAGTTTGTAATCCTCGATCACCGGGTTGCTCAACAGCTTGTGCGCGGCGTCGTTCAAAGCTTTGCTGGCCGCCGCTTTGTCCGTGCCGGGCGCGAGGTCGATTTCGATATATTTGCCGATGTGGACGCCGGTGACGCCGGTGTAGCCCATGTGTTCCAGAGCTTTTTTGACGGTGATGCCTTGCGGGTCAACGACGGCTTTTTTCGGAGTGATAATTATTTTAGCTTTCATGTGCGAACGGGGGGAATTATCCCGTGAAAATCGAACCCTCATGATGCCGAATCTTTTTTCATGGGGCGAGCAGTTTTTCGTGCGTTGATAATTATTCACGCTGGCTATTGTTGGACAGCGATTCGGGGGGCGGGAAGCTGTCGGAACGCGCATTTGCCAGCAATCTGCGCTGCCGCCGGTTTGGCATGGGGAAAGCTAAATTCAATCTCAGTCAAGGAACTGATCGCCATGAATACCTCAAACCCCGACCCGCGCACCACTCTCAACGTCTGGTTGGTCGATGACCATAAAGGCGTGCGCAGCGCGTTGAAGGATTTGCTCAGCCATTGTAAAGAAGTGCGCTGCACGAGGGAATTTCATTCGCCGAATGCGGTGTTGAGTGCGCTCGCCAGTCAGCCCGGCCCGGACGCCATCTTGCTCGACATCCAGATGGGCGAGGCGAACGGCCTCGACGCCATCCGCCCCATCAAGGCGCTCTCCCGGCAAACGCAAGTGGTGATGTTCACGACGTGCTTTGACAGTGAATCAAAACAACGTGCGATCACCAATGGTGCGACGGATTTCCTGCTGAAAGGTTCTACGTTTGAAAAAATTATCGCGACCTTGGAACGTGCCGCCAGAAATCCCGCGCCACACTTGAAATCTACGCGGCCGAAGTCAGTCTTGTCATCGGCCACTGCTTCCGGCCGCAGTCCGCGCCGGTTGTTATGGCTGGATCAGTGTTTGGACTTCTTGGCTGTCCGCAAAGCTTCCAGCGCACAGCCCGCGCGCTGATTTCGCCGGGTTGAATTCTTTTCATCGTTCACCGCCATTCATTTCATGCTGCCGGCGGTTTTTGCGAATAAGCAGGGTTGAAATCCGGCCGTGTTTCCGCGACAGTTGCCGGCATGAGAATTCTGAACTCTCCTGCCAAGACTGCCGGCGGCAACGGCGACCGCAAAAACCTCGACACCTGCTCGATCGTCATCTTCGGCGCCAGCGGCGACCTCACGGCGCGCAAACTGATTCCCGCGCTCTATCATCTTTTCAAGGAAAAGCAGATGCCCGCGACCTTCCGCGTCATCGGCTTCGCGCGGCGCGAGAAGACGGACGCGCTGTGGCGGCAGGAATTGCGCACGGCGCTCGACCAATTTTCCCGCACCAAGCCGGTGGATGAACAAGTCTGGAAGGATTTTTCCGCGAATATTTTTTACTGCGTAGGTGATCTGACGGACAACGCCGCTTACGCCAAACTCGGAAAACAGTTGGAATCATTCGGCAACCCCGCGCTGCGTGACAACTTGTTGTTCTACCTCGCCATTTCGCCCAGCCAGTTTGGCGAAGTCGTCGAGCAAGTTCACAAGTCTGGCCTGCTGAAAAAAGACGGCCCTGGCTGGCAACGGCTCGTCGTCGAAAAACCCTTCGGCCACGACCTCGCTTCCGCGCAGACCCTCAACAAAGAGCTGACCCGCTACGCGCACGAGTCGCAGGTCTTCCGCATTGACCATTATCTCGGCAAGGAAACGGTGCAGAACATTTTGATGTTCCGCTTTTCCAATTCCATTTTCGAGCGCCTCTGGAACCGTGAATCCGTGGATTCCATCCAACTTACCGTCTCCGAAAAAATCGGTGTCGGCGATCGCGGCGGTTATTATGAAGAAGCCGGTGCGCTGCGCGACATGGTGCAGAACCACATGCTGCAAGTGCTGTCTCTCATTGCGATGGAACCGCCCGTGTCGCTCGAAGCGGAGGCCGTGCGCAACGAAAAAGTGAAGCTGCTGCAATCGATCCGCCCGCTCACGCCGGAGGATGTCGCCAAGCAAATCGTGCGCGGCCAATACTTCGCTGGCTCGGTTGGTGGACAACCGCGCCCCGGCTATCGGCAGGAAGTCAAAGTGAAGCCGGACTCGAACGTCGAAACCTTCGTCGCGATGAAATTGCTGATTGATAACTGGCGCTGGAGTGGTGTGCCGTTTTATCTGCGCACCGGAAAAAATCTCCCCGCGAGCGCCAGCGAAGTGCGGATTCAATTCCGCCCGACGCCGAATGTCCTTTTCGCCGCGCAATGCGGTTCGCATCTCGACGCCAACGCGCTCACGCTGCGCCTCCAGCCTAACGAAGGGATTTCGCTGCACTTTAACGGCAAGATTCCTGGCACGACCATTGGCGTGCGCCCCGTGCGGATGCACTTCAGCTACGACGCCGAGTTTGGCGCCTACACGCCTGAAGCCTACGAACGCCTGCTGCTCGAAGCTATCGCCGGCGACGCGACGCTCTTTATCCGCCGTGACGAAGTGGAGACCGCATGGAAGATCGCCGACTCCATCCGCACCGGCTGGGAAGGTAAGGCGCTGACGAACCGTGAATTTTATTCCGCCGGCACCTGGGGCCCGATTGCTGCCGACGATCTGCTCGCGCAAACCGGTCACGAATGGCACGAGCCGCAGGTGATAAAGTAAAATTTCAAATGCCGTATTTCGACTTACTTTCCTTGGCCAGCGCCGACGAGTTGGCCTGCGCCGCCGCCAGCGCGTGGCTGGATGAAATTGAAACGGCCAATCGCGCGGGTAAACAGCATTGCGTTGCGCTTTCCGGCGGGCGCATCACGCAAAAATTCTTCACCGCCACAGTGGAGCAGGGCAAGGCGCGCGGCGTTTCTTTCGGCAACTGTCACTTTTTCTGGGCGGACGAACGCTGCCTGCCGCCGACTGACCCGGAAAGCAATTTCAAAATGGCGAATGAACTCTTGTTCACGCCGCTGAACATCACCGCCGAGAAAATTCATCGCTTGCGCGGAGAAGATTCGCTTCAAGCGGCGGTGAAAAATGCCGAAGCAGAGTTGTGTCGCATCGCACCGCAAAACACAAATAGCAGGCCGGTTCTCGACCTGGTTTTGCTGGGAATGGGCGAGGATGGCCACGTCGCTTCGTTGTTCCCGAACGCGGGGCCGGAAATCCTGAACTGCGCTGCGCCATTTTTGGCGGTGGTGGATTCGCCCAAACCACCGCCAACACGGATTTCCTTGAGCTACCAGACTATCACCGAAGCGCGTCAGGTCTGGGCGCTGGTCTCCGGCGCGGGCAAAGCCGACGCCTTGCGTGAAACCTTGAAGCCAGATGGGGCAACGCCGCTCGCTCGCATCATCCAGCTGCGTTCGGTCAAAATTTTTTCCGATCTGGCCGGGTTTTAACTTGTAACCAGACGGTTAATTGCTTGAATAATGGCGTCAGCAGGAGCTGGAAATGAAACGGGAAAAATTTTTGAAAAAAGTTTGAACCTTTCTGTTTCAGCTGCGTCTGAATGGGTATCGGTTGAATAATTTTTGGTTGGGTTGAAGATTTCGCTGTCCGTTTAGGGTTGGCATAGAGGATTTGCTCGCGGTGCGGCTCGGACAGCGCCCCAAGTTGGTCGCATCGCCCTTCTGAGCGCCTAGGTGAAGGCGTATAATCCTTTTCACCATTGAGGCCGGACGCAAGTCCGGCCTCTTAATTTTTCTGGAGCGCCAGTATCCAGTCTGCGTTCCGATGGCTGTGTGTCTCCGGCTGAATTACGCATTGATTCACCACGGCGGACGGTTAAAATCTTATCGCATGAAACATCAGCTCGACTTCGAGAAGCCCATCACGGAATTGCAGAACAAACTGGACGATTTGCGCCTGCACCCGGAAAAACACTCACTGGGCATTAGCTTTGAAGAGGAGATTCAACTCATTGAGAAAAAGCTGGAGGAAACCCGCCGCCAGATTTTCACGCATCTTACGCCCTGGCAACGCGTCCAACTCGCCCGTCACCCCAAGCGGCCTTACACGTTGGATTATTTGGGGAAAACCTTCACCGACTTTCAGGAATTGCACGGCGACCGGATGTATGCCGACGATCACGCCATGGTAGGCGGCTTTGCGCGACTTGGTGGCCACCGGGTCGTGGTCATTGGCACGCAGAAGGGACGCAATACCAAGGAAAACATCCTGCGCAACTTCGGTTCCGCACATCCGGAGGGGTATCGCAAGGCGCTGCGCCTGATGAAGCTTGCGCACAAATTCAACCTGCCCGTCATCACGTTGATTGACACAGCGGGCGCGTATCCGGGCGTAGCCGCCGAGGAACGCCATATCTCCGAAGCTATTGCCGTCAATTTACGCGAAATGATGATGCTTGAAGTTCCCGTCATCTCCGCCGTCATCGGCGAAGGCGGTTCCGGCGGCGCGCTAGGCATTGGGGTCGCCGACCGTGTTTTGATTTTGGAGAATGCCTATTATTCCGTCATCAGCCCCGAAGGTTGCGCGGCGATTCTGTGGAAAGACCGCGCCAATGCCGGTAAAGCTGCGGCCGCATTGAAAATCACTGCGAAAGATTTGCTCCAACTCAAGCTCGTGGACGAAATCCTGGCTGAACCGCTTGGCGGCGCGCATACCGATTATGATTCCACCGCCCAAATCCTCAAGGCGCGCTTGCTTCAACATCTTGAAGAGGTGCTGGCGCTGTCGGTGGCTGACCGATTGAAACAGCGCTATGCCAAATTCCGCGCCCACGGCCATTTCATCGAAAAACCTGATGCCAATGGTGAGCTCAAGCCGGTCAAGCCGGCTGAACCTGTGGTCAGTTAAAATGGTGTCGTGCGAAGAACACGTAGGAAAACTGCAAAACACAGTTGAATATTGAAGCAATAAACCGCGGCATTTTTCCTTCGCATACTTGGCGGCTTTCACGCGATTAAATTTCCCATGCTATATCCTTTTGTTTTCAAGCCGATTTTCAAAGACCGCATCTGGGGCGGGCGCGAACTGGAGCGGCTTTACGCCAAAATAATTCCCGCTGGCCGGATTGGCGAGGCGTGGGAAATTTCTGACCGGCCGGGCGATGCCAGTGTCATTGCCAACGGCGCGCTGGCGGGGAAAGACCTTCGCTGGCTGATGGAAAATCACGCGGCGGAAATTCTTGGCGGCGCAAAATCAGCGGCTGAAGGACGCTTTCCGCTGCTCTGTAAAATTCTCGACGCGCGCGAAAAACTGTCGCTCCAAGTGCATCCGCCCGCGAGCAAAGCGGCAGAACTCAAAGGCGAGCCGAAGACGGAGATGTGGTTCATCGCCGATGCCGCGCCGGGTGCGAGCCTTTACGTCGGCCTCAAACGCGGTGTGAAAGGCGCGGAGTTTGAGCAAAAAATTTCCGACGGTAGCGTGGCAGAGTGCTTCCATAAAATTCCGGTCAAAGCCGGTGACACGATGTTTCTGCCGAGCGGTCGCGTCCATGCCATCGGCGACGGTTTGGTGATTTTCGAGATCCAACAGAACTCCGACACGACCTACCGCGTGTTCGACTGGAATCGCCTTGGCTTGGACGGCAAACCTCGCGAGATGCACGTGGCGCAATCGTTGGCGAGCATTGAATTCAACGACTTCGAGCCGAAGCTGGTGGAGACAACATTCGTTGCTCATGGAAAAGTTCTGAAGCGCTCGCTGGTGAACGATCCGCTGTTCACCGTGGAAGCGTGGAAACTCGCTTCCGGCGCGGATGGTCTGTTGCAGCCGAAGAAACTTCAAATCGTCGCCGTGACCAGCGGCGCGGTGGAGATCAGGAGCGGGGCGACCTCGGTGAAATTATCCGCCGGCGATTTCAGTTTGATTCCCGCGAGCTTGGAACGGACGGAAGTTGTGGCGATGTCCGACGCAGCTTTGCTGCGCGTGGAGGCAAATTGATTTTATAGCAGCGGACATGAGTCCGATCTAAAATTATTCCCGGTTTTGAAATGAGCCGACGCACGTCGACTGCTACGTCAGTTGTAGGACAGATCATCCGGCATCTGCGAGAGGAGCTTGTTTTTCCAGCCACCCTTTTCGTTTAGAACTTTTTCCCAAAGTTTGTCTGGCGGCGTGTGGAAGACGAGTTCCAGTGAGGCCGGAAACGTCAGCCACGACTTGCGTTTCATTTCCTTTTCCAACTGTCCCGCGCTCCAGCCTGCATAGCCAGCGAACAACCGCACTTTTTTAGCGGGCGAAAACGATTCGCCGATCTCTAGCAGATCATCCAGCGAATGGCCGAGCGCAAGGTTGGGCATCACGTCGGCGTCGGGGATGAACGTATCGGTGTGCAGGTAGCTCAAGGCACTGGGCTGCACCGGGCCGCCTAGGAATAGCGGAGACTCCTTCAGCGTCTCGGGCAAGTCGGCCACGATGACTTCGCCGGCGGTCTTGCCGAGCGCGCGGTTGAGGATGAGGCCAAACGCACCTTCGAGATTGTGCTGGCAGATGAGGACGACGGTGCGTTGAAAAAAAGAACCGCCAAGCTGTCCGCTGTCCAGCAGCAGCCGGCCTTGGAGAAACTTTTCTTTGTTCGCCATCGCACCGGCAATTTGCACCAACTCCGTGCGGCTGGCAAAAAATAAATCGGCAGATTTTCACGCCGCGCCGCGAACTCGTGCGTGTGTTTCACGCGTCGCGAGGTTAAGCTGGCCGCGTGAAACTGCTCGCTGATTGCAAGCTCTATACCTTCGTGGACACGGCCTATCTGCATGGCCGCGCGCCGGAATTCATCGCCCAACAGCTTTGTGACGGCGGGAGCGACTTGATCCAGATTCGCGCCAAAAATTCTTCGCCCGATGAAATCGGCCGCCTCGCGGAAAAAGTTTTGCCTGTCACGCGCGCGGCGAAGGTCGGCTTAGTCATCAACGACCACTTGGAAATTGCGCGCGAGTTTGGCGCGGACATCTGCCATCTGGGACAGGAAGATTTTTTTGATGTCGGCTACCAGAATGTTTCCGAACTGAAAACTCAAAATTCAAAACTCAAAATTGGTTTGAGCACCCACGCGCCCGCGCAGGCGCAGCGGGCGGTTGATGCTGGTGCAGACTACGTCGCCATCGGGCCGATTTTTGCGACGGGCACCAAGCCGACGGCCAAGCCGGTGACGCTGGAATATGTCCGCTGGGCGGCGCAGAATGTGGCTGTGCCGTGGTTCGCCATCGGGGGCATCAACTTGCAGACGATTGATGCAGTGTTAGCCGCGGGCGCGCAACGCATTTGTGTGGTCTCGGCGATTCTCAATGCGCCGGATGTAGCGAAGGCATGCGCGGAGTTTCGGCGGAAGCTGAATTGACTCAGGCAAAGCCGCCAAGATCGCAAAGAAAGAATTTACTGCGGCAGCGCGTGGCCGGAGATTGAGCAGGTCGGAACTTCATTGGCGGCATTCAGATAAATTGTGCCGCCGCCGGGGCACTCGGGAAAAACCTTGTCTTTGAAATACGGGAGCAACTCTTTCACGGTCGGCTGGGCGGTCGGGCGTTTATTGTTGTCTGTGGCCCACTGTTGTTTTGCATCGTCAATCAGTCGCAGGTTGTTGACGCAAGTCTTGCGCGCGATGACGGCGACACTGGCATCGAGAATCTGCTGGCTCTGATCCTGCAATTCTTCCAGATGCTCCTGTTGCAACTGAAGCGCTGCGCGCGCGGTGGCAAGGTGCTGGGCGTTGGAGCTGCTTTCGTCATTCAACTGCGCTAAAGCTGCGCGCCACTGGGCGACTTGGTTGGTGAGCAGCGAGTTTTGTTTTCGCAGCCGGGAAATTTCGGTGGCCTGAAGACCGGCGTTGGAATTTTTCAGTTCGTCGCGTTCGGTCGCGGTCTGCCGCAGTTCGGCTTGTGCATTATTGAGGCTGATTTGCAGCGCATCGCGGTCGCGGTAGGCGCGGAAGAGGGCAAACTCCGCCACCAGCACCAGCGCGAGGCACACGAAAGCGAACCAACGTTTGAAGTTCATGGCTCCGGCAGTGTCGCGCTTGGCGGCGAATCGTCAAATTGAAATTTGGCGGGTCTGGGGGCGCTGGCGGTTCGTCGGAAAAATTTTGATGCCCGCACATAGATGCGATGGCTGTTGGCAAACTAAAGGCGTATTGTCCGTCTACTTCCAGCCTAGCACCGCGCGAGTTGCCATTTGACAACTGCCATCTTGGGCTGGATTTTTAACCTGTCACGTAGCCAACTGAATCTGTGAAAAACATTTTACCCTCCCCGTCCATCGCCGCGCTCCGGGCGTTTTTATTGTTTCTGTTGCTGGCGGGCGGCGTGGTTTCCATGCGCGGCGAGGCGATGCTCCAGTTGTTCAATTTGAGCTGGCCGGATGTGACCAAAAAAATGCCGGAGATCGCCGAGGCGGGCTACGATGCGCTCTGGCTGCCGCCGCCGGCGAAAGGCGGCAGCGTGTATTCCGTCGGCTACGATTTATTTGATCCGTATGACCTTGGCGATTTGAACCAGTCCGGCACGACCGCGACGCAGTGGGGAACGAAGGCGCAATTGCAGGAACTCGTCCGCACGGCGCACCGCTTCGGCATTCGCGTCTATTTCGACAACATCATGAATCACCGGGCGTTCACCGTGCCCGGCTATGACGCGAACACGCCGACGAATTTTTATCCCGGTCTCCAGCCGAAAGATTTTCACCTGCAGACCTCGGGAAATTTTTACCGCAACTGGCCGAGTGTGCAGGACTACAACAATCAATTCTATTTGCAGTATCAACCGCTCGCGGGCTTGATTGACCTCGCCACGGAACCGGGCAGTGTGAATGGAAATTTCGGGGCCAGTTCCGGCAACTCGACGACGAAACCGAATTTCATCCGGCAGCCGGGACAGAACCAGTATTACATGGACACGAGCAAGTCCGCCATCAATGGCAGCCCGTGGCGGCCGTTCAACGGCACCAACGGCACCATTGTTTCCGAAGACGTTAATTCCTACACCATTCGCGCCGCGCTCTACACGCTGGACCAGACGAAGTGCGATGGCTTCCGCCTCGATGCAGTGAAACACGTTCCCTCCGCATTTTTTGGTTCCGACGCCGGGGCCAGCACCTTTTCTAGCGAGACCACTTTTAGCGGTTACACGGGTGCCATCCAGGCGATGTATGATTACGTGCATGGTTACGGAACCAATGCTTTGGGCAATGGCTACAACGAAGCCGACGGCAATCGGAACAGCCTGTTTGACACCGAATCCACGCGCAATGACGCGATGATCTTTGGCGAACATCTGGGCCAGCCGCCGACGTTTGACGAATATCTTCGCCGCGGCATGCGGCTGCTCAACTCGCCGTTGCGCGACAAGATGAATGATGCGCTGAATGGAAATTCTTCGCTGGCCGGTCTGGATTCGCGCGACTACTCGCCTTACTTCGGCGCGTTCAGCGCTGCGCAGAGCGTGATGTTCGCGCAGAGCCACGACGCGAGCGGCAGTTACGCAGCCCGGCGGGAAATGCAGAACGCGTATTATTTGATGCATGAAGGCATGGCCGTGATTTACTCCGACGGCTACAACTATTCCAGCGCGCCAAGTTATTTTCCGTCCATCGCCTATGCCAACTATCTCGGCGAATACGGCGACAACCAGATGCCGGACATCTGCTACCTGCACAACCAACTCGCGCGCGGCGGCACTTGGACGCGCTGGAGCGATTACAACGTGGTCGCGTTTGAACGGTATGATTACCGCGAGGGCAGCGCAGCGCAGGATCAGGATGTTTGCCTGTTCGTGATGAATGACAAGACGAGTTTTCCCGGCGACATCATGTTCATTGATAATATTGGCGACGTTTTGCCGGGTGCCTCGCTCCCGCCCGGTGCCAATGGGACCAATCAGGGATTGTGCGTTCAATTTCCGCCGGGATCGGTGTTGTCCCAGTTGGCAACCTCCACTCCCGGCTACGATCGAACTTTTAAGAAAGTCACCGTCCGGGCGGCGACGAATTCGAAGACCACCGCACAAAATAGCGGGGGCAGCATCGTTTATGTTGGCAACCAAATTATTCCAGCCAATGGAGGAGCCATTGAGATTTTGGTGCCGAGCGGCGGCTGGGTGATCTATGGCTATCAGTGGCCGGAGGCGAGCCGCGCCAATGTTTCCACGAACGCGATTATTTTCAAGCAGGGCGGCAACGAAGTGCCGCACATCACCATCACCCGCAAGGACGGCGTGAACGGTGACACCAATGGCTACAATCCGATTTTTCCCTTCAAGATGCGGGGCAGCGTGGATGGTTTTGGCAACGTCATCGGCGGCGTGCATGTTTCAAATCTCACCTACGCGATTGATGTTCCGGTGGTGACGAACGCAAACTTCGACATCATCGCTCGCAGCGATGCTTCCTCCGTGAACACACTGTTGAAATTGGATGGCGGCATGGATTTGAACAGCCAGATGGGACTTGGCCCGACAAATTTAAATGGCGGTGCACCGACCAACTTTCTCGATTTGCGTGATAACAAGCCCGGCTATGCCACCGACGTTTTTCTCGGCTACGAACAGACGGGGTTTCAGTTCCGCAACAACCCCGAAAAATTTGCGGCGAAAAATACCTTGAGCAACAACATCATTTCCCTCGGTGCCGAGACCTATTACTTCACGGTTGGCGGAACCAATTTTATCGTGCCCGGCGCCGGCATCGGCCAAGGCACCAGCCAGTCGGCCGCGTTTGTTTATCACGACCCGGCAGATACGGTAACCGCAACCAATAATGCCCAAGCAAAGCAACGCCTGCCGTTTGCCCCCACGAACGGTCAGGCGGCGGATATTTACGTCAAGATCGGCTATGCGAACTATATCAACACTTGCTTTATCTACTACACCACGGACGGCACCAATCCGGAAGGCGCGTTTGGCGTTGGCAAAGGGACAACGAAAGTGGTGCAGGCGCTCTATCTGGCTGCGGACAATCCCACGGCGACGATTGATTGGTGGAAAGTGACGATCCCGGGGCAGTTGACGGGCACGCAAGTGCGTTACAAGTTCGGCGCGTTTTTTGGCGGCAGCGGCGGCAGCCTTTATGCCGGGGCCAACGGCTTGCCGATTCCTGACTCGGAAACTTCCGGGGCCAAGCTTTACGGTCTGACGCAAGCGGCGATCACGAATTTCAATCCGACCACGGCCGTCGTCTGGCAACACAACGATTTGAACACGAACAGCACGAGCATCGGCCTGCAATCCGGCTTTCACATCGTGCGCGCCCGTTCGTTCCTGCCGCGCACCAATCAGTCGTCGTCTTACAATACGTTCCTGCAAACTTTTTATTACGACGGCGCGCTGCCCACCGGTGCGATTCCGTTTCCGGCGAACGCCTCGACGATCGGAGCCACGACTTACACCGTCGTCGTCCGTGCCGACAGCACGGTCACGGGTGTGGATTTCAACATTCAGGACAGTGATACGAACAATGACGATTCCGTCACGGGCCGGGCCAATGGCAACGGCACCAACGTATTTGTCGCGGCCACGGCCGTGAACCCGGACACGACCTTGAGCGGGCAGTATCCCAATTATCCCCAGGAATTCCGGTTTGTTTATACGAACATCCCGACGAGCGGCAGCGCGACCATCAGCGCGCGGTTGAAAGAATTTGCCACGGCGGTTTATTCCAACCGGGTCACGATCTTGACCACGACGGTCAATACGCTCGCGCCGGCGCAGATCGTTTCCATCGCCAGCCCTGGGACGAATGGCACCGTGCTGACTTACAGCACGAACATGACCTACTTGTTGCAGGCCTGTTTTAGCAGCGCGCTCACGCCGTTGAAAACTAATTTCACGATCGTCATCAATGGCGTGTTGCAACCGCAGGCGAATTATTTTTTCCAGCCCGTGGGTGGCAATAACGCCTATTGTCCCGGCTACCGCACCCTCCAATACAACTGGAACAATCCGCCGCTCGGCACGAACACCATCGTCATCAGCTACACCAACGCCATCACGCCGATCACCGATACGCGTTCGCTCACGATCGCGCCGCCGCTGCGGATCTCCGGCCTCGCGAACAATAACCAGCAGGTCGTCTGGGACAGTGCGCCCGGCTTGAATTATGTCGTGCTGGCCACGACGAATCTGCTCGTGCCTTTCACCGCCATCAGCGATCCGATTCTCGGCACCGGCTCCTCAACTTTTTTCTACGACGCAAATCCGGCGGCGCAAAAGTTTTACCAAATCCAGATGGTGCCGTAATCCCGCGAGTAACATTTTCATGAAAAACACTTCCTACCTCTGCGGGCGGCTTTGCTGCCTGATGGCCGCCGCATTGCTGTTTGCCAATTTTCGCACCGCCGCCGCGCTCGCCACCTGCTGGCACATCCCCGACAATACCAGCGATCTCGGCTTCAACATGCGGAATCCCGAGACCGCCATCGGCGCCAGCACGGCTGTGAAGTTCTACACTGGCGTCTGGAAATGGAGTGGCGCGCAGCTTTGCAACCAGACTGGCGGCACGCTGTTTTACAAAACCACCGCGCAAAGCGCATGGAGCAGCACCAATTTTTCGTTTTACTCGAACGTGACCGCCTCGGGTGGCACCAACAACCAATACTGGCAAATGGCTTTGCCCGGCGGGTTATTCAATGGCGGCGATACGGTTCAGTATTTTTTCCTGCTCACGTTTGACGGCTTCGGCGGCGTATCCAACACCTGGCTTTACGGCAATAACGCGGGCAGCACGGCCACTGCCGCGTCCAACACGGCGGCGGCGAGTCCGTTCACTTACACCGTCACCAACAACGCCATCGGCACGCCGGTGCTGACGGTCAACAGCGTGAATGCCGACTACACCACCACGCACGTTTTCGTGAATGAGCTGAACAGCGATGCCGCGCCGCTTACGCTGCTTTTCACGCCGAACGGCGGCACAGTGACCAACGTTGAAATTTTTTCCAACCTGAACCGCCGCGACCGCGCCACGCTCGACGCGAATGGCGACGGCATCGAGGACGGTATCATCACGCCGGACGGAAATTTAATTTTGGCAGGCGATGACAGCAGTTACTACAAGGCCTACACGATGACAAATGTGGGCGGCGGAAATTATTCCCTCACGCTCAACTGCACCAAGACCGGCGCGTATCGGCTGACGGCGCGGTTCAAAGTCGTCGGCAGCTCGACGTGGAACTGGTATTCCGGCAGCGGTGGCCGCCGCGACCATGCGATTGTCGTCACGCCGTCAAAAGCGCGCGACATCTCGATGTATGAATTGAACGCGCTTACCATCGGTGCTCAAGGCACGGCACAAACTGACCGCAGCACCTTCACCGATCTTTACAACGGCCCCGGTTCACGCGCCTACGACGCGGTGACGAACCGTTTTAATCTGACCTACGCGCAAAACCTCGGCATTAATTGGCTGTGGTTCCAGCCGATCCATCCGACGGGTATTGATGGTCGCCAAACCGATCCAGGCACAAGTCTGCCTTACTCCGTCGGCAGTCCCTATGCGGTGAAAAACTTTTTTCAGATCAATCCGCTCTTGAGCAAGGCCAACACACGTGACGCCGCGCTGGGCGAGTTCACCAACTTTGTCGCGGCGGCAGATGCCGCCGGCGTGAGCATCATGCTCGACGAACCTTTCAACCACACGTCATATGATTGCGAGCTGGACGCGAGTGGGGTTTATTATTTCAAAACGAATGCTGCCCCGACCGATGAGATCAGAAATTCCGAGGCGCGGTTTTATTCCGCCAACGGCGATTATTGCGCACGGGCCAGCAGCGCAGCGACTGTCGCCGTCGCCCCGGATCGCGGCGACTTCGGTAAATTTGGCGACGTGCATGATGTTTTCTTCGGCCGCTACGCCGCGCTCGTTTGCCAGAATCCGAGCGACAATGGAAATTATCTGAACGAGAGCGACACGTTTGATTACTCGACGAACAGCGGGAATTTCGACCGCGTCACCCAAAACACCTGGCGCTATTTTGCCGACAGTGTCCTCTACTGGCTCGACAAAACTGGCTGCCCGAACGGCACGACGGCAAACCAGACTTACAAAGGCATTGACGGCGTGCGCGCTGACTTCGGCCAGGGCCTGCCACCGCAATGCTGGGAATACATCATCAACAAAGTCCGCGCCCGCAAATGGGATTTCGTGTTCATGACTGAGTCGCTCGACGGCGGCGCGGTGACGTATCGCTCGAATCGCCACTTTGACATCTTGAACGAGAACCTGATTTTCTCGCTGCAATCCGCTTCCACGGCGAGCGATTACCGCAGCGCGTTTGAATCGCGTCGCGCGGCTTACGGCCAGAGCCTCGTGCTATTGAATCACGTTTCCCACGATGAGCAGACCTACAGCGATCCGTATCAGGCGCTCATCCGCCACGCGGTCGTCAGCACGATTGACGGCGCACCGATGGTTTTTTATGGCGAGGAACTCGGCATCTCGACTTCATTCGGCTTCAATCTTTACGAATCCAACTTCGGGAAAAACATTCCTCATTTCAAAAAGTTTAATTCCATGCAGCCCATCTTCAGTCCGGCGAATCGGAACTACGGCCTCGACCAGCTTTGGCCGGTGTATGCGGGCATCAATCAGGCGCGGAATTTCAGCAAGGCGCTGCGCAGTTCCAATCGCTACTTCCTCGACCAGACCGGCGGCGGCGGCGCGCAGGCTAATATTTTTTCCGTGGCGAAATACGAGGCGGCCAATGCCGCGCCAAATTTTTCCGACGTGGTGTTCGCCTTCGCCACGCTGGACCGCAACAACCCACAGTCAGGAAATTTCAACGTCAACATCACTCAGGGTGGCTCGAATCTGTTCGGCCTAAAGCCAGCACGCATTTACAATGTGAAAAACATTGCCGCTTACACCGCGATTGACGGCAACCGCCGCAACGTGTGGCAATGGGGCGGTGGCATCGCCGGCAGCAACGTGCTGGCGAACGGCGTTTTTGTTTCGCTGAATCCGGTGCCAACAACGAACGGCGGCTGGGCCGGCAATCCATTTGAGGCGCAGTATCTGAAGCTTTATGACGTGACCCCGCCTCCCGCGCCCGGAGTGCCGGGCATCGGTTCGACAAACAACTATGTCTTCGCCAACAGTGTGACCTTCTCGTGGACCGGCGCAACAGATGCCGAAGGCGGCATCGCGGGCTACCACGTTTTGGTTGGCACCACGCCCGGCGGCGCGGAGGTGACGAATGTGACCGTGAACGCGACCTCGCTGACGGTGACCGGAAATTACGGCGCGCATCTTTATGCCACCGTTACAGCGGTAAACAATGCCGGCATTGAAAGTTCCCCCGCGAGCGCGGTCAGTAGTATCGCTTTGCTGAACCCGGCGTGGATTCCCGTGGCAAGCATGGCGTCGAAAAATTTTCTGAACTGGTCGAGCGCTTCCGGTCAGGTCTATCGCGTCTGGAGCTCCACAAATCTGGCGTTGCCGTTTGCGCCGTTCAACAGCACCGTCACCGCCACCACCGCAACGGTTTCCTTTCCAAACAACCCGACGAACGCGGCGCGCTATTTCAAAGTTCAACTGATTCCCTGACCGCACAGATATGCGATTGGACATCCGCAACCGGCTTGCTAATATTTCCCAACCTATGACCACTAAAAAATTCTTTGCAACTGGAATTGTCACGCTCGCGCTCGGTCTTTCCGCAACTGCTGCCACTTACTAAGGTAATGGCAATACTTCCTTCGGCGGCCCCATCGGCAATGGCAGCCTGACCTTGACCGACAATGGCACCACGGTGTTTGGCAGCCTCGTGGTAGCTGGAGGCGGTTTGGGCGGCAACGCTTTTGTGCTGTATTTGCAAACCCCGTCCAGTGCTTCCGGATTTGGCAGCACGTCTGGGTTTAATGATTCAGCCGACCAGCTTCGTAGTGCGCTTTCCGAGTTTACCGCCACTGGAAACGGCGGCGGCGTGGGGCAAAGCATCCTGAATTTCGGCAGCGGCGGCTTCACCCCCAATTACGGTATCTCCATTCAACCCGGGTCGGGTATTAATTTTGGAGGACTGTGGTCGCTGGCGAACGGCGGTGCCAACAGCCAGAACTTTGTGAGCAGCGTCGGTATTTCCCCGACCGGTTCGGATGGTGCGGGCACCTACACTTTTTCCTTCAGCCTTGCCAGCGTTGGTATGACTGCCGGCCAGAGTTTCAATTTGTTTGGTCTGGAAGTCTCCACCACCGGCTATAGTTCCGCCGAACTCATCGGCGGCACGACCTCCGGTGCAAATGGTTGGGGCAATACGCAGACAGTCACCTCTTTTTCTACCTATGCCACCACGCCGGTGCCGGAACCGACCTCATTGGTGCTTGGCGTGTCTGGCTTGGCGATGCTCTATGTCATCCGCCGCCGGAAATAATTTCAATCGCTTTCAAAGCCCCGGATTCGTCCGGGGCTATTTCATTTCTCAAGAGGTTCAACAATCGGATTCAACGCCCGTTTTCGTTGAGCAAGTGTGCCAGCCGTGTATTGAATTTTTTCTCTTTCGCTAGTTTCTCCAGCGGCAGGTGCAGGCGGTAGCGCCAGTAAAATTGTGGAATCGCCGGCACGTTGATGCGTTCGGCGTCCACATCGGCGCGGCGGAGCTTGTCATCCATGCCGAGCAAATCCTGCAATTGAAAGATTCTCCACATGGCCGGTGATGCGAGGTGTTGGCGCACGATGGCTTCAACGATTTCCGGCGTGGCGGCGGCGGGTGCTGCGCCGGGTTCCCGCAGTTCGGCGTTGAAAAATCTCTGGGAGAAGGCGCGGTCTTCAGTCCACCAGCCGCGGATGGTGCTCATGTCATGCGTGCCGGGGGTGACCACGCTCAAATAAGGCGCGTCTGCCGGGCGCGAAAATTCCTGGCTGGGATTTTTCGGCATCCGCTGGATTTCCAGGCTCAAGAAGCCAAGGTCGCGCATGACTTCGGGCACGCACGCGGGCACGAGGCCGAGGTCTTCGCCGCAGATGAGCATGTTGGTGACGCGCTTGAGCGCGGGCAGTTTCTGCATCGCCTCGCGCATCCAGAAATCGTCTTGGCGGCGGAAAAAATAATCCACATACAAGTCCCGCAATTTCACCTGCTGGTCGGGTGGAAGATTTTTGAACGAAGCGGTCTGCTCCATCGCAAAGCGAAAATGAAGTTGTCCGTCCACCGCCAACAGGATGACGTTGCTGATCAAATCGAACAGGCCGTTTTTTAATTTTGCGTTGCGCTCATCTTGTTTTCGCACGGCGAAATAATGTTCCACCTGCCGCTGCGTGGCGAACGGCGGCTTGAGTTGGTAGCGGTCGTCGCCGGTAGGTTGTAAAAATTCCTGCCGGGCAAAATCGGTTTCGTTGCCGAAAATTTCCTGCAGCACGGCGTCGGTGATGAATGGCCGGGACAAACGCTCGTGGTCAAAATTGATTCCCCGCACAGCGAATTCTTTTCCCGCCACCGGAATCGCCGGGACGAAGTGGCCGAGGATGCCTTCGACTGCGTGCGCCGGGCTGCTCCAGATGCGAAAGAATCCGAGGATGTGGTCAATGCGGAACGTATCGAAATAATTTCCCATCTGCGCGAAGCGTTGTTTCCACCACGCAAACCCGTCGGCGGCCATGCGTGGCCAGTTGTAAGTGGGGAAACCCCAGTTCTGTCCCTTCGCCGCGAACGGATCTGGCGGCGCGCCCGCTTGCTGGTCGGTGTGATACAATTCGGGCGACTGCCACACGTCCGCGCTGTGCCGGAACACGCCGATGGCGATGTCGCCCTTCACTACGAGGCCGCAGGCGTGCGCGTGCGCCGTCGCGGCCTGAAGCTGCGCGTGCAAATGGAACTGGATGAAGTAGTGGAGTGCGATTTCGTCGTTGCGCTTGGCGAGTGTAGTAATTTTTTCAGCGGAAAAAGTTTTGTGCTCCGGCCAGCGGCTGAAATCCGCCGTGCCGAACTTGTCGCGCAGAAAACAGAACGCGGCGTAAGGCGTGAGCCAGAGTTGGTTCTCACCGAAAAACTGTTTATATGCCTTCGAGCGAAACGTGGCGGCCTTCTGAGAGGGGAAAATCTTCCGTAGAAAATCCATTTTAATTTTCATGACCGCCTCGTAGTCCACGGCCTTGAGGCGGTTCAGTTTTTGGCGCGCGGCTTCGAGCGGCTTGAGGTGCTTTTTGTTTTTCGCGTCCGTAGCGGCGGCGAGGTTGAGATATTGCGGATGCAGCGCAAAGGCGGAAATCGCGGCGTAGGGATACGAGTCGCGCCATGTGCCCGTGGCGCTGGTGTCGTTGACCGGAAGCAGTTGAATCAGTTTTAACCCGACTTGTTTGCCCCAGTCGGCCAGCGGTTTCAAATCTAGAAACTCGCCCACGCCAAAACTGTTTTCACTGCGCAAACTGAAAACCGGGATGGCCACACCTGCGCCGCGCCAAGTGTTATCGGGCAGGTTGGCGAAGCCGTCGTTGACGAGCGTGTGCTTGTTGCGCGCAACCTCATCGGCCAACACGCGATTCGCGCCGCCCTCGAAACGGACGAAACAATTCGCAGCGACATCAAAGACGCCGTATTTGTAGGCAAAGGGAAATTTCTGGCCGCGTAAATCGAGTTGGACGGATAATTCATCCGCCCCGGCGATGCGGTTAAGCAAAACTGGCTTAGCTGTTTGCCAGTTGCCAAACGCCCCGCCCTCGCCGAGCAGGCAGAGGGTCTGGTTTTTTTTAAGTAGTGGGGCTTTTACGCGAAAGGTGTGCGTAGGATTTTTGGGCGCGGAAAGTTTTATTTCCGAAAGATTTTCCGCGAGTAAAACCTTTTTGAAGGGAGCGGTGGCGAAGGCATTGCCGTAAAATGCAGGTGAATTCCATGAATCAATGACGAGCAGTTCGGCGCAGTTGAAGTCCGCCGGACGGAGCGATCGATTCTGACCCCAGTCAGTGGCTTGGGCGGTGGCGTGGCGGCAAATGTAGCTGTAACTGAACGCTTCTCCGCAAGCATTGGCCACGAGTGGAACGGCAACTTGCCAGTGGCCGTCGTCTAGAAATTGTAACGGCAGTGGATGACCAGGTAGTGGTCGGTTGCCGGCTAGCGCGAGCGACTGGCCCGGCTGGCTGGCGAAACGAAGGCGAAACGTCAGATTCACCGCGACATTTTACCAGTCAGGGGCACTGCCTGCAAACCCGCACGAAAATGCTGCGGTTGACCCCTTGATTTCGCTTAACTTACTTTTTGGTGTCCGCATCAACATAAATTGGGACAAACAGCCTGCCAAATGGGTGTTATCTTGTATCCATCCCTGCTGAAAAAAGCCCATCACTGATTTAAAGTGATTTTTTACACAATCATGCGGTTGTGTGTCCAGCGGAGGGAAAGATACGATTCATGCAACCCATGAAATTTTGTTCGGTGATATTTCATCAATAAAACAGAACGTTTGTTCTGTAGTGCAAAAATTGATAAGACGTAATACTTAACGCCAAACCTACTGAGCCCGAAATGCGCCTTGCGCCAGCCTAAATTAAACCTCCTTGGTTAATGACATCCAAACCAGTGAATCTGCCCAATAAAACCATTTTTAACATGCAAACCCAACCCTTCAAAAACAATTCATCGCTCCAACCAGCCTTATTGCTGTTGATTACCGCACTATTGGCTTTAGCGTGCGCCCCAGCTTTTGCCAGCGGCGGGACGTTCACCTGGAACGGTGGCGGCGCCGATGGCAATTGGACCACTGCCGGCAACTGGGGCGGCACTGCGCCAAGCGACCCCCAAAATTTCCTGAACTTCAACGGCGCGACGCGCACAGCCAGCACAAATAACTTTGGTGCGGGCAGCCCTGGTTACCAAATTTATTTCAAGAACGGTGCGAACGCCTTCAACCTCTACGGCAACTCGATTTTCTTTTATGACTTCGGCGGCGGCGTCAATGACCCCAACATCCAGAACGAAGGCGCAAACACCAATCAAACCATCAACTTTCCCATCGCCAACGGCAATAACAACGGCGCGTTCCACATCCTGAACATCAACGTCAATACTGGCACCAGTCAAGGGCCGCTGACGTTTAACGGCACGGTCAGTTCTGCCGATGCGGGCCAGGCCTTACGCGTGGTCAATGTGTATGGCCCGTCGGCCGTCGCTTTCAATGGAATCATTTCCGACTTTGACAGCACTCACAAACTGGCGCTATCCCAGCTGGGCAGCGGCACGATGACTTTGACCGCAACGAATACGTTCACGGGAGACATGACGGTCAACGCTGGCACATTGGTGCTGGCGACGAACAGCGCTCTGGCCAACAGCGGCAACTTCATCCGGCTCGGTGACACCGCTGGCTCGACAGGTGCGAACTTGAATTTGAACGGCGGCAACAATATCTCCACGCCCATCAACGTCCGCAGCGGCAGCAGCGGTGGTAAAATTATTGCCAATACATCCGGCTCGGCAGGCCCTGCGGCGTTCGGCGGAAGTCTTTTTCTGGATGCCGACGTGACCTTGTTCGCGAACAGCACCGGTGGAAATATTTTGTCGGGCTCAACGCTCGACTTGAAGAATCAGACACTGACGATTGACGGCACGGGTTCCAACGTCATCAGCGGCACGCTTCAGCAGTCCACCGGTAACGGTAAGCTGGTGAAGAACAACACGGGCACGCTTTATATGAGCGCGGCGAGCAGTCACACCGGCGGCACGACCATCAATGCGGGTATCGTTCAGGTCAACAGCAGCGGCGCATTCGGCACCGGCAACGTCACCATGAACACCAGTTCCAGCCAGACTAAAATGCTGCTCAACGGTGTCATCATCACCAACAACATGACTTTGAGCAGCACCAACCCCGGTGTGGTCCAGGGCGTCATCCAAGCTCTAGATAATACTTCGTCCACCAACTCCGGTATCATCACGTTCACAACGAATACGGTTTCTGGTGGGAATCTTGTCGGCCCAACCACCTCCGGACTGCTGACGATGGCCGGGGCAATCAACGTGAACAGCCCAGGAACAACCCTGCTCGTTAGGGACGGACGCGTCCGGTTCGCCGGCGGCGGCAGCTACACCAATATGGATATCCGCAGCAGCACATCGAGTTTGGGGGCCAACAACGGTCTGGCGACCACCTCAGTTGTAGACATCGGCGGCAGTGCCAGTGCCTCCGTTCCCGCAATTTTTGATCTCAACGGCTTTAACCAGACGCTCGCCGGATTGAAAAACAACGTGACCCCCGCCAACCTCGCGTGGGTGACCAACAGCAGCACCACTCCTTCCACGCTGACGCTTGCAGGGCAGAATCTGGTGGTGTATGGCGGCAGCATCGTTGGCAACCTTGCGGTCAACGTGGTCAGCGGCACGCAGGTGCTCTCCAACTCGGCCGCAGGCAATGGCGTTTATGCTTACAGCGGCGACACGACCGTCACCAACGGCACGCTTAAGACGGGTTCAACCGGCGTGCTGCCCAACGGCACGGGCCGTGGTAACATGATTGTGACCAACACCGGCATCTTGGACTTGAACGGCGTCAGCCAAACGATCAATGGGCTGTATGGCAACGGTGTCATCGGTTCGCTGGGGAATGTGTCGGCGACGTTGACCGTGGGTAACACCAGCGTGAACAGTCTTTTCAGCGGTATGATCACCAATGCGGTCACTATCACGGTCACCAACGCGAACGCGACGCTGACACTTGACCGCGCCAATAATCCTTTCACTGGCAGTGTCAACATCGGCAACGGCTCGGTGAACTTCCGCAGTGGTGTGATTCGCGCGGCGGCCACGCAAACGTTGGGAACGGGAACGGTGAGCGTCGGAACCGGCGGCAATGAATCCACCGCGCGCCTGGAGTTATCCAACAACATCAGCCTCAACAACCAAATCTCTCTGCCGCTGCGCTCTTCCTCCACGGCGCCGGGAATCGAAAACCTCAACGGTAACAATACGCTGTCCGGCACCATCGCGCTGAACAGCGGCGGTGGCTTCGCCATCATCCAGTCGGATGTTGGGACGTTGACGATCGGCACGGCGGCTTCCACGGCGATTTCCAACGCCGCAGCCGCAAGCACGCGCAACGTCACCCTTCAGGGTGCCAGCAGCGGCGCTGTCGTCGGCAACATTCTCGATCTTGGCACGGCCCTCATCTCCTTGACCAAGGATGGTGCTGGCACTTGGGCATTGAGCGGCGTTAACACATATTCCGGCGACACCCGCATCGTCAACGGCACGCTCGTCGTCAGCAACACGGCAGCGCTGCAAAACTCCACGGTTGACATGAACGTCGCGGATGCGGGCACGTTGAACGTGAACAATCTGAACGCCACGCTCGGCGGCTTGAAAGGTTCTCGCAATCTTGCGCTCGGCACGGGCACGGTTTCCGTGGGCAACAACAACGTGAGCACCAACGTTTATTCCGGCTCGTTGAGCGGCAATGCCCTCACCAAGGTCGGTTCCGGTGCGTGGACCATCACCGGCAACCATACTCACAATGGCACAACTACCGTCAGCGCCGGCGAACTCATCGGCCAGACCGGCGGCAGCGTTTCCAACAGCACCGTGAGCGTTTCGTCCGGCGCAACGAACGGCGTTTTGATGGCTTCGGCTAACGGACAGTGGGCCTGCGGCGGCCTGACCTACAGTGCGGGCACAACCTACGCGGATTTCAATTTCAACGGAAACGTTCCCAGCACCACCGCGGCTCCGGTGCAAATCAACGGCAACCTTGCTTTCACGGTTTCACCCACGGTCATCATCCGCCCTGGTTCGGCGGTGATTCCGGCTGGCACCTATCCGTTGTTCAAATACACCGGCACGCTGTCTGGAACAGCACCGACCACGCTCATCTTGCCGACTGGCATGACCGCGACACTTGTTAACAATACGGGCAATAAGTCCATTGACCTGAATGTGACGGTAGGCAACGCCGTGGCTTGGGCCGTGGGCAATGCCGCGTGGGACATTAATACCACCGCCAATTGGACCAACAATGTTTCTGGTGCACTGGTGAAATATTTGGATGGTCAGGCAGTGGTGTTGGATGACACAGCCTCTGGTGCCTCGCCTATCACGATTTCTCTTGGCGTGACTGTCACTCCGGCAAGCATCGTAGCGAACGTCACCAATAAAAATTATGTCCTTTCTCCGTCCGCACCGGGCGGTGTGTTCGCAGGTAGCGGCACGTTGACCAAAAATGGTAGCGGCACGTTGACCATTGCGACAACCAACTCAACCTATACGGGCAGCATCATTCTAAATGGCGGCACGCTGACGTTGAACACGGCGGGCAGCTTGGGCACCGGCCAGATCACGATGAACAATGGCACAACCTTCAGTGTTGGCAGCGGCGGAAACGCGGTGAATCCAGGAAACAACATCCTCATCGCTTCCGGTGCCAGTGTCTCAATGACGGCGACTACGTTAAGCGCCGGGCCTAATGGAAATATTTCGTCAGCGGATTCTACGGCGTCTATTAACGACATAGCTAACATTACTTATGCGGGCACACTGAGTGGATTTACGGGAACCTTTACCTCTTCGAGTGGCACCACGAGATTATCAAAAGGGGCAAACGGCGACACCACTCTGGGATCGGCCTCTGCCAACTTCATCGTCAACAGCACTTCGCCGGGATTACAGCCGCGCAATAACAACTGCACGGTCAATCTGGGTTCGCTATCCGGATCGGGCACGCTGGGCGCTGCGCAAACACCGGCCGGCGTTAATTCCTCTGTTTCCACTTACAGCATTGGCGCTTTGAACACGAGCACTACGTTTTCAGGAAAATTTAATGATTCGTCCGGTGGTGCAAATCCAACTACTAACATCGTGGCCCTGACCAAAATCGGCAGTGGCACTTTGACCTTGAGCGGCGCGTCCACTTTATCGGGTGCCACGGCCGTCAACGCCGGAACTTTGCTTGGTGTTTCCGGTGGTTCTATTTCCAACAGCGCGGTCACTGTGAACACCGGCGCGACCAACGGCGTTTCTATCGCGGTGCCCGGCGGACAATTCACTTGCTCCAACCTGACCTATGCAGCGGGAACAGAATATGTCTTGTTCGCGTTTGGCGGCAATTCGCCCAGTCCGACCACGGCTCCGTTGAACATTCAAAACAACCTGACCATCAATGGCACTTTGAATGTTTTGATTACTGGCAGTCCGATGCCGCTGGGAACTTATCCGCTCATCAAATACACCAACAGTCTTACCGGTGCGCCGGTGCAGACGCCGCTCACGCAGCCTGCGCGCACCCAGGGTTACATCACCAATGACACCGCAAACAAGCTCATCAGCTATGTAGTGACCAATGCGCTTGACCCGCTGGTGTGGCAACCCGGCGACGGCCTTTGGGACACGGCCACGGCTAATTGGAAAGATCAGTCCGGCGCAACAGCGACGTATCAAGACACGATTGATACCGTTTTGTTTGATGAAACTCCGGCCGGCAGCGGACCGTTCACGGTGACCAACAATAGTGTTCTTTCGCCCAGCTCAATCACTGTTAGCAATGCAACCAAGCAATACATCCTCACCAGTGGCAACCTGACAGGCCCCGCAGCGTTAACCAAGAACGGCCCGGGCACAGCCATTTTGCTCGGCACCAACTCTTACACCGGCGGCACGTTGGTCAGTGGCGGCACATTGCAGGGCAATGCTTCTTCTCTGGTTGGGAACATCATCGACAATTCCTCGCTGGTCTATGACCAGATAGCGAATGGAACGGCGACAAATCTGGTTTCTGGCAGCGGCTCGGTGACCAAGCAGAACTCTGGAGTGCTCACCGTGGCGAACACAAACACGTATTCAGGCGGCACGATCATCAGTGGCGGCACGCTTCAACTCGGTGACGGTGCCACTCGTAACGGCGCGGTGGCCGGCAACATCACAGACAACGGCAACCTGACCTTTGCCAATCCGAATACGCAGACCTTCGGCGGCATCATCAGCGGTTCCGGTTCAGTGACGAAAAACTCTGGAGGCACTTTGAACCTCGGCGGTAGTTTCACCAACACCTACACCGGTCTGACCACGGTGAACGCGGGAACGCTCGGCTTGAATTCCGCAGCACCGGGAACAAACGCCATCGGCGGCAGTTTGTTGATCAACGCGGGCGCGACGGTCAACTACACCACCGCGCGTGACGAACAGATTCCGGACACCGCGAATATCACCAACGTGGCTGGCACGCTGACCTTCGGTGCGCGTAATGAGTCATTCAACTTCCTCTATAACAACGGCGGCACGAACACGGTTAGTTCAGGTTCGCCCACGACGCTTAATGGCGGCTTCTCCACGAACGGATATTTCAACTGCACCAGCAGCGGTATTTTCCAGTTCAGCAACAACATCACCATCGTCAATGGGTTCATGGATATCACCTACGCCAGCACGTCGACCGCTGGCTACCGTTTGATGGGCCCGGATAACACTGGTTTGATCATTCCTTCTAGCGCAACCACAGCGACGACGTTCACGAACCAGAATAACGCCAGCTCCGGCGCGCGCTTCCTGTTCGGTCCGGCGGTTGGACAGGCCCCCGTTACGCAGGTGTTCACGTCCGTGCTCAACGTGCAGGACATTCCGGGTGTGGATCCGGATTTGAACATCGGTCTCAAGATGACGCTGAGCAGCGGATTCAACGGCAATATCCGCAAGGACGGCATTGGCAAAATGGCCGTCACCATTCCGACCTCAAGCGGTTTCAATCCGACCAACTTCATGGTCAACCAAGGCACTGTAGCTATCCTTGGCAGCGGCACGCTTTACTTCCCGCAAACAGTTCAAGTCAACGCAGGCGCTACACTGGACTACAGCGGTGTTGCTACTGGAACTTATGCTCTTACCAACGCACAGACGTTCAAAGGCAACGGCACCATCGCGGGCTTGCTCACTAACGGTAATAGCGTCATCGTTCCAGGCGACCTCAACTCCAACGGTCTGCTCACCGTCAGCGGTGATCTGATCAATGGCGCGGGCGCGCAGTTGAAGATTGATATCGGCGGCATCACACCGGCCACAGAGTTGCTGAATGATTCAACCAACTATGACGTTCTGGCGGTGAGCGGCAACCTGACGCTTGGCGGGGCATTGAACGTGAGCCTGCTCAGCGGCTTCACTCCGGCGGCAACGGATAGCTTCACCATCATCACCAACGGTGGCACCTTGACCGGCACGTTCGCCAACCTGCTGTCCGGCAGTCGCGTGACTGTCTCCAACAACGTTGCCTACAGCTTTCAAGTCCTGACGGCGGGCAATAAAGTCATCCTGACCAACTTCTCGCTCACGGCGCCAGCGGTTGCGGTCGACCCTGTCAGCACCAACATTGTTTACGGCGGCTCGGTGACGCTCACAGCCAATGCGCTTGGGGCAAATCCGTTGAGCTATCAGTGGTATGACAAAAACACCAATGCCATCAGCGGTGAAACTAACGCCACGCTCAGCTTGAATACCCCGGCGGTGGCCGCTTCCGGAAATTATCGTGTCATTGTCACCAACCCCTACGGCAGCGCGACGAACTTTGCTGCCGTCACCATCACGCCTGCAATCAGCAGTGCGACACTGGCATCTTCATCGAATCCGTCCGGCTATCTCGACGCCCTGACCTTCACCGCGTCGGTCACCCCGACCTCGGCCACAGGTCTTGTGAAGTTCTACAACGGCGCGGCTCCGTTCAGCACGAACAACCTGACCGTGGGTGTCGCCACCAGCGTGAGCATCAACTCGCTCGCGCGCGGCACGAACAGCATCACCGCCATCTACGTCGGTGACGGCAATTATCTCCCCAGCACCAATACCCTGGATCAAGTCGTCACCAATCATCCGCCGATTGCCACGCTCGTGAGCTACTATCGCGGCGCGGTTCCGACATGGAAGATTCTCCTTACGGACATCGTCACGAACATCGCTGATGCCGACAGCGACACCATCGCCGTTAGCAGCCTCGGCACCAGCACCAACGGCGTGACGCTCAACACCGGTGGCGGCTTCGTGCTCTACTCGAACACGAACCTCGTGAACGACCAGTTCACCTACACGGTGGACGATGGTTACGGCGGCAGCACCACCGGCACGGTCAATCTAACCGCGCAGGCGTTCATCGCCGGCCAGAGCGGAACGGTATCGCCCGGTGGTGGCTCGGCCACGGTCAGCTTTGCCGGCATCCCCGGCTTAAGCTACACGGTCCAGCGCTCCACCAACCTCGTGGACTGGGCGGGCATTCTCACGACCAACGCGCCGTCCGGCGGCGTGTTCCAAGCGGTTGACGATTTCAGTGACCTTGGATTCGTCGTGCCGGCCTCGGCCTACTACCGGTTGCAATACAATCCGTAATCAGCCAACTCTGAACCGACGCGGGCCTCGGCGTGATGCCGGGCCCGCGTTTTTATTTCCCGGCTGACTTGCACCGGAAAATCCGCAAAGATTTCACCATGTCCCGCTGCCACCACCGCCTTGTCCTGCTTCCTATCTTTGCGCTGTCATTTTTCACAGTCACCTACATCGCAACCGCCACAAACTATGATGAGACAAACGTCGGCACTTACACCTTGCCCGACCCGCTCGTCTGCGCCGATGGCTCGCGCGTGACAAACGCGGAAATGTGGACGCAAAAGCGCCGCGCGGAAATCTTGGATCTCTACCACGAAAATATTTTTGGCCGCAGCCCAGCCGCGGGAACCAACGTCACCTTCAACGTCTGGGAAACATCCACGAATGCTCTCGGCGGCACCGCCACGCGCAAGCAGGTGGAGATCAATTTCTCAGGCACGATGGACGGCCCGCTCGCGCATCTGCTGCTCTACACGCCGGCCGGAAAAACTTCCGTTCCCACGTTTCTCTGCCTGTCGTTCACCGGCAACTACGCGGTGATTGATGATCCGGCTATTGCAATGTTTCCCGAGTGGAACTGGAAGACGAAGCAGTTCGGGATGCCGAAGAATCCCGTGCGCGGATCATCTGCTCGCAATTGGAAAATCTCCGAAGCCATCGCCCGCGGCTACGGCATAGCCATCATCTGCTACACGGAAATCGAACCCGATCTGGCAGGCGGCGCGGGTTTCAAACTTGGCGTGCACAAAAATTTTCCAGCGCCGCAAAAAAATGAATGGGGCGGCATCGGCGCGTGGGCGTGGGGCGCGAGCCGCGCACTGGATTATTTGCAGACCGATAGAGATGTGGATGCTAAACGTGTCATTCTTTTCGGCCATTCGCGCTTGGGCAAAACAGTCTTGTGGGCTGGCGCGCAGGATGAACGCTTCGCCGCCGTAATCGCCAACGGTTCCGGTGAAATGGGCGCGGCGTTGTCCCGCCGCGATTTCGGCGAGACAGTAGACGACGTAGCGAAACGCTTTCCCTATTGGATGGCGCAAAATTTTCAGCAGTTTTCCAACCGATGGAGCGCGCTGCCGGTGGATTCGCATTGTTTGATTTCGCTCATCGCACCGCGTCCGCTGTTTTTAAATTCCGGCAGTGATGACAAATGGGCGGATCCGATGGGGGAATTCCTCGCCGCTTGCGCCGCTAAGCCGGTCTATCGACTATTCGGCAAAACGGGCATCACCGAAACTAACTTTCCGCCACTCGACCATCCGTTGAAGCATGATATCTGGCTGAATTGCCACGTAGGCAAACACGACGTGCTGCCGTCGGACTGGGATAAGTTCCTAGATTTTGCTGACGCGCAGTTTTTGAAAACGAAATAGCAGCCTTTTTGAAATCGCTGCTCGTTTCGCGCCGTCCCAACCATCAAGATTTTTAGACTTAAATTTATGAAGCCTTTTATCACCATGCTCGCCGTGCTGTGCGCCAGCGCCACAAGCCTGCTCGCCGGAATTTCCGTCAACCACCTGCGCTGTGAGCATCTGGAAAACCCGCAGGGCATTGACGCCACTCAGCCACGCTTGAGCTGGCAACTGGAGTCCGGCGAACGCGACGCGAAGCAATCCGCGTATCAGATCCTAGTAGCCTCCTCCGAAAAAATCCTCGCCAAAGACACTGGCGATTTGTGGGACTCGTCGAAGGTCCCATCCGACGCGTCCGTGTTATTGAGCTACGGCGGCAAGCCACTTGGTTCACGCGCTGAATTTTTCTGGAAAGTCCGCGTGTGGGATGGCGCTGGGAAAGTTTCCGCATGGAGCAAGTCGGCAAGGTGGACGATGGGCATCCTAAACCCCGCCGACTGGGGCGCGGCTAAGTGGATCGGCAAGGATGGCAACGATACCACCAACATACTCACCGGCACGTCGTGGATCTGGTTTCCTGAAGGCGAGCCGCAGGTAACTGCTCCGTTGGCGACAAATTATTTCCGCCGGGTCATCACGTTTCCCGCCGGAAAAAAAATCAAGCAAGCCATCTTTGAATACACCGGCGATAATGAGTGTCGCGGATTCATCGACCAGTTTGATCTCGGCGCGCGGAACAATTTCAAGACGGTGAAATGGAATAACATCACCACGCGCCTTGAATCCGGCAAAACTTATGTCTTCGGCCTCGTTGGTCGCAACGAAGGCGAGGGGCCGAACCCGGCGGGCGTCATCGGCAAGCTGACGGTTGAGTTTGCCGACGGCGAAACTCAGATCATCCAGACGGACGAACAATGGAAAGTTTCCAAGAATCTCGAAGCGGGCTGGAACACGGTCGGCTTTGATGATTCCAAGTGGGTCGCAGCCAAAAAAATCGGCCCGGCGGAGATGCAGCCGTGGGGCAATCCGCGTTCCGCCGAGAGCCGCCGACTTGCAGCCCGTTACCTGCGCAAGGAATTCGCAGCGGAGAAAAAAATCTCCCGCGCGACCGTTTCGTTTTGCGGGCTGGGCCTTTCAGAGCTTTACGTGAATGGCTCGAAGATCGGCGATGCGGTTTTGTCACCGGCTTTCGCCCAATATGACAAGCGGGCGTTTTATGTGACCTACGATTTGACCAAGAATCTTTCACGCGGCGTCAACACGCTGGGCGTGATTCTGGGAAACGGTCGTTACTACGCGGACCGCAGCAAGACTTACGCGGGCACGGTGAGTTTTGGCTGGCCCAAATTGCTGCTGAACCTGCGCATCGATTACACGGATGGTTCTTCGCAAGAAATCGTTAGCGACAATGCCTGGAAGCTCTCAACAGACGGACCAATCCTTGCCAACAATGATTTCGATGGCGAAGAGTATGATGCCCGCAAGGAATTTTCCAATTGCTGCGCGAATGGTTTTGACGACTCCAAGTGGAGCGCCCCGCAATTGGTGGACGCGCCCGGCGGTGTCTTGTCCGCACAGATGCAAGAACCGATCCGCGTGACAGAAACGCTGAAGCCGGTTTCCGTGAAAGAAATCCAGCCCGGAGTTTTCATTTATGACATGGGACAGAACATGGTAGGCTGGTGTCGCATCCACGTGCACGGCCCAGCGGGCACTGCCATCACACTCCGTCACGCCGAAACGTTGAGGCCCGACGGCTCGCTCTACATGGCCAATTTGCGCGGTGCGGAAGTCACGGACATTTACACGCTCCAAGGCGGCGAGATGGAAATATGGGAGCCACGCTTCGTCACACACGGATTCCGTTTCGTCGAGGTCACCGGACTTCCCATTAATAGCCTGCCTCAACCGCCACACATCACCATTGAAGGCCGCGTGGTGAACGATGACCTGCCAAGCGCCGGTGAATTCGCCTGCTCAAACGATCTCATCAATCGCATCTATCACAACATCGTCTGGGGCACGCGCGGAAATTATCGCTCTCTGCCGGTGGATTGCCCGCAACGCGACGAGCGTCAGGGCTGGCTAGGTGACCGCTCAGAGGAATGCAAGGGCGAGGCGTATCTGTTTAACATCTCCGCGCTCTACGCTAAATGGAGGCAGGACATGGCCGACGCGCAGCGCACCAACGGCAGCATCCCAGACGTCGCGCCGAGCTATTGGCCGATTTATTCCGACAACGTCACTTGGCCCAGCAGCGCCATTATCATTCCGAGCTCGCTGGAACGGCAGTTCGGCGACCGCGCAAGCATCGGGAAAAATTACGCCAGTGCCAAACTCTGGATGGAGCACATGTTGACGTTCGCGACGGACAACATCATTTCCAAAGACAACTACGGCGACTGGTGCGTGCCGCCGGAGGAAGCGAGGTTGATCCACTCCAAAGATCCGACCCGGCAGACGGACAAGACGCTTTTGGCCACGTCTTACTTTTATTACGACCTATGCCTAATGGAAAAATATGCGAAACAACTCGGCAAAATTGAAGACGCTGCCCGCTGGGGAAAACTGGCGGAAGATTTCAAGGCCGCGTTCAACCGGAAGTTTCTCGACCGGGAGAAGGGGCAATACTCCAACGGCACGCAAACTTCCTGCGTGCTGCCGCTGGCGTTCGGCCTAGTGCCGGAGGACATGAAGGAGAAAGTTTTTTCAAAACTCGTGGCAAACATTGAAAACGTGACCAAGGGCCACATCGGCACAGGCTTGATCGGTGGACAATATTTGAATCGCGTGCTGTCGGACAATGGTCGCGCGAATTTATGCTACACCATCGCCTCGCAAAAAGATTATCCAAGCTGGGGCTACATGGCAGAGCAGGGGGCGACCACGATTTGGGAGCTGTGGAACGGCAATACCGCCGACCCGACGATGAATTCCGGCAATCACGTCATGCTCGTCGGCGATCTTGTGGTTTGGTTTTACGAATACGCTGCCGGCATCGCTCCCGCGTCGCCCGGATTCAAGACCATCAAGATGGAACCACATCCCGTCGGCGATTTGAAATTTGTGAAAGCCACGCACAATTCGCCCTACGGAAAAATTTCAAGTGAATGGCATCGCGACGGAAACAAATTTGACTGGCAGATTGAAATTCCCGCGAACACGACGGCGACGGTGAGTATTCCCGCCACAAAACTGGAAAAAGCGAAAACCAAAGGCGCAAACGCCACGCGCTTTGAAAATGGTCGCGCAATTTTTGAACTCGGCTCCGGCAAATACCATCTGACTAGCGAATGAATTGGAACGCTAAAATTGGAGCGGCTTTGCTTGCTCTTATAATCACCGGCTGCGTGACGGCTCCGCAAAAATCTGCTGTCGTAAAATCAGAATTCATCTTTGAGACCGCGTCCTTCCCGTCGTGCCACGCCTCCACGATTGTGGAGACTAAATCCGGCCTCGTTTCCGCGTGGTTCGGCGGCACGGCGGAGCGGAATCCTGATGTGTGCATCTACGTTTCGCGAAATGAAAATGGAAAATGGACCCCGCCCGTAGCCGTCGCAGATGGCGAAGGTTTTTCCACGAACCGTCTGCCGACGTGGAATCCAGTTTTGTTCCAGCCGAAGAGCGGACCGTTGTTGCTGTTTTACAAAGTCGGTCCCAGCCCCGCAACGTGGTGGGGCATGATGACCACTTCTGATGACGCCGGCAAAACATGGTCGCCGCCGGCGCGTTTGCCCGATGGGATTCTCGGGCCGATCAAGAACAAGCCCGCGCAACTTGCGGGCGGCGACATATTGTCGCCCGTGAGCGTGGAGGGCGACGGCGGCTGGCGTGTGCATTTCGAGCGTAGCACCGACTGCGGCAAAACGTGGACGGCCACATCGCCGGTGAATGACGGCAAAACCATTGGGGCGATTCAACCGAGCATTTTGTTTCGCGGTGGAGAAAAGCTGTCTGCGATGGGCCGCACAAAAAATGATAAGCTGTTCGAAATTATTTCTGATGATGGCGGAAAAACTTGGGGTGAAATGTCACTGATGAGTTTGCCGAATCCGAATTCCGGCACGGACGCGGTGACGTTGCGCGATGGCCGGCAGCTTTTGGTTTACAACCACAACACGCGCACCGGCTCAAACAACAAAGGCCGCAGTCCGCTCAACGTCGCCGTTTCCGACGACGGGAAAAATTGGCAAGCCGCGCTGGCTTTAGAAAACGATCCCGATGCGCCAAACGGCTTCGCATATCCTGCCGTGATTCAAACCAGCGATGGGTTGGTGCACATCACCTACACTTGGGAACGCAAGCGCATCAAGCACGTCGTGGTTGACCCGAAGAGTTTTTCATTGCGACCAATCGTTGACGGCGCGTGGCCGAAATAGTTTTTTTCGGCGCAACAAACATGCTTTCCAAACCCGGCTTGATAAGCCTGTGCCCTGACGCACCATATTCGCATGAAGCCAAAAGATATTTTCCAACTCTCGGTGCGACTGTTCGGGCTGGTGTTCCTATACCACGGAACCCAAAGTCTCCCGATGCTGATAAGTAATTCGGGCTGGGCGCTGGTTTATCTGCTGCTGCAATTCGCCATTGCTTGGTGGCTGATTGGTGGTGCTTTGTTGCTGGTCAACCGTGCCTATCCTGACGAAAAATCCGAGCCGCCAGCGGACAGTGATAAGCTGCAGTCGTGAGTTTGAAATTGCTTGATGGGCAAGCGCCGCGCGTTTTATTTCTGCAACCATGCCCAGGCGCACCAGAGCAGCGGCGCTTGGCCGTGCAAATCACCCGTGGCACGCGGACGGTTCAAATAAAATTGCACATCGTCCTTCTGGTTCGTGCCCACGCACACATCGCGCAACGCGCCGGTCTCGTCAATTTTTCCACATAGCCCAATCCATCCATGCCGAGCCACGGCCTCGTAGCTCGCGTCCAGCCAGCCGTGTTTTATACCCACGATCATCGCGTAAGTGAACATTCCGGTGCAGGAGGTTTCATCCCACGCTTGGTCGTTGTCCACGAGCTGACGCCAGAGGCCGGAGGGTGCTTGATATTTTTTGAGTGCGGCCATCATAGTTTTGTAGCCGGTCATTAGGCGCGCGTATTTAGGATGTTCCGGCGGGAGCGAGCTCAATACTTCGGCCATTGCGGCCGCAAACCAGCCATTGCCGCGTCCCCAGAAATGCGGGGCGACATCCGCGTGATAAAACAGTCCGTTCGGCTGCTGCAATTTGTCGAGATACGCGGCGAGTTCCGTGGCGACGCGGTCGGCGTATTTCGCGTCGTGTGTGGCGCGGTAGGCTTGAATCTGCAAACTGCCGATCATGAAACAGTCGTCCACCCACCAGCGGGTTTCTTCGCAGAGACCGTCGGGGCGCGGATTGACCCATTGGTCATCCGCCATGTGAATGCCGAGATCGAGATAACGGTCGTCGCCGGTGAGTAAATAAATTTGCAGCGGCAGCACGCCGAACACATGAAAGTCCACATGGCGTTGGGCGGAGATGGATTTGCGGCCTTCCGGCGTGAGGATGAACTCGTAGCGCGCGATAAGCTGCTGTTGCAACGCCGCGTCACCCGCCGCATTGGCGAACCGCAGCGCACCGAACGCCGCGCAGATTTCGGGATAAACGACGTAGCCGGCGGTGTTGTAATAAATTTTGCGTTGCAGAAAATTAGCGCAGACTTTTTGGCCAACGGTCTTTGGGTTGGCGTTCGCGGGAAATTTTTGCGTAGTGGTGCAGCCGGAGAACAGCAGCGCGCCGATGAAAGCGGCAAGGGGCAAAATGGATTTGGACATGGACAAATTAAAACGGGTTAAGCACCGGAGCGCCATCGCCAATTGTGTTGAACGTCACTCCCACTCGCCGCTTTGGAGATATGGCTTCAATTTTTCCTTGAGCGTCTCGCGGCCGCGATGGATGAGCGACTTGGTGGCCGACAGTGAGCAGTCCAAAACTTCTGCGATCTCCTCGTAGCTCAATTCATCCTGGCGGCAAAGCAAAATGGCTGTGCGCTGGTTCTCAGGCAATTCCGCCAGCGCCTCCTCAATTTTTTTGGCCAGCTCGCCCTGCAACACATTGTCTGTCGGTAGGAAAATCTTTTTATCCTCGTATTGCCGCGATGGCAGGTCGTCGTGTTCGGCGTGGGATTCTTCCAGCGACTCAGCGGGGTGACGTGAACGGCGGCGGATCTCGTTGAGGCAAAGATTGCGCGCGATAGTGAAGAGCCAGGTGGAAAACTTGGCTGTGCGTTCGTAGCGGTCACGCGATTTCCAGACCTGAAGAAAAACATTTTGGGCCACATCCTCGGACTCCGTTTCATCGCGCAGCGTGCGGAAAACAAAATTGCAGACGGGCTGTTTGAACTTCTCGACCAGTTCCGCAAACGCCGCGCGGTCGCCGCGTTTTACGCGCAGCATCAGGGCGGCATCGAGGTCGAGTGGTTCCGGCATTGCAGGCAAGTTTAACGAACACCGCGTCCGCGACAAGGTTTCGCTGGCGGCAACCGATTCAAAGCTCTAACTTTTGCGCCCGTGCAGGATCTCCTGAAAAAAATTGAGGCCGCCGCCGAGGCGCGGCTGTCCTTTTCGCCCAACGCCAGCCCCGTGGAAAAGCTGGCGCGCTATAAACATTTTCTCAAGGTGGAGACGCACCGTCTCAAGCTGCTGCACCGTGCGGGTGCTGATGGTAAAAAGATTTGCGAGGGCCGGGCGGCCATCCTCGACGCGCTGCTGAAACATTTCTGGGAGACTTCGCTCGCGCAGATTTCATCGGCGAAAGATTCTCCGCCCATCGCGCTGGTGGCGATTGGCGGCTTTGGCCGCGCGGAATTGAATCCGCACAGCGATATTGATTTCATGTTCCTGCACGAGGGGCAGGTTTCCGGCGGCAAGCCGCTGCCGCATCTCGCCAAGTTGATTGACGGAGTGCTTTATCCGCTTTGGGACATCGGGCTGAAAGTCGGCTATTCTGTGCGCGACATCAGCGATTGCGTGAAGGTGGCCAACACCGACATGCAGTCCAAGACGTCGCTCATAGAATCGCGGCTGGTCATCGGCGACAAAGCCCTGTTCAAGAAATATCAGACGGCGGTTGTCGCCAAATGTGTCGTGGCGTTCGAGGAAAAATATATCGCCATGCGTCTTGAAGATCAGGCTTCGCGCCGCAGCAAGCATGGCAACTCCGCCTGTATGCAGGAGCCGAACATCAAGAACGGCTGCGGTGGCCTGCGCGATTTCCAAAACTTGCTGTGGATGTCGTTCTTTAAATACCGCACGCGTTCGCTGCCGGACCTGCAGGCGCAGGAATTTCTAACCCCGGCGGAACGTAAACAACTGGAGGCCGCATATGAATTTCTGCTGCGGGTGCGCACCGAGATGCACTACCACACAAACCGTCCGCAGGATGTGCTGGGAAAAAACATCCAGCCCGCTATCGCGCACAACCTCGGCTATGGCGACCGTTCGCCGAGCCTGCGGATTGAGAAGTTCATGCGTGATCTCTACACGCACATGAGAAATGTTTTTCTCACCACGCGCACGCTGGAACAACGTCTGGCTCTCCTTTCGCCACAGCAGACGAGCAAAATTACCAGGTTTCGCAACCTGCTGCCCGGCGGCAAGCCGCGCGAGCTGCCGGAGCCGGTGGATGGCTTTATTTTTGTGGAGGGTGAAATCTGTGCCGCGAACAACCGCATCTTCCGGGATTCGCCACGCCGTCTGATGCGCGTTTTTCTTCACGCCCAGCAACGTCATTTACAGTTGCACCCCGACCTCGCGCAGCTCATCCGCAGCCAGACGCACCTGGTTGATCGCGAGTTTCTCGCCGACGCACATGTGCGCGAAACCTTTCTGACCATTCTCGAAAAGCGTGGCGAGGTCGGCCCCGCGTTGCGCGCGATGCACGAGGTGAACCTGCTCGGTAAATACATTCCTGAGTTCGGTAAAATGACCTGCCTCGTGCAGCATGAATTTTATCATCAATACGCGGCGGACGAACACACGCTCGTCTGCATCGAGCAGCTGGATAAAATTTGGGAGGCCAAGGAGCCGCCGTATAAATACTACGAGCCGGTTTTTCAAAGCCTTGAACGCCCCGGCCTGCTTTACCTTGCGCTGTTGTTGCACGATGTGGGCAAGGCGGCGAAGCACGAGCAAGGTAAACATGCCGACGTGGGTGCGACGCTGGCGTTGCGCGCCGCCAAACGGCTGCACCTCGATGAAAGCTCCACCGATATGGTGAAATTTCTCGTCGAGAACCACCTGCTCATGGCCGTCCTCTCGCAGCGACGTGACCTCGATGACCCGGAAGTCATCCGGGAATTTTCCCGACAGGTTGGCACGTCCGAAAAATTAAGCCTGCTCCTGTTGCTCACTTTCGCCGACTCGCAAGGCACGAGCGATAAGCTCTGGAGCGGGTTCAAAGATTCGCTCCTCTGGCAACTGCACAACCGCTCTTGCGCGCTGCTCGCCGGCGGCACGGAATTCATCAAGGCCAGTGAGAAAGCGCGCGAAGAATTGCGCGAGCTCGTTCGCGAACTTACCCCCAGCCGCGTCACGGACGAGGAGTTGGAAGCTCATTTTAGCACGTTGCCGCAACGGTATTTTGAAATCCACACCGCCGCGCAAATCCAGGACGACCTTGAGTTGTCTCATCGTTTCATGCACCGCCTGGTGGCCGAGGGCAACCGCGCGCTTGTGCCCGCGACCGCGTGGATTGATGAGCGCGACCGCGGCTACAGCCTCGCCAAAGTCTGCACCTGGGATCGCGCCGGACTCTTCGGCAAAATCGCCGGCGCCTTGAGCGCGTCTGGGTTGAACATTCTCGGCGCGCAGATTTTCTCGCGCACCGATGGCGTGGCCATTGACACTTTTTTTGTGAACGATGCCCGCACCGGCGCACTGGCGGAAAAAGAACAGCGCGAAAAATTTTCCGACCTGCTGGAAAAGGTTTTGGCAGGCGAGGAAATCAACCTGCACCAGCTTATCGCGCGGCGCACGTTCAAGCAGCCGCATTACACCGCGTATTTCGGCGAACGCATTGAGACACATATTCGTTTCAATAACGAAGCCTCTGAAGGCCGCACGCTGATTGAGATTGAGACCGAGGACCGCCTTGGCTTGTTGCACGCCATCTCACAAACTTTTGCCGAGTTGAAGCTGGACATCTCCGCCGCGCGGATTGTGACCGAACGCGGTGCGGCACTGGACAATTTTTATGTTCGAGAAATTGGTGGTGGTCAGATTGATCTGGCCATGCGCGCGCCGGAAATAGAAGTCGCGTTGCGTGCCGCCATCGGGCAGTTGGAAGCGTTCATATGAACGTCGCAGTTGCCACGTGCCGGTAAGTCTGTTAGAAAAGTGGCGTCTTCAAAAATTCGGCAGCCTGGCCGAGCCGAAGCGCAGCGAAAGCGGGTGTGGTTCAATGGTAGAATGTGGCCTTCCCAAGGCTGAGACGAGGGTTCGATTCCCTTCACCCGCTCCAATCTTCACATTTGTTAGTAAAATCAAGGTTTTAATCAAGTTTAGGCGCTCCAAAAGTCTGTTTTGCATAAAAATTGCATAAAAGGCTCGTCCTCGGTTATAGTGTTTTCAGTGGTTGTTTTGGTCGCCTTTTTGTCCTGAGCCATGGACAGCATTTGTCCAACCTCGTCGGCTACTCTTCCACCAGTAATGCGCACAAACTGTTTTTTTCACCGCCGCCGCCGGACCAACTCGCCGCGTTTTTTTTGATGCAAGTTTCACGGCGAGCACGCATTATGTCGCCCCATCCGGGCGCATTCGCAAAAATATGAATTTACCAACTGTTTTTGAAACCTGTGAACCGCGGGAAGACGTGCTCAAGGGCACAATTGATTTTGCGGATTTTGCCGCCGACCTCGCCGCCGT
>CAINDH010000010.1 GCA_903847285.1 uncultured Verrucomicrobia subdivision 3 bacterium | reverse complement strand
GCATGGACAACTATTCTACCAACGGCATCCACTTGATAAGTCAGAGTCGCATGGCTAGACGAGACGGGGATTTTGACCTCGGCAGATATTGAAACCGAGCCATTTGCATTTTGGGTCGCGGTCACGCTGGTTGCCGCAGCCTGTTCGCCCGCGTTCCGCCAAGCGCCCAGAATCTCCGGCATTTTCCAGCCGCGATCATTCGTCACCGGCGGTCGCCAGAAGCAAAGCCGCAGCGGAGTCGTCAACAGTTCGCGCCCGCCGTAGCGCAGGCTTTCAATCATTCCGCTGTGTTTGCCGATGCGGGCAGAGAATACGGAGTTGTGAATCGTGATTGATTGCGACGTTTGCTCAACTGTCAATTGCCCCGGCGACACTTTGAGAGCGGCCAGTTCTGGCGAGGCATCAAGCGCCAGTTGATCCCACGCGACGACAAATCCTGCAGCAGCCCATGAAGCTTTTTTGGCCAGCGCGAAGCGCACGGTGAGATGGCGTTCGCTGCCCGGCGGCGCTGGCGGCACGGTGACTTCGCAAGCTTCGCCCGGCCCACAACGCAGCGGTTCAAGTTTTCCTTTCACCGCGACGATTCCGTTGTCACTCCATTCCCAAGTCGCGACGAAGTTGCTGAGGTCCGTGAAGGCATGACAATTCTCGACGCGGATTTTTCCGTTTGCCAAATCCACTGCGCGCACCCGGATGGGCTGATTCACTTTGGCGACCTCAAAATATTGCGGCTTGGGAGTGCGATCTGATTCCAACAAACCGTTCAGCACAAAATATCCGTCATTGGGTTTGTCGCCGTAGTCGCCGCCGACCGCGTAAAATTTCGGCGCAGTGGATTTAGATTTCACGCTGAGGAAAGGAACGGGCCGATTGCTGACGAGCGAAGTAGCGAGCCCTTTGTCCGCCCAGTCCCAGATGAATCCACCGATGAGCATCGGATGTTTTTCAATCACGTCCCAATAATCCCGATAGTTGCCGAGGTTGTTGCCGCCGCCCCACGCGTATTCGTTCATGAGAAACGGTTTGCCGGACGGATAGTGACCGTGCTGGCGAAGCGCTGCGATTTCATTGCGTTCGCCTTTGCGCACGGCCTTGCCGAGCAGATGCTGCTCAAGCCATTCGGGCGTCGGGTAAGTCTGGCTGTCCACATCACACGGCGCGTTCATGTCGGCGTATTGAATCGGGCGATGCTCGCTGTCGAGCCAGCGCGTTTCTACCGCCATGGTCTCGAAGGCGTTGCCGTAACCCGCCTCGTTGCCGAGCGACCACATCACCACGCTCGGATGACTGCGCTCGCGAATGACCAGACGCCGCATCCGCTCCACCGACGCGGAATGCCATTCCGGCAAATCACCGGGCAAAACACATTTGTGATACGACAGCCCGTGCGACTCCATATTCGCCTCGCTCAAAACCATCAGGCCCATCTCGTCGCACAGCTCCACGAAGCGCGGGTCGTTCGGATAATGCGAAGTGCGCACGGCGTTGAGATTCGCCTGTTTCATCAAACGGATGTCATCGCGCATCGTCGCCGCGTCCACGACATAGCCGGTGACGGGATTCCAATCGTGCCGGTTGACGCCGCGAATTTTCAACGCGCGACCATTGAGCGTGAATTCCTTGTCCTTGAGTGCCACCTTCCGGAAACCAATCCGCATCGCGACGGCTTCAACGGTTTTACCAGCTTGCAGCAACTCGACGACAGCGGTGTAAAGTTTCGGCGATTCAAACGACCACTTCTGCGGCGCGTGGAGAATTTGCGGCGTGGACAACAACTCGACTTCATTTCCAGCCGCTAGCGAATTCGTCACTGGCGATTCAATCTGAAATCCGGGAACAACTTTACCATTCGGATCGCGCAACGTGAGGCGAACGGCAAGCGCTTCGGCGGGCGCGTTGTTGTCGTTGCGAATTTGGCAACGGAGTTTGACGGAAGCATTGCTCAACGCGCCGTCGAGTTCGGATTCCACTGCCACATCCCACAGATGGATGTTGGGGCGCGTGACCAGAAACACGTCGCGAAAAATCCCGCACAAACGCCAGATGTCCTGATCTTCTAGGTAGCTCGCATCAGAATGACGCAGCACTTGGAGCGCGACGAGATTTTTGCCCGGATGAACGGCGGCGCTGATGTCGAACTCAGCCGCGAGCCGCGAATCCTCGCTGTAACCGATGCACTGGCCATTGACCCAGACTTTCAGGCACGAACCCGCGGCGCCGACGTGGAGATAGACTCGTTGATTCGTCCAGTCTTTCGGCACGTCCACCCAGCGGCGATAGGAACTCGTCGGATTGCGGTCGGCGAAAAACGTCCAGTCCGCCGGCGGCTCGCCCATCACGCGCGGCGGATCAACCTTGAACGGATAAACGTAATTGACGTAAAGCGGTGTGCCGTAGCCGAACAGTTCTACGCAGCCCGGCACGGGAATCGTTTTCCAATTACCGTCATCGAAGTTAGTCGACTCGAAGCCGACCGGACTTTTTACGGGTTCATTCACCCAATTAAATTTCCAGTCGCCGCTGATGCAGTTCAGCCACGGAGAATTTCTGGAAGCGCCGGGCGCGGCGGCGGCGGACTTGGCGTTCGGATGCGGCCACGTCATCGAGCGCGGCGGCATCCGATTGGCCTCGAACACGAGCGGGTTTTCCCACGCGTCAGCGGGAATGGTCTGCGCGACGGCGCGATTGAATACCGCCACGAAAAGTCCCGCGTATGCCGCAAGCTGGCTTTGTCGGTAAAGATTTTGGAGGCTCATATTGCGCGAGGAAGGTTACTTTGCGGGCAGCTTGTTTTTTTCGAAGACCACGTCACCGTTCACGTCGTGGAGCTGCAACGTGAGCGCTGGCTGCGCGGCGTTTGTTTTGATTTCACCCGAAAGAAAACCGCCGTGCTTGATGCGCAGGAAAAGATGTTCCGCGCGTGGCTGGTCTTCGTCCCAGCCCGCCGCGTGCGCATCGCTCGCCGCGCCGACGCTCCATTCCTCGATGTGGCTGGATTTGTCATGCGAGACGTATTGCCAGTGGCGGTCGCCGGTGATGACGGTGAGATTTTTCTGGCCAGCGAACAGGTCGCGAATCGTCGCGCCTTCCACCGAATATCCAGCGTTCGACAAATTGTCGTTCTTCGCCTCACGGTCTGGCCCAAGGAGCGGCGTGGGTGTGATAACAATGCGGAACGTCGCGTCAGACTCGGCGAGTGTGCGTTCCAGCCAAGCAATTTGCTCCGCGCCTAGGATCGTCGGAGTGTTCGTGCGATCCGCCTCGCGTGTGCTGCGGGTTTCGCGGCCTTCGAGCAACCAGATTTGCAGATGCTTTCCCCAGCGGATCGTGCGATACGGCGGACGGCCCTGCGCGGTCTGTTCCTGAAACACGCGCAACCCATCGTCAAAGGTGAAGTCGCCCGTGCGATTGCCGGGATGTGAATCGTCAGTCAGCGTGTCGTGGTCATCTTTC
>CAINDH010000009.1 GCA_903847285.1 uncultured Verrucomicrobia subdivision 3 bacterium | reverse complement strand
GCTTGCTTTTCCATCACGCGAATCTGCACGGACGACGTGTGTGTGCGGAGCAGGCGTTTGTCGGTTGTGGTGAGATAAAACGTGTCCTGAGAATCGCGCGCGGGATGGTCGGCGGGCGTGTTAAGCGCGTCAAAGCAATGATACTCATCCTCGATCTCCGGCCCATCGGCGACGGCGAAACCAATCTTGCGGAACGCGCGGACGATGTCGTCGGTGACTTGCGTGAGCGGATGCAATTTGCCTAGCGCGCGGCGTCGTCCGGGGAGCGTGAAATCGGTCGGCTCTTTCGGTAGCGCGGCTTTCAGTTCCAACTCTTCCCGACGAGAGAGCAGGGCGGCTTCGAGTTCCATCTTGGCGGCGTTGATGAGTTTGCCGGCGGCGGGCTTTTCTTCTTTCGAGAGCGTGCCCATTTGCTTCATCAGCGCGGTGAACTTGCCATTTGGCCCGATCCATGCGCCTTTGGTCTGTTCCAAAGTGGCGAGGTCGGGCGCGGTCCGAAGTTCGGACAGCGCGTTTTGCTTGAGCGGCTCGATGTCGTTCAGAAATCCCATAAAATTGTGGGTGGAGAATAGCGGATGACAGATGGAAGAAAAGAAAAACGGGCGACCATCGCTGGTCGCCCGTCAGGAATTAATTTCGCTTCAATTAAGCCTTGGCCAGAGTGGCCGCGGGCTTGTTCTTCAGCGCGGCCTTGGCGAGGTTCACGATTTCGGTGAACGCAGCGGCGTCGGTTGCGGCGATATCGGCGAGCACCTTGCGGTCAAGCACGCACTTTGCGGCTTTGAGACCTTCGATGAAACGGCTGTAGGTCAGGCCAGCTTCGCGGGTCGCGGCATTGATACGCGCCTGCCAGAGATAACGGAAGGTGCGTTTTTTCGTGCGGCGATCGCGATAGGCGTATTGACGGCCATGGTCAACGGCGTCGGACGCGTAGCGGTAAAGTTTGGAACGTTTGAGACGGAAGCCTTTGGCCGCCGTCAACATCCGTTTGCGACGTTTGCGGGAGGCGGGGGAGTTAGTGACACGCATCTTAGTAGATAGTTAACAGTTTAGGTTGGTGAAAAAATTATCCGCGGTGGCTGAACGGCATGCTTTGAGTGATGCGGTATACATCTGTCTTGTCCACGACAGCGGCTTTGCCGAGACGGCGGAGGCGCTTGGCGTTTTTGGTCTGGGCCAGATGGCGGCGACCCGCGCGTGCGCGCAGGACTTTGCCGGTGGCAGTGATTTTAAACCGCTTGGCTGCGGATTTCTTGGTTTTGATGCCTTTTGGACGACGCATAAATTTTAATTCAGTAGCAAAAGAGCGCGGAATGTAGACATTCACGCTCTAGGTAGCAAGCGGGAAATTATTATTTAACGGATTAGGTGCGGCTTACGGGGCGTTGGTGCTGATGTTCAGCAAACCGCCTGCGGGTTTGATAGCATCCACGGTCAGCCCGGCGTTGAGTTGAGCGAGCACAGAAGGGGTAATATCCGTGGCCGGATCAGCGTAAAGCACGGCGGGTGTGCCAGTGGCACTGGCCGAGGCGGTGTCCACCACCAGTGTGTAGCTGCCGAGGCGAGCCTTGTCGGCAATGGCTTTTTGAATTTCGCCGACGAGACCGGTGACCATGCGCTGACTTTCATCTGCGAGACGGGTTTCAGCCTGGCGCTGGTATTGTTCAAAAGCCACTTGCCGGCTGTTCACGTCGCGGGCTTTTTCCGTGGCGGACGCTTTGCGCTTGTCCCGCTCATCGGCAGAGATGGCCTGATCGTTAGACTGATCTAGCAACTGCTTGTAATCCTTGCGCGCCTGATCGAGACCCTCGGCCATGTCCTTGAGTTCCTTGATGAGCTCGGTTTTTTTCTTGTCCATGATGGACTGGGCAGTCTTGGTCTTGAGGTAGCCGTTAAAGATTTTTTTCATGTCCACGCTGGCAATTTTGGATTGCGCGGAAGCGGACAGGGCGGCGGCCATCAAGGCGGCGACGATGAGTAAACGTAAATTTTTCATGGGCGAAAAGGAAAGCAGAATTATTTTTGGATGCGAGCAGAAAATCAGGGGTGAGGTCACTAGTTAAAATTGAACTTCGAGATGAACGTGTCTTTGTTGCCGATGCGTTTCGTTTTGTAGGCGTTAACAGATACAGGCAGGTTTGTGGAGGTGGTTGTGCCGACGATGACAATGTTAGTCGAGTCAATGGCGATGGCCATGCCGGAATCATTAGCCTTGCCTCCAATGTATGCCGCGCCAAAGAACCGATTAGTTGCAGACAGAAAGTTCGTAGAGTCGATGGAATCAAACGCCACTACAAACGCATCGCTGGCACCAGAGTTTTTTGCACGCAAGCAGCTGTTGGTGCTGAAACTATTCGTGCCGTCTGTGGGGATGTTGTAGACAGGGAAATTTGTGGATGATGCGGTGCCGATGACGTAGATATTTCTCCAGCCGTCAAGCGCCACGCCATTGGCAATATCTTGACCGCGCCCACCAAAAGACTGTGAGTAGGTAAGGCCGGTCGGTCCGTTGGTAATGATGCTAAGAAAGGCGTTGGTGGCGATGGCAAAGCCAGTTTTGTTCGTGTGAACAAATGAGGAGAGGTCGGAGATCGGATGCTCTATGGGGAAGTTCGTGGAAGTCGTCCAGCCGACGACGTAAGCGGCGCCATTGGCATCCACTGCCACCGCAGTTGCCACATCTTCATTGGTGCTGCCGAGGAAGGTGGAGTATTGTAGGTCGAGGCTTGTTCCATTCGTAGTGAACTGGGTCACGAAGGCGTCGAACACGGGCAACTGGTTTGTGCGCCCATTTAAGTAGCGGCAATTATTAGTCAGCCCGTTCACCCAAGGAAAATTTTTTGACTTGGTTTCACCGACCACGACGACGTAGCCGTTATTGTAGGCGATGCCAAGGCCGCAGTCATAGTTTGTTCCACCCAAGAACGTGGAATAATTCAACTGCCCGCCGCCCGCCGCGATTTCAGTCACAAAGGCGTTCTGATAGATGTAAGCAGCCTGTGGGCACATGAGGTGCTTTTGGTAAGCGTCAGCCGTGACCGGAAAGTTTGTGGAGGTGGTGTAGCCCGTCACGAACGCGTTGCCTGCGGGGTCAACGGCGATGCCGAACGCGGATTCAAATTTGTTTCCGCCGAGATAGGTGGAATAAACAAGTGATGCTCCATCGGCTTCCAGTTCAGTGACAAAGCAGTCGGTCGGGAAGGCGTTGATGGTAGAAATAATCTTGCCGGAAATATTGGTGCCATTGAAGTTGCCATAGACCACTGGATTTCTAACCGGGAAATCGCGGGATTGGGTGATGCCGGTGACAAACACATGGCCGAAGGCATCCACGGCAATCGCGTAGGCTGCATCCTCGCCTTTACCGCCAAGGTAGGTGCAGTAAGTAAGACCGCCAGTGCTGTCAAACTTGGCCACGAATGCATCACCGAGTATCGTGCCGCCGTTGAAGCTTGGATCATAGGCGTCTTTAGTGAAAGGCACGCCGTTGGTGACCCTGGTCGAAACTGTCTGGCCAGCGAGGTAAATCGAATTGTCATTCGGATCCACTGCCACTGCCCACGCGGTTTCATCGGAGCTGCCCCCGAAGTAGGTTGTGAAAACCGGGTCAATCACCAGCGGCTGCGAATGGTCGTAGCTGCCGATGGCAAAGCCCATTGTCCTTGAATCCAAAATCCGATAGCTGGCGGCGACCGACCGGCGCTGGCCGGCGATGGTCTGATAGGCGACGGGCGGTTGCTGGGTGATTTCCCCGCCACCGAGCGCGATGACAAGTTGTCCCTGTGCGTTAACGGAAATTTTTTGAATGCCGTCAAAACGGAGCGCGATGATTTCCGGCTTCACACCGGCGGCGAGTTCGAAATCGTATTCCAGTTTTTCCTGGTTGCCATAATAGACAGCGTTGATGCCGGGATAAATTTTTTCCAGCCGGACTTTGGCGAACGTCGCGAGGCCGGACTGCCACTGCGCCGGTTCGTTGCCGATGAAGCGGTTAAGCTTGGCGGGGAGTTGACCGTCGCCGGTAATTTCAGATTTGGGATTGCCGCCGAGGAAAACCATGCGCGCGGTCGTCTGGCGACCGTCGGCCTGACGGAGAGTGAATTCCGTGCCGGTGGTGGTGATGGTGAATTGCGAGCCGTGTCCGCGCGCGGTGAACTGCGCGGCATTTCCGGCTTCAAACCACAGCGGCAGGTTGCCGGGGTTCAAGGCCGCCGAGGCGGGCAGGGCGATGGTGGCGGCGAGAATGGTTGCAGCTAATGTAGAGGAGAGTTTCATGTTAGAATTCACGGCGATAGCCGACACCGAATTGAAATTTGCCGCCGCTGGAGTTGAACCGGTCGTGGCTGATGGGAATGCCGTAGTCGAGGCGCAACGGTCCGAGATGTGGGATGTTCAGGCGGATACCAAAACCCCAGTTGTCGCTGTAGCTGCCGTCAAAGGAATACTCACCCTCGGAAACCGCGCCGATGTCGTAGAACAACGCGAAGCGCAGGCTGGGACCGGTGTCTTTTTCCAGAATCGGGATGCTGTATTCCATCGAACCAAACCAGTAGCTGTTGCCGCCGGTGGGTTCGTCAAAATAACCGCCGCCCGCATCCGGCGCTTGCAGTTCGCGTGGCGAAATGTTGCGGAATTTGAAGCCACGCAACGAATACAAGCCACCCAAATAATAGCGGTCATAGAACGGCACGTCGCCACCGGCAAAACCGGCGCGGCCGCCGAGTTCGATGATGTGGCCTTTCATCAAGCCGGGAAAATACCAAGCGGAGTGCAATTCCAGTTTGTAGAACGTTTTGTCGCCAAAGCTGAACTCGCCGGAAATTTCTGAGCGTTGCCCATGGCTAGGTAGCTGCACGCTATTCAAGGTGTCGTAAGCGAGCGAGCCGCCAAGCCGTTGGTAAAGGTGATCACCCGTTTCGGTCAGGATGGACGGCGGGACGTTGGCAAAGTTGACCGTGTTAGGCGGGGTGTTGATATCCCCATGCCAGCCGCTGTTCAGCGAAATGCCAATATTTTCCACCGTGTAGCTCATGCTGCCGATGAGGAAATCACTGCCGAGTGCCCGGCTCAAACTAACACGTGCACCGGTTCGGTCTTCGCTGTAAATGTTGTTCGGGCTTTCGTAATTCAGGCTGTGCCGGTAGAGGTCAACGCCGAGCGAGAGCTTGCGGTTCAGGAACCACGGTTCAACAAATGACAATTCGTAATCCTGCCGCTTGGTGCCGAGCTGCAAACGGATACGCATTTTCTGACCCGCGCCAGTGAAACTGGGCGGATTCATCAGGTCAAAATTTCCCTGCGACACTTCCGCATAACCTACGAGCGCATCCACGGAACTAAAACCTGCGCCGACAGTGAAGTTGCCGGTGTTTTGTTCGGTGACATTGACGACGAGATTTTTTCGGCCAGCGATGGGTGGATCGGTCGGCTCCGGCGTGGCATCCACTTTCTCGAAGTATTGCAAGCCTTCGAGACGCTGTTTGCTGATCTTGACGCGAACCATGTCCATCGTCTCGCCGGGTGAAATGGCGAGTTCGCGGCGGATGACTTTGTCTTTCGTCTTGGTGTTGCCGCGGATCTCAATTTTCTGGACGTAAGACTTCTGCATTTCGTCCAGTTGAAATTCCAAATCCATCGTGCTTTTCTCAAGGTTCGGCACGCGCAACACGCGCAGCGCTTGTCCTTGCGAGGCTTCAATGTAGCCTTTGGCACCGTAAAAATCCTGCATCGCTTCGGTGTCTTTGCTCAAACCATCCGGCGTGAAGATGTCGCCGGTATCCATGGGCAAGCCATTTGTGCCGAGGTTGCCTTTCAGCCGCTCGAAGGCGTGAATGTCACGCAGACCTTTGATGATTTCCGTGTCGGTAAAAATTTTTCCGCCCGAGAATTTTACCGCGCCTACCTTGTATTGCTGGCCTTCGCTTACGAGGAATTTCACGTCCAGCGTGTTTGGTTTGGGATGGTCCAACTTCACGTCGGTGACCAGAAAATCCAAGTAGCCGTGGTTGCGGTAGAAATCGGAAAGACGGTCGCGGTCACCGTCAAACTCATCTTGATGAAAATAACCGCTGCCGGTAATCCATGAGAACATCCAGCGGCGTGTGGTCTTCACTTCCTTGCGCAGCTGTTTCTCTTTGAAAGCTTTCGCGCCGGGGAATTCCACGTCTACGATTTTGACCTTGGGGCTTTCCACGATCTGGAACGTAACGGCACCGTGGCCAGTGACCTCCTCGATGTTGAGGATATATTTAACCTTTGTGTCCGAGAGACCGTTCTTTTCGTAAAGTTTCTGCATCTCCTGCACGGCGGTGAAGAGTTTCTGCTCATCCAGCGCCTCACCCACTTTGACGGTGAGTTTTTTCTTAAGCTTGGTGTCGGATAGTTTCTTGTTGCCCTCGAACTTGATTTCAGTGATACGCGGGCGCGCCTGCACGGTGTAGGTCAGCACTACGCCGCCGGTGTCCGCCGAGTCCACACCCACGCGGATGTTGTAAAATTGTCCCGTGCCGTAGAGCGAATGCACGTCGTCCTGGGTAAGTCCGGGCACATAGGTCGAGCCGTTCTTGAGCTTGATGTTCGAACGAATGTAATCCTCGCTGACGGAGGAAGGTCCGACGAACTTGATGTCTACGCGGTCAATTTTTGGCCCGGCGGATTGGGCAAGCGCGGTCGTAGCGCAGCCTAGTGCGAGGGAAACACCCAGAGGTTTGATGATGGATTTCATTTTTTAACGGTCAACCGGGAACATCGTCGTTGCTAAATTTTGCCGCGCTTTCAAATCTTGTGTAGGGCTTCATGAATGTCAGGTTCACATCACCCGTCGGGCCATTGCGTTGCTTGGCGATCACCAAACTCACAGGCAAGCCGTCTGCTTCCACCGCTCCGCCTTCCGCGTCCTCATCCGCATCCGGTTTGTAGAGCAGACCCACTAAGTCCGCATCTTGTTCAATCGAACCAGACTCGCGCAAGTCGCTCATGCGTGGTTTGCGGTTCTTGTCTTTCTCGATATCGCGATTCAACTGCGCCAACACAACCACCGGCACATTCAGTTCTTTTGCCAGCGCCTTGATGCCGCTCGAAATGTCCGCAATCTCCTGCTGGCGATTGTCCTGTGAACGTCGCGCAGTAGAGTTTAACAGCTGCAAATAGTCAATCACGAAGAGCTTAATGCCGTGCTGCTGGTGCATCCGCCGCGCCCGCGCCCGCAATTGCAAAATCGAAAGTCCCGCCGTGTCATCGATATAAAGTTTCGCCGCGCTCAAGCGTCCCGCCGCGCTCGTCAATTTCGGGAAATCCGACTCGCTCATGAAACCTTCCCGGATGCTCCGCAAATTCACCCGCGCCAGCGAACACATCATGCGCAGCACCAGGCTCGCCGAACTCATTTCCAGCGAGAACACCCCCACCGGATGCTTGAGTTCCAACGCCACGTGTTCCGCGATGTTCATTGCCAGCGACGTTTTGCCCATCGACGGACGTGCCGCGATGACAATCATTTCCCCGCCGTGAAATCCGTCCGTCATCTTGTCCAAGTCCACGAAGCCCGTGGCGAGCCCGCCCAGCTCACCGTTGCGGCCGAAATAATTTTCGATCGTCGCAATCGCATCGTTCACGAGCGTTTTGACGGGAATCATGCTGCCCTGCGCCCGCGACTCGTTGACACGGAGAATTTCTTTTTCCACTTCGTCCAGCAGTTCCTCGACGTTGCCCTCGTAATCAAAAACCTTACCCACCACACCGCTGCACGTCGTGATGAGCTTCCGCAAAAGATATTTCTCGCGGACGATGTCGAGGTAGTAACTCAAGTTCGCCGCGCTCGGCACGGCGTCCTGAAGTTGTGAGAGATAGGCGATGCCACCGACCTGATCCAAAAGCTGCCGGTCTTTCAACCTCTGCTGCACTGTGATCAAATCCACCGGCATCCGCGCGTTGAACATTTCGGAGAGCGTCTCGTAAATCGTCTGATGCCGTAGATCGTAGAATGCCATCATCCCATCGTCTTTGAGTTTCTCTACGCACTCGCCGATGCATTGGTTCGGATCGAGCAGCGCGCAACCCAGCACGCCCATCTCTGCATCATTAGAATGTGGCGGTAAACGGTCCAGTGTCGATGTAGTCACAGAGCGAGCTGCCTTTTGGCGACGAGATTTTTTGAAATCAGCCCCCGCACCAGCGTCACCGCCGCCGTGCATGGGTTCAGAAACGGAATCAATCATGATGTAACAAAATGAAATTTTAGTAGGTGTGGCAAAGCTCTCTTGTTAAATGTTAATAACACCTTCTTAACAAATTTTGAAAAAGATGTCTTGGTGTGAGTATTTTTCCAACAAGTTTCGATTGAGAATTTTAGACTTGTTTGGGAGAGTGGAGGGAGAATGCAGTCCAAGGGCGGTTTTGGAAGCCGCCGAATTTTTGTTGGTCGCTTTGCGGGCACTGTTGAGTTTGGACCTCAACAACTCTCCAACATCAATTTAACTTGGCCTGCACTTATATTTTGCTTTAGGTTTTTTTTGCAGCAAGCCAAAGTTGCTTTTCTTGTTCACAGAGTTATTCGCCACCCAAATAAATTTCTGAAAATCCTGTCAATTCTATCCCCGGCATTTAGACTGCGCCCGTTATAAATGAATCGTAAACCCTCCTTGCTCGTCATCTTTCTCACGGTCTTCATTGACCTTGTGGGCTTCGGCATCGTCGTGCCGCTCACGCCGATTTTTGGGCGTGACTTTGGTGCAAGCGGCTGGCTGCTCGGCTTTATTCTCGCCTCGTATTCGGCGATGCAGTTCGTCTTTTCGCCCATCTGGGGAAAACTTTCAGACCGCTACGGGCGACGCCCGATTTTGCTTATCAGCACGGCGGGTGGTGCCATTTCCTATGTCATCTTCGCGCTGGCATGCGGGTTGGCGAGCCACACCGCTGCGCTTTGGTTGCTGCTCGGAGCGAGGATGTTTGCCGGCGCGTGTGGCGGCAACATCACCGTGGCGCAGGCTTACATCGCGGACATTTCCAAACCAGAGGAACGCTCGAAGCGCATGGGGCTCATCGGCATGGCGTTCGGCCTCGGTTTTATTTTCGGCCCGGCCATCGGCGGCTTGATGCTGAAATTTTTTGGTGCGACGGCTCCCGGATGGGCGGCGGCGGCGTTGTGCGCGCTGAATTTTCTCCTCACTTTTTCTATCCTCGCGGAAAGCCGCAAGCCGGATTCTACGCCCGTCGCCAAACGCCCGCGGTTCACCCAATGGAGTCACACGCTGTCGCAGCCCAAAATCGGCGTGCTCGTCCTAGTTTTTTTTATGGCGACGTTTGCCTTCAGTTGTTTTGAATGCACCTTGCCGCTGCTGGTGAATGACAGCTTTAATTTGCACTTCACCTCCGAATCCGCCCAGTCGGCGACCACGGTGGTTTCGCTATTTGTTTTCTGCGGCGTGATTGGCGCGTTCGTCCAAGGCGGCTTGATCGGGCGCTTCGTGAAATTGTTGGGAGAGCCAAAATTAATTGCCATCAGCCTCGTGCTGACCGGCGTGAGTCTTGTGCTACTGCCGCTGGTCAAAGGCGATGGCGAACTCCATTGGCTTGCCGTTTTGAAACTGACCGACGTGCCGTGGCTGAAATTACTTGGTGCGCTGGCATTGCTGTCCTTCGCTTCTAGCCTGACACGCGCGCCACTATTCGGACTGCTTTCCAATCTCACGCCCGCCAACGAGCAAGGCGCAACCATTGGCGTGGCACAAAGCGCGGGCAGTCTCGCGCGAATTTTCGGGCCGCTTTTTGCGCTGCCGCTCTACACGCATCACGTCGGCTTGCCATATTTCATCTGCGGCGGCATCGCCATCTTCGCGGGCTTGATTGCCGCACAACGGCTGTTGGTGAAATAATTTTTTGGCCGCATCCTCGTCTTCCATGAGTTGATTACGAGAGAGACGAACGCGGAAGGTTCTCCTTCAGTGAAAATAAAAAACCGACGCGCTGGTATCACACCCGGAGTTTTCCCAGCGCGCCGGTTGTCCGTCCACCAGGACGGAAGCTTTATTACTGATTGCCGGGCGGCGGACCTTGCGGGCCATCATTGCCGGGACCGCCTTGACCTTCTGGGCCACCTTGGCCACCCATCGGCGGACGACCACCCATCGGGGGTTTGCCCATGTATTCTTCACGGCTCAATTTGCCATCGCCATTCTTGTCGAGCTTCTTAAGCGCGGCGCTGGCACCGGCGATTTCATCGGCATCAATCACGCCATCGTGATTTGCGTCGAGTGCAGAGATGAGCAGCGGCATCGGACGTTTGCCGCCCTGTCCACCGGGTCCGCCTTGCGGTGGTCCGCCTTGCGGTGGACCGCCTGCATCTTGTGCAAAGCCGGTGAGTGAGAGGGCGCCGACTGCGGCGACAATCGTGAGGAGCATTTTCGTTTTCATATTTATTCTTTCGTTTTTTTGTTTTTGGTTGTGTTGTTTAACTGCGGTCAAAGTTTCAGGCCTTACTTTAAGGGGAGATTATTTCGCAGGAAAATTTCCCCGCCCGCGCGTCGCTCCAGGTGAGCTGCTTATGGTTGTGTTTGGCTTCAGCTTTCATATTGCCACACTAACGCAACCAACCTTAAGGAACGGTGAAGCGGAAAGATTTTCAAAAATAAATTTGAAGCCGTTTTAAAAACGATCATCTCCACTCAATCAATTTTTATATCAGCGAAGATGAGCGTGGATGAGCGGTTTAAAGCTGCCGTTGCAATGCCTGCTAATCCCTGTTATGGATTGCTGCACCAACCCCTATGAAAACCACCGGCTACAAAACCATTCTCCTATTGCTGGCCTTTTGTGTGTGCTCTGCCTGGAAGCTTTCAGCACAGTCTGCTGTCGGCACCGCCCTGTTGTCCGTGGAAGGAAAGGTGGAATTGGCACACGCTGGCACCACCGCGTGGTTGGCGGCCACGACAAATTCTGCGATTCAAACCGGCGACCGTTTGCGCACTGGCCTACGCAGCCGCGCCGTCGTGCGGCTGGCAAATCTTTCCGTGGTGCGCGTGAACGAGTTGACCACATTCGTTGTGCAGCCACCGTCCGCCCCGGGCAAAACTACGCGGCTGAATGTGCAATCGGGCTCGACGTATTTTTTCAGCCGTGAACGTCCGTCGGATGTGGAGTTCAGCACACCGCTCTCGTCCGGGGCGATTCGCGGAACGGAATTCAATCTTGCCGTTGCAGAGAGCGACGGGCGCAGCGTGGTGACGTTGGTTGACGGTGCGCTTTCCATTTCCAATTCACTTGGCGCACTCGACATTGTTTCCGGCGAAGAGGCGACGGTTGAACCCGGACAAGCGCCGAAGAAAACCGCCGTCATCAATGCGGTGAATGACATCCAGTGGTGCATGTATTATCCGGGCGTTCTCGATGCGAATGAAATCGGCTTGTCCACCGCCGAGCAGCAAGAACTTGCAACTTCGCTCGAAGCGTATCGCAGTGGCGATTTGTTGGCGGCGCTGGCGAATTATCCGGCGGGACGCACGCCGTCGTCAGAAGCGGAGAAAATTTATTTTGCCGGCTTGCTGCTCGCGGCAGGGCAGGCGGAGCAATCAGAGAAGCAACTCGCTTCGCTTAATTCTGCATCACCACTCGCGGGTGCGTTACGCGAAGTTGTGGCGGCGGTAAAAAATCAAGCGTGGGTCCGCGGCGCGGCTCCATTGCTCGCGAGCGAGTGGCTGGCGGAATCTTACTATCTGCAATCACACTCGAAACTGGATGAAGCGTTGAAGGCTGCACGGAAATCCGTGGCGCAGTCGCCAAACTTCGGCTTCGGTTGGGCGCGCGTGGCCGAATTGGAATTCAGTTTTGGCCGCACAAAGGCCGCGAGTGACGCGCTCGACAAGGCGCTAAAACTTTCCCCGCGCAACGCCGAGGCGGTTTCGTTGAAAGGATTTTTACTCGCGGCGAAAGGCAAATACGCCGCCGCGCGCAAACAATTTGATGAAGCTATCGCGCTCGACGGCGCGCTCGGCAACGCGTGGCTCGGTCGCGGGCTTGTGCGGATTCACAGCGGCGATGCGATTGCTGGCTGTCAGGATTTGCAAGTCGCGGCCACGGTGGAGCCACAGCGCGCTGTCTTGCGGAGTTATCTCGGCAAAGCCTTCGCCAACGTGCGCGACGGCAAGCACGCGGAAAAAGAATTCGCCCTCGCGCAGAAGCTCGATGCGAACGATCCGACGGTGTGGCTTTACTCGGCGTTGCTCAACGAGCAGGAGAACAAGGTGAACGACGCGGTGCGTGATCTGGAAAAATCACAATCGCTGAACGACAACCGCAAAGTCTATCGCTCGCAACTGTTGCTGGATCAAGACCGTGCCGTGCGTGGTGCAAACTTGGCGAACATCTATCGCGACGCGGGCATGACGGACACGGGCGTGCGCGAAGCGGTGAAGGCGGTGAATTCCGATTACGCCAACTATTCTTCGCACCAATTTCTTGCAGACAATTATTTCAATCTGCTTGATCGCAGCGGCGTGAACCTGCGTTACGAGACGGCGTTTCAGACGGAGTATCTCGTGGCGAATTTGCTGGCCCCGGCGAGCGCGGGCACGCTGTCGCCGCAAGTTTCGCAGCAGGAGTATTCGCGCTTGTTTGAGCGCGACCGCGTGGGCATCAGTTCGGACACGACTTACTGGAGCCACGGCGACTGGCGGCAGAGCGCGGTGGAGTTTGGAAATTTCGGCGGCACGGCGTTCGCCTTCGAGCAGGATTATTCTTCCACGCACGGCTACCGTCCGAATAGCGCGGTGGAGGATACGCTGTATGATTTCAAGTTGAAGCAACAGCTCACCTCCAAGGACAGCGCGTTTGTGGAGGTGGAACTGCGAGAGACGCACGGTGGCAACACGATTCAATACTACGACCCGGCCAGTGCCGCCTCCGCACCGTTTACTTTTTCCGAGCGGCAGCAGCCGCTTGTTGTGGCGGGTCTGCATCACGAATGGTCTCCGGGCGTGGACACATTGCTGCTCGTCAGCCGGCTTTCGGATTCGCTCTCGGTCACAAACCCGCTCCAGCCGGATTTGCTCATCCACCGCGACCTCGATTCAGGCTTGATTGATGGCGTGCTGCCGACGCAGTCGCATCCGCTTTTCCTGAATCAGAGATACCGCAGCGAATTGGAAATTTATTCGGTGGAGGCGCAGCACATCTGGCAGACGCACCGGTTCACGACCATCATCGGTGCGCGCTGGCAAACGGGCGAATTCGACACAGAAAATTTCAACACCTTTGGCGACCAGGGGAATGACAGCGGCGATTTGGCGCTGTTCCCGACGGCGCTGTCGCAGAATGCCTCAGCGAAGTTCAATCGCGAAAATATTTATGCCTATGAACACTGGCAGATGTTGGATTCGCTACGAATTATCGGCGGGGTGAGCTATGACCGGCTGGTGATGCCGGAAAATTTCCGTTACGCGCCGTTCGGCAACAACACGGAGACGCACTATCATCTACTGCCGAAAGCGGGCTTGATTTGGACGCCGCTGGCGGGGACGACGGTGCGTGCGGGTTACTCGCAGGCAATCAGCGGCGCGAGCATTGACCAAAGTTTTCAGTTGGAACCCTCGCAGGTGGCGGGTTTCAACCAGGCGTATCGCAGTTTGATTCCAGAATCATTTGGCGGCGGGAACTCGGGTGCGATGTTCACCATCTATGGAGTTTCGTTGGAACAAAAATTTTCGACGCGGACGTATCTGGCGTTGCAGGGCGAAATTTTGCAGTCCGGCGTGGACCGCGTGGTCGG
>CAINDH010000008.1 GCA_903847285.1 uncultured Verrucomicrobia subdivision 3 bacterium | reverse complement strand
GTGCGGCACAGGTCACGGCCGGTCTGCCATCGGCGTTCAACAACCTGACCATCAGCAATACAAACGGGGTAACGCTGAGCGCGCCGTGCACGGTCAGCGGCAGCCTCACGCTGGCGGGCAGCATTCTGAAAACCTCGGCGACTGGTTTACTCACGCTGGGTTCGGGCGGGCTGATTGTTGGTGCCTCATCCAATTCATTCATTAGCGGACCGCTCGCGCAGATTTTTTCCACGCCCGTTTCCAAAACATATCCCATCGGCACGAATGGTAATTACCGGCCGGTTTCGCTGAACCTTACGACCTTGAGCGGAACGCCGAGCATCACGGTCACGCCGCATGAGCCAAGTTCACTCGGCGCTAACGTAGCCGGAGTGCCGCTGTTCATCAATCGCAACTGGACGGTCGCGAGTTCTGTGGGCAGCGGCAACGTTGCGACTTTGACATTTGACGGCACGGGCTTTGTTCCAGCGAATTCAGCGGTGTTGCTGGCTTACAACGGAAGCACCACGAATACATTTCCGACGACCTTTGCCGCGCCGAATTATTCTGCGGCGGGAATCAGTCTGACGGCGTCATCCGATTTTGCGCTCGGTGATTGCACACCGCCGTCTGCTCCGCCAACAGGTGTCGCGGCCAATACTCCGGGTTGTAGCCCGGTGACCTTGAGTTGGAATTCCGTTGCTGGTGCAGCCAGCTACAACGTATATCGGAAACTGAACGGGGGTTCGTATGGCACGCCGATTGGAAATAGTTTTACGACCGGCTACTCAGATTTGACGGCGATCAACGGCAGCAATTATGTCTATGCGGTCACTGCCGTGGCAGCGTGCGGCGGTGAGAGTGCCAAGTCGATTGACAGCAACGTCGCATCTCCCAGCAGCAATCTGGCCTACGTCATCACTCCGCCCGTCAACGTCAGCACTGGCTTTGGTTTCACACCAACCTTCAGCCTGACCGCCATCAATACGGCTTCCTACCAATGGCAGTTCAGCGCGAACGGCGGTCTCAACTGGCTAAACGTGACCAACGGCACGGGCGGCATGACAGCGAGTTATGTCACCGGCATCACCACAACCAACATGAACGGCTACCAGTATCGCGCCGTGGCTTATGGGGGCTGCTCTGTTGCCGTGACTTCCACACCCGCGACGTTGACCATCTTGAATTACGACCCTTACGACTTCATAAGACTTGTGTGGCTGACAAACTTGTTGAACGCCGCCGCCACACCGACAAGCGTCGCTAGCACCGCCACCAAATACTGGACGGGGAGTAGTCCCATTAACACATCGCCGTCCGCTGGCAGTTTTTATTTGTGGAGCGACCTGCCGCTGGGTTCGGTTTCGGCGAACATGGTCAATACCTTCCAGCGTTTGCAATCTATGGCGCTGGCTTATGCGCTGCCGACTTGCTCGCTTTACACCAATGCCGCGCTGGCGACCGCGATTGCCAACGGGTTGGATTGGATGAACACCAATGTTTACACAAAAACCGCGCCGTCATTTTACGACAACTGGTTTCACTGGGAAATTTCCGGGGCGCAGGCTTTTAATAATACCCTCGTTGAACTCTATCCGTTTCTCAACGCCACGCAGATTTCTAATTACTGTGCGGCGGTGGATAACTTCGGGCCTGACAGTGCGAAGATGATCAACTCGACTTTCGGCTGGCCGCAATTAACTGGCGCGAACTTGAGCAGCGCCGTGCTGGTAGGAATCGTTCGCGGCGCACTCGGTAAAAACAATGGCAAGATTGTGGAAGCGCAGACCAATTTGAGCCGGGCGTTTGCTTATGTGACCGCCGGCGATGGATTCTACAACGATGGCTCATATATTTTTCACGGCAACGTCGCTTACAACGGTCAATACGGACTGGTGCAGTTGGAGACGGTTGGAAATCTCGTGAATCTGCTACACAACTCGCCGTGGGAAATCAC
>CAINDH010000007.1 GCA_903847285.1 uncultured Verrucomicrobia subdivision 3 bacterium | reverse complement strand
AGCCCTCATTATGTCATCGAAACCGTGGCGGATTTGCTGCCGGTGATCGATCACATCTCGGGACGAATCGAAAAAGGCGAAACCCCGCGCATCGTCCGACGGCATGCTTTGAGACGGTGACGATGAGCCAAGGCGGAAGTGTCGTTTCAATCCGCCATGCAGGTATGGTTCACTGCCGATCAATTTGGATACCGATACGATACGCCCCGGTGTTCAGCCCGCATTGGAATGCTTCGTTCACGGAGTTCAAGTCAAAGGCATCTTGAACCAACTCGACGAATGGGAATTCGCCATGGTGGCGTTCCATGAATTCCACCGCCGCGATAAAATCCTGCTGGTTGTAATTGTGCAGCCCTCGGATGGTGTGAACATTTCGGATGAGTTGCTCGGCGCTCATGGCCAGAGCGCGTTGCGGAAAAGTTGCGCCCACTAATACCGCCACGCCACCGATACCCAACGCGGCCAACATCGTTTCCATCGTTTCCGGCACGCCGCTGAAATCGAGCGCTATGGAGATATTCAGGTCTGGTGCCAAGGCGACGATTTTTTCCTTGGTCAAACCATCCTCACCGTCGGCATTCAGATTAAAATTCGCTCCAAAACGCCGCGCCGTCGTCAATCGTTCATCACTTACATCTACAGCGATGACGTTGCGCGCACCCGAACTCCGGCACATCGCGCAACCGATCACGCCGAGCATCCCAGCTCCCGTGATCAAGACATCGCGTCCGGCCACCGAGCCGGCTAGCCGAAGCGCCCCGGCGACGGTGGCCACAGAACAATTGATCAAGGCCAGCACTGGCAAGGGAATGGCCGCCACGATCCGAATGACGGGAGTATGCCGCCGCAGAATGCAATAATCCGCAAGGCCGCCGTGCAAGTGGCTCTCCGGAAGAATTTTTTCGTGGCCGTATTTGAATAACCCGGACGCTTTCTGCGGGATGCCTGCCAAGGCAATGTTTGAATTGGGATCTGAAGCGTAGATGGCCCAAGTGATTCGGTCGCCTTCGCGTAACACGTGACCGCGACAATCGATGGCTGGGGCATTAGGGCCAAATTCCTCGATAACTCCGACAATTTCATGACCGAGAATTGTCGGTGTTTTTTCCGTCCGCTTGCCGCAAAACGTGTTCAGGTCGCTGCGACAAAGCGTAGTGTATTCATTGCGCACCAGAATTTCGCCTTCCCGCAACGGTGGCACGTCGACGGATTCCAGAGTAAACGGCTGGTTGGCTCCATGAAAGATGGCGGCGCGGCTGGTTTTCATGATCAGCAAAATTCAGTTTCAATCAACTGCGGCAGATCTTTCACGCTCGGGATGACATGTGTGTGACGATAGCCGCCCCACGCCGTGATAGGCAGGGGACCGCTCAACACACCGATGATGCCGCGACAACCCGCGTTGTGGCCTTCCAGCATATCCGCCGGCGTGTCGCCAAGTTTGATGACTTCGTGGACGCTCTGGATATCCAACTGGCTCATGGCGTGAAAAACCATGAACGGCGCGGGTCGGCCACGATGATGTGGCGTGTGCTCGACATCCACCGCCACATCCACCAAACCGTCCCGCAACCAACCGAGGCCGTCCATGATCGCCTCGGTGATATGGCGATGAAATCCGGTGCCGGTGGCGACTTTGATGCCGTGGTCGTGACACCAGCGGAAAGTTTCCACCGCGCCCTCAATCGGGATCACCTCTCGCCGATAATGAGCGATCATGATCTCCTCGTAGCGATGAAAAATCTTTTTGGCAAAATCCAGCGTCTCCGGCGACTGCTCTTTTTCAAAATCCCGAAAATCCATTTTGATGCCTTGCGACTTGGCGATCAGAAATTGGTAAAGATGAATCTTGTTCGTGCCCATGTGCAGTTGGATTTCCTCGGCGGAGGTGGACAGGTTGAATTCCTGCGCGGCGCGGAAAAGGCAACCGCTGACGGCGTCGTCATCGCGGATGGTGGTTCCAGCCAGGTCAAACATGGCCAGTTTTATTTTTGGCGAGGGCATAGGTTTTAATTGTTTTAAAATTGTTCCCTGAATCTTGCCCATTCGCGGGCGTCACTGACAAGCCGCAGCGATGTTCTGTTTCCGTCGTTTTCAAACCGCGCAACTTGAAACAAATCATCCAGCCTGCTTATCGTCACATGTTCTTCACCCAAACGTTTCATTATTCAGCGGCTGCTTTGGTTATCATAGTCAGATTAAGGATTCGACCATGATCAAATCGGTGAACGAAACGATGCCGCCCAAAGTTTTCCTCGGAAATCTTGCGCCGACGCTTTCGTGCACCCCGGCCAATGACTTAAAGCCCGCGAGTGTTTTTTGGACGCGCGAAGATGGCCGGTTGTGCGTCCAGAATTTTCGCCCGGAAGCCGATGTCGTTTTCCAGCCGCACACTTACGCCGAATACACCATCGTCGTATGTCTGGATGGCGAGATTGTAAAATCGCAGTTAGGACATACAGAAGTGGTGGGTCGCGGTGAGACCATCTTTGGTAACCACGGCATCGAACACACCAGCGGCTACCGTTCTCGCAACGGCAAAAATTGTGAGGCGGTGGTGCTCTCTGTCGAGCGACGCTTGCTGGCCCCGCTGGTCAAGGAATTCAACCTGCCGCCGCTGACCGATGAAAGCAGCCCGGCGTTCATGAGCACGCTGGAAAATCAGGTGCTGCATGACTGTGCGCGAAATATCGCAGCTGAATTACGCGGTGGTTTGCCGGGCCATAAAATCGTCGTGGAAACCCTGGCCATGCGGATGCTGGTCGAGGCCCTGCGCTCGTGGCCGCAGAAGCATATCCACAAAGTTGCGGCGGATCTTTCGCCGCGTTTACCACGAAGGGATTTTGTGCGCGCCCATGAATTCATGCGCTGGTGTCGCAAAGAAAATTTCCGTCTGCAAAATCTTTGTCAATTTTTGGGCAGCAGTGAAGAACGTTTCGCCCGACTTTTTTTCGCATCCACCCAACAGGCTCCCGCGAGTTTTTACAACCGGATGTTGCTGGAGCGGGCACGCGAACTGTTACGCAATCCCAAACTTTCGGTCAAGGAGGTTGGCTACCAGCTCGGATTCAAGACCAGTAGTCATTTCATCGCAGCCTTTCGTCGTGAATTCCAGACTACGCCGCAAGAATGTCGCGAAAACGACAACTTGAGCAGCCCAAGTTACAGTTTGGTTAAAACGATTGTCTGAGATCAGGTTGTGCCTCCCCGAAGAAATAATGACGACACCCCGTTCCCTTGTGAGGCCACCCAAAATGAACTTACCCTCGGCTGCGAGGATGTTTAGCTCACCAAACAAAACACAAATCAGATGAATTTTTTCCGCAACGTGTGTGTTCCTGCCCATGAATAAAGCGCCGACCAAAAAGCCATCCGGCATGCCATTCCATAACGCGTGGTTCATGTCGACCTGGTGCGTGCTGGCGGCGTTCGGGACTTACGCCTGTATGTATGCGTTCCGCAAACCGTTCACGGCGGGCAGCTACACGGCAGAACCATTCTCGGCTGGATTCAAAACGTGGCTGGTGCTGGCGCAGGTGTTGGGCTACACGATTTCAAAATTCATCGGCATCAAAGTCATCGCCGAAATGACGGCGGCGCGGCGCGCAAAAATGCTGTTCGGACTGGTGCTGCTCGCGCAGGTGGCGCTCGTGCTATTCGCGCTTATTCCGCCGCCTTACAATGTGGCGTGTCTTTTTCTGAACGGACTTCCACTCGGCATGGTGTTCGGTTTGGTGCTGGGATTTTTAGAAGGCCGAAAAATGACCGAGGCGTTCGTGGCCGGCTTGTGCGCGAGTTTTATTCTAGCGGATGGTTTCACGAAATCTGTGGGTGCGTATCTGTTGCAGGTCGGCATTTCCGAACTCTGGATGCCCAGCGTGGCGGGAATCATTTTTCTGCTGCCGCTGGCCGGTTTTGTCTGGATGCTGCAACAGATTCCACCGCCGAGCGTTGCGGACATCGCCGCCCGCTCCGAACGCGCACCGATGAATCACGCCGAACGCAGCGCGCTTTTTCGCCGCTACGCGCCGGGGCTGATCGCCATCACGCTAGTCTATCTGCTGGTGACGGTGCTGCGCAGCATGCGGGCGGATTTCGCCCCCGAAATCTGGGCCGGGCTGGGCGCGAAGCCGGATGCCAGCGTCTTTGCACGTTCTGAAATGCTGGTCGCGTTTGGCGTGCTCGTCATCAACGGTTTGCTGGTTTTGGTGCGCGACAATCAACGCGCGTTCTTCGTGAGCCTCGGTCTCGCCGCGGGCGGATTATTTTTAATTTTGTTCACACTGGGCGCGCAGGCGGCGGGAAGCCTGACGCCATTTGCGTTCGTCGTGCTGCTGGGTTTTGGTTTGTATGTGCCTTACGTGGCTGTCCACACCACCGTTTTTGAACGGCTGATTGCGATGACGCGCGAACGGGGCAACATCGGCTACCTGCTGTATCTGGCGGATGCCTTTGGGTATCTCGGTTACGTGGCGGTGATACTGGCGAAAAATTTCTTCAAGCCCGGTGGTAACGTGTTGGATCTGTTTGTGGCGACCGGATGGCTGGTGGCGGTTCTATCATTGTCAGCCTTGCTGGTGGCGGCGGTTTTCTTTGCCCGCAACCGTCGACATTGGCGGGAGACGGCGGCTTGAATTCTTCAGGGGCTTCCCAGATGGCGATTCAGACACTGATGTGTCGGTGAGGTGACGACTTCGTGCACTACAGGTGTCGTCACACGTTCGCAACCTGCTTGTGACAGGCGCCGCCGGATTGACACCCAATCGTCGGTTGGTTTTTTCGCATACCAAGTTAAAACAGAGGCGCGGCGCGAGCCTAATGGAAAACTCGCGGCGCTCCAGATTTTATATCCGGCAATAACCCAACTGAAACCATACTCAAACTAATTCGAGACCATGAAGAAAAACATCCTCAACCGCCTTGCCTTTTGCACCGGGCGAATTTTCGCCGGAACGACGCTTGCTCTAACAGCGGCCGTCGCGCTGCTGGCCACGGACATCTTCGCCAAACCGCCGCCGCACAATATCTCGGCGGGGAATTTAGAAGTCATCCAAAACGACACCGGCAACACGGTGAACTCTGTGACGGTGAGCGCGCCGTTAACCATCAACGATTTTCGTGTGCGCCCCGGCTCCAATCGTGGTGATTACAATTTCCAGATCGGCGACGTGGTCAGTGACGACGCGCTCGGCGGCGTCACGATCGTTTCCATTTCCCAGAACGGCCGCGACAACGGAGAACTGGCAAGTGAGCAAAAAGATTACAGTGCGCCGACGTTTGACGGCGGACCGGCCGGCTTATGGGCCTCCATCAATAATCTGCAATCGGATCGCGGCGAACTGAACATTAATTGTTCTGTGGCGTATTTCCGCACGAACGACTGGCTTTGCGGCTGGTTTCGCAACACGAACGCCGTGAACGGCGGTTCAAATACGCTATACACTGCGTCGCCCGGCATGATCTGCGCAAACAGCTCGGTGACGACGGTGGGCAGCTACAATTTCAAGTTCGTGAAGAGCGGCGAGTTCCGCGTGAGCCTATTCAACAAGGGCTACGACGCCCGCACCAACCCCGGCGTATTGCTCGTGAACCATGCCAAGAATGAAGGTAACTATTGTTCGTCTGCTACCAACGGGGACGGCACCTGGGAAGTTTATGTGAAAGACAATTTCGCCAACGGCACTTCGCTGGAACAAGATCCCTGCGCGTTTGTTTTTGTGCCGCGCAGCAATACGAACGTCGTTTCCGGAAAATTTGGTCTCGACGCCACTGGCACGAACGCGGTGACGCTGATATACAGCGGCAATACGCCGGCGTTCACGGTGTCCACCATGTTTGTCGGCACAAATCTAGATGCTGGCCGCTATCGCCTCACCATTCCCGGCGGCTCGCCGGATCAGGGTGTGCTGGTGGTTTCGTCTGAAGGCGGCAAGACGTTCAACTTTGACAACACTGTCAGCTACGAAAAAGACGGGAACAGTTGGATCATTGAAAATCGTGACGTGGGCGCTTTCCCACCGCTCCTCGAAGCCTGCACGAACGAACCCGTCTGCTCGTTCGTTTATATTCCCGCTGCGACGCCGGGCGTCACCGTTTCGCCGACGAACACGCTTTATACGGCTGAGTTTGGTCTGGCCGCAACGTTTAACGTTCAGCTTGATCTCGCACCGACCAATGATGTGGTTATTAATTTGTCTTCCAGCAATACCTCGGAAGGAATCATCTCGACCAACTCGCTCACGTTCAATGCGACCAACTGGAACATTCCGCAGCCCGTCACCGTCACTGGTGTGGACGACGCGGTGGCGGATGGAAACAAAGCCTACACGATTGTGCTCGCCGCGATTACCAGCGGCGACCTGCGCTACGATGGATTGAATCCCGATGACGTTTCCGTCATCAACGTGGATGACGAAACCTACGGCATCACCGTCACTCCGACGAATGGATTGACCACGACGGAAGCCGGTGGCACAGCGCAGTTCTCCGTGTTTCTCAACCGCGCGCCCTCGGCGGATGTGGCCATCGGACTTTCCTCGGACACGGTGACGGAAGGTTTGCCCGGAGTTTCTTCGCTGACATTCAACACCACCAACTGGAACGTGCCGCAAACCGTGACCGTCACCGGAGTGGCCGATTTCCGCAAAGATGGCAACAAGGCTTATAAAATCATCACTGCCGCTGCGACCAGCGCGGACACGCACTACAACGGTATCAATCCTTCGGATGTTTCGCTCATCAATATCGACATCGATAATCCGGCAATTCTTTATACCGTTCCCAATCCGTTCACGGTGATTGAGGGTGGCACCACCAATTACTCTATCGTGCTCGCCACGCAGCCGGATTCCAACGTCGTCGT
>CAINDH010000006.1 GCA_903847285.1 uncultured Verrucomicrobia subdivision 3 bacterium | reverse complement strand
GCGAAAACCGTCACGTGCGATGGCGTAGTAAAGCTCGCTGTCCTCCTGGCCGTTGCGCCCCTTTTTTTCTGTGAAATAGGCGGCCAGATAGGCGGTCTTGGGTTGCTCATTAGTGATGGCTTCATCCGCACCGGCAGCCGGACGGACGGCCAAAAATGGTGCAGTGCTGAGGACGCCAACTATGAGAATTGAAGGAGATAACATTTGTGTCGCCAGTTTTGTTTCATGAAAATTATTTCTTAGCATGACAATGTAGGCTGTCAGAACTACCGACCGTTGGTCAGCGTGAACAGAAAACGAATCCTAATGTTTTTTCTAGCTTATGGATTTTTTGAAACTTGGACTCCATGCGAGGTTGCAATGAATTGCCGAAGCTTCCCGCCATATCGAATTCCTGTGAGCGTGCCCTCAAATGGCCGCGCCGTCTGCGGATCGCAGACCAACGTGCTGCCGTCCGCTGACGGACTGAAGCCAAAGAAAGTGTTGATCACGACATCTGCGAAGGCAGCACCGCTGATGCATTCCTTCATGCAGCCCCCACGCAGGGCGACGCGGACGGGAGCATCAAATTCTTTTTTATTTGGGCCGTAAAATTCCCGCGCTTGAGCAAAGGGGCCTTCCTTGGTTACAATTGCCGTGCGACGGTAGAAGTCGAAAGCAGCCTTCGGATCATCCAACCGCCACATCGCGCCAACGGTCAACGGAATCCACCCGTCATACGCACCGGTCGGGCTGTGATCAGGTCGCGTTGAATGATCGGCCGAAGCGTCCTGCTGGCTCATTGCACGCATCCAGTCGCGCATGAACAGCTCGCGTTTGACGAAGGCGTTCATCTCGGATTTTTGCACGGGGGTCAGGTCGTTTTCCAGAGCATTGGCAATATAAATGAAATCCACGCAGTGCCGCAGTTCCACAAGCGTGCCGTCCATGTGATATGCGTTCCACACGCCCACGCCATTTTTGTAGAGACTGAGCACCGCCGGTAAGAATGCCGCAGCCTTCGCTTCGAGTTCCTTTGCGCGGTCGGTTTCGCCATGCAGTGCGTGCCACTGTGCGGCCCGGCGCATCATCCAGACAGCCTGCGCATTGAGCGACGGCACACAGTTGATGTAGGCGGGCGCGCATTCGAGCAGATCGCCGTTTTTGCCATAATCCACCAAACCATGCGGACCTTTGGGCAAGGTCTCCCAGTCGGATGCGAAGTCGTCCATGCGCGCCAAAACCGTTTTGCCATCCTCCAGCTTCTCGTCGAGAAACGCGCGGTCGCCGGTCACGCGCAGATATTCATCTGCCGTTTTGAAAATGGTGCAAGCGTTGAAGGCATAGCCTGTGATGATGTCGTAGTGATTCGTATCGAAGCCGCGGGGCGCGGTAACAGACGTGTGGGCACCGCTGCGAGCGTTTTGCACCAACCAGCGGCGCAAGGTGGCTTTCATTCCTGCCGGTTCCAGCAATGCCCACGCGGTGGCCTGCATCGAGGCGTCCCAATAATACTGAATGCCATCGCTGCGTTCGCCGCTGGTGATGAAGGAGCGCGGCGACACCGGAAACTGTGTCCGCTCCAAAATCAACATCGTTAGCGCGCCCATGTAATAATTTCGCGCCAAGGCCGCATTGGAGGTTTTCAGCACCGGCAAATTGCCGGAGAAATGTTTGTTGCCAGGTGTAAAGGCGTCCGCCCAGCGTTGCTCCCAGACCGATTTGCATTCGTCCATCATGGCGTCAAAGTGCGCGGCCCAGTCGGCTACGTGCGCGTCCGTTTGCGCCGCTAAAGATGCTTTTTCATCACCGGCCACATATCCCAACGTCACTTTCCCGCCCGGCCGCAACTCAACAACCCAGTTCCAACAGACACCATTTGTCTCCGTTGTCACCGAATCCGGTTTGAGCGCCGGGCGCGCGACCGAAATATAATTCGCACGCTGGGTGCGGTTGACTACGCCGACACCGTCCGCCTGCAAAACGCCCGGCACATGCAGGGTGACAGTAGTTTTCAAAAGTTTCGCAGTGGTGTTCGTAGCCGTGATGCGGCACAGCGCGCCGCGTTGTTCGTTGATCATGCGGGTGTCGGTCTCTACGGCGATGCCGTTGCAATCGGGGTTGCGCCGCAATGCCCGGTAGGCATACCAGCGGGTTTCCACTGCCGGAAATTCAGTTCCGCCAAAAGCGATTTTGACCAACGGGTAACCTGTGTTCCATTGAATCGCCGGATCCTTGGTGTGCGTAAACAATCCGCCCGGGTTGCAATAAAACGAAGTCAGGTCGCGTCCGACGATCAACATCTGGTTGAAGTTGTGGACATCCGGCGGATTGGCCACATCCTCCATCCGCAACCAGTCCCCGGCCATTTCGTCGAGCGATGGAACTCCGGCGATTTCCACTGCATGTAACCCGATCAGCGGAGCCAACAGCAGGGCGGTGAGGAGAAGGCCATGACGCCAACGCATGGCGAATGCGGCCCAAGCTTGAGCGCAAATGACCTCGCCACCGGGAACCAGAACGAATGGGAATCTATCTTGGTTGTATTTTTTCATACGAAATAAGGAGGTTAATTTTTAGGTTTTTGGTTGCTTCTCCGGCACGGAGTATCTTTGGTTATCATTTTATTTGTGGCATTGGTTTGATCTGAGTCTTGATTTTTCAGGCGGTAATCATGTGCGGACAAAAGCCTTCACAGTGGCGCATTCACGTCCATTAGCAATGCCGTGAGGACGAAGGGAATAGCGGCCAACGGCTGCCGGGATTATAAATGTCTCCGCGTAGTGAATCACGAATGGCTCGAAAGCGCCCGTCGGACTTTCCACCAATGCCTCCTCGCCTTCGACAAGGTTGATGACGTTGACGCCGCCACCTGTATCGTGAGGAACGGTTTTGGTGAACCAGTGCCGGCGCGTCTCGATAAATTCGCGTTCGTGCAAGCCGGTGCGTTCTTCGCGCCAGCCGTCGCCGCTGGCCACCGGCTGAAAACAATTAACCAGATTGCGCTGTGTCCATGAGGTCGTGCGATCCCACTGAATATTGGCGATGCCGTGTTCGAGGTGAATCGGGCGCGGTTTTCCGTCAAGTCCCAGTCGGCTCCAATCCCACATCTTGAAGGTGAAAATGTAAGGTGTCGCGCTGATTTCCAGCACCATGGATTCCGCGCCGCTGCAATGCACTGTGCCGGAGGGAATCAAAAAATGGTCGTGTTTTTTTGCGGGAAATTGATTGGCATATTTCTCCGTCGGAAACGGAGCCGCGCCAGTTTGCGACCGCTTTAAATCGCGAACCATGTCCGCCGGATTCAAGCGGCCTTTCAGTCCCAGATAAACACTTGCACCAGGTCGCGCATCGAGGAGGTAGTAGCTTTCGTCCTGCGTGTAGTGCATCCCGAAATTTTTCTGGATGTATTCCGTGAGCGGATGAACCTGGAAGGACAGATTACCGCGCCCATCGTGTCGAGAAAATCAAAACGAATCGGAAATTCATCGCCAAAACGCGCATGAACGGCTTCGCCAAGCAAGGCGCGCGGCTGGTCAAATACCAAATCGAGTGACGGAAGCTCCAAACGTAAATCGCCGAAGCCGAGCAGCAGGCTGTTTTCTTCCGGCACACAATCGAAGCACCAGCCGTAATTTTTTGCACTACGATCAAGGTCGCAAACTTCTTTCATCCATTGGCCGCCCCACGGCGCCGGATCAAAGAAAGGCACGACCCGAAACGGCCGCGTGACAGCGTGGCGCAAGCCGCGCCGAACGGCCTCGCCTCCGGCCAGCTTCGGCTCGTGTGGGTTGTTGGTATCTAGAACAAAATCCCATTTCGCGATAAGCGGACGTTTCCAGCGGTCGCAAACACGCCAGTCCACAAAAAAGGCGCGCTTATATTGAAGGCTGGCGGCGAGCGTATGGTTTTTGACGCCAAGATTGCTGGCCTCATTGCGCCGATAACGAAGTTGACCTTCCCAACGAGCGAGGTCGGCATAAACGAGAATGTCCGCCTCTGCAATCAAACTCGCACCGCAGCCGACAATCAATACCAAACCCTGCGTGATTGTTTCGGCTTGTGCGCGAAATTGTTCCAATTTTTTTGCGTTGAAAAATTGCGGCAGCGTAAGACCGCAGAGAAATCCAAAAACCGGATCGTCGCCACCCAGGAATGGTTTTACCAATTCATCAATTGCTGTCGGCGCATGCAGCGAGCCTGCCGCGTGAATCGTCAGCGCCGGTTCCAGACGCGATTGCAATTCGTGCAGGACGGAGGTTTCGTTCACGCCTGTGTAGCACTCCACGACGAGCACGGTTTTGTTTGCGGCGCGTTGAGCGATGGCCTTGCGCAAGCGATTTGCAATGTTGACCCAACCTTCCACGCAACCGTGTTCGCCATTGGGAACCGGGACGTAGGGAAATTTATCATAGTTGGGGGTTCTCATTGATACTGATTCCCATGCGATTGCTTGAACAGCCATTCGCCACCGATGAGCGCTGCGTCGTCGCCCAACGAGGCGGCCACAATCTGGATTTGCAACGGTAGACCGGGCATGTGCTGGCGGAGATGTTTTTCAATCGCGGGCAGGATGAGGTCGCGACTGCGCAACACGCCGCCGCCGAGCACTACGATTTCGGGGTCATACGCTAGGACGGCATTTTGGACGACTGTCGCCCAAACTTTGAGACTTTGTTCCAGCAGAACTTGGGAACAAGCGTCGCCTTCACTTGCCAGCGCAAAAATGGTGGCGTAATCAATCTTTTCGATACGCGTCAGTTTGCTGTCGATAAATTCAGGACGCGCCCTTGCCAGCTTTGCCAGCGTGGCGGTCGAAGCCAGATCTTCGGCGCAACCAAGGTTGCCGCAGCGTCCGGTGACTCCGTCGTAGTCAATCGTGCTGTGGCCAAAAATTGTGGCTGCGCGATTATGTGCACCGCGGAAAAGCTGGCCGCCGGAAATCACCGCGCAACCAATGCCGGTGCCGGGCGCTAGCATCAACACATCCGATTTGCCGTGTGCGGCTCCAGTCGTCCATTCACCCAGTAATGCCATGCGCAAATCATTTTCCAACACCATGCCCAGTCCCAGCCGAGGATGGCTCCACGCAGCAAAATCAATTTTTGTCGCACCGGGAAATTTTCCAAATTCGCCCAGCACGCGCGAACGTTTTTGGTCCGTCAAAAATGGAAGTGACAGGGCAACGCCCGTGCAATCCTGAAGGGTGAAGCCGTTTTTTTTCAACAGCGATT
>CAINDH010000005.1 GCA_903847285.1 uncultured Verrucomicrobia subdivision 3 bacterium | reverse complement strand
TTGCCATCGGCCTCAACCGTAATCCCCCACGGGTAATCCTGTCCCCAGCGGGTTCCCAAATAAACAGCAGCATATTTTTTCATAAATTTTAATGCGTGGTTGCCAGTGACGCTGTCACCGGCTCGCCCCTTCCTGAAAACGCCGCAGCTCAAACGCGCAGTCATTGAGCGCGGCAGTGTTGTGATCAATGCACACGGCGAGCTTCAGCGCCGTCTCGTTTTGTTTGTCGATGATTTGCGCCAGCGCGGCGTGATGTTCGTTGCGCAGTTCCTTGTGGTCTTCAATCACGGATTGGAGCTGGCGCACGAGCCAGTAAATCACCACCCCGCCGCCGATGAGCAGCAGGCAAAAGGCGGCGAGGAACAACCAGCGGTCATTCATTCCGGCGGCGTGATCCACTGCGTTGATTACTTCGTTGGGTGTCATACACGGATGAGTTTCACGGCTCCGCTCTTGGCGCTGATGGGGCTGCCGTATTTCGCCAGCATCGCCTGGACAAGTTTGGAAATGACCGGCCGCGTGTCGGTCTTGTCGTAGCCGGTCTGTTTGCCGGCATCGTTGTAATACTTCAATCCTTCACCGGCGGGCGCGGTGGTGCGATCGGCAATCAAAAGTTCCCGCGCCAACTCGCAAGCCGCCTGCACGACCGGTTTCGGCACAAGATTTTCCGGCACCCAGTTTTCCGAAGTCAGCAACAGACCAACGCCCATCGTCGCATCGCGATCTGGATCGGGACAGCGGTAGCGCGGCCACGCCAGCGCCTGCACATCCGTCGTTTGCACGCCGCCGAATTGGTATTCAACGTCAATCAGCCGCGTCGCCATCACGAGCGCCACGGCCTTGTTGTCCGCGCTCGCCGCCGTCCACGCCGAGGCATACAAATGCCCGTCGTGATACGCATCACCATCCGCGACGTTCGCGTAAGCATTCGCATTCGCCAGACCAGCTCCGGTCTCTTTGATGAGCGTGAGCGACATAAATTATGCCGGGGTTGCCTCAACCAGTTGCAGCCGCGTCAGGATGATTTGTTTTACCGTCTCGTCCGTCCATTGGCCGAGCGCGTCATAATCCGCACCCTCCACGGTGATGCTGATGGAACTGTTCACTTGAATGCGCAGCCGACGACTAAAACTGTCATCGAGTGTGCGCCAGGTGATCGCTGCCACTTCCGTCGTGCGCGCCGGGACGACCACCACCGTTTTCGGAACCACATTAATTGCGTTCATAATTTTTTATTTCAGGTTGTGGCGACGGTTAAAACCATTCGTGGGGATAACCGCTGCCGTTGTTGTAGAGGGCACTCACTTCCAATGCGGACAACGACCGGCCCCAGATGGTCAGTTCATCCACGAAATAATCCGGCGGCGACGTGATTGGGTTGGTGTGGGCGCCGACGCCAAGTTTGCCGACCGCCACGCGGCCATCGCATTCCACCGTCCCCATCACCGTGCCATTGCCATAAAGCGTCCAAAGATTCAGCGACGGCTCGAACACTAGGCAGACATGCACCCAACCGCTGCAATCCACGTTGCCGGACAAACCGTTGAAACCAAAAGTGTCCCCTAGCACTTCCGCGCCAACCCAATTTTCTCCGGGCAACACCATCAAGTGCCACAAACTTCCCGAAGGCCATTCCGTATCGTTCCAGAGGCTTGCGACGTAAGTTTGCGAATACGGATCAGCGACGCTGGAAAAATTCAGCCACAGCGCCACGGCCAAACCATCTGGGCTGGCCATGAACATATCCGTGTCGTCTGTGCTCGCGAGATAACCGCCACCGCCATCGAAGGCCACCGCGTTGCCAAAGAAACCTTGTGCACTGCCGACCGAACCGCCCAGCGGCTCCAATTGAAACGGTGTCCATAAACCGGTGCGGTTGCCGCTCGTTTCGTTGAATGGAAAATGCGTGACGATGCCTTGCTCGAAATTGAAATAAAAAACCGTGTCATCGGGCCGGATGATGTTGCTGTGCTCGGTGATCTCGCGACCGACCTCATCCACGCCCACGATGTAATAATGTTCGCCGCCGCCATCCGGCGCGAACTGCCGCGCATCGCCGTAACCCCAATAATCGCCAACGAGCATCCACGTCGCTTGATTGTCCAGGCTCATCCACACGTTCCACTTGTAGGGATTGGCGAGATTCCAAGTCCACTTCAGCACGCCGGGATATTCCGCCCACAACACCGGCGCGGGCAGCAGAGTAGGCAATGCGCCACGCATACGTTTGCGGCGGCGGTCCTGTGCCCAGAGTGCGAGGAAGCCGCGCCGGTTAATGGCTGGTTGTGTCAGCATTTTTCTTTTTGCGCTTCGGTTGCGGCTGATCCGGCAAGGGATCCGACGCAACAATTTCAGCCGGTGCAACCGGTGTTATTTCCAGAACTTCAACTTGCGCTGACTCCGCCGTGACTGGCGGTGACAGCGGCACGGATGTCACCAACGATGGCCCGTCCGGCTCGGACTCCTCCTCGATGAGCGGACGCCGCTTCCGGCGGATAATGGGTAAAAGTTCATTCATAATTTTGAAGAAGAGGCGGAGCGCGGTTTTGATTCCGCACTCCGCACTCCGTGTTCCGCACTCAATTGTGGTCGATGGCGACCATGCGGACGTTTTTGTTTTCAAAAACGCGCGTCCAGTTCGCACCGTTCTCCAACTCCGCGTTGGTCGGCGTATCACCGGCCACGGCGGCGCTGTTGAACTTCACGCCGCGCGGATGAAGGATGTAACGACGTCTGTTGATTAAGACAGTATCGCTGTCCAGCGGCACGCGGGCGATCTCCACGCCCTCGGTCCCCTGGCCACCTTGCAGCGGCGCGGATTCCAGTGGCGCGACACCGCGCGCGAACGCACCGGGTCCGAACAGGTAGCTCGTGTAAACCACGCCATCCGTCGTGCCCGCGCGCGTCGGCAGGTTGTCATCCACGATGACGCGCCGGCCCTGGAA
>CAINDH010000004.1 GCA_903847285.1 uncultured Verrucomicrobia subdivision 3 bacterium | reverse complement strand
GCGCTCACCGGCGGGGTTTTCGCAGCGCGAAAACCGCTACCAACAAATAAATAACTATGAAAAACGTCACTGTCATCTCGCACCCGCTCGTCCAGCACAACCTTGCCCGCCTTCGCGACAAGCGGACCGACTCCCAGGAATTCCGCCGCTTGCTCGGTGAAATCGCCGCGCTGATGATCTACGAAGCCACGCGCACGTTCGCCGTGAAAAAAGTTTCCGTGCAAACACCGCTCGCCCCCTGCCCCGGCTTCCAGCTCGAACGCGAAGTCGCGCTTGTCCCCGTTCTGCGCGCCGGCCTCGGAATGTTGGATGCGATTCTCGAACTCATCCCGCACGCCCGCGTCGGCTTCATCGGCTTGAAGCGCGAGGAAACCACGCTACGCGCGATGTTCTATCACAAAAGCCTGCCGAAAAATCTCGAACGTTTTGAAGTCCTCCTCATTGACCCGATGCTCGCGACCGGCGGCAGCACCGTGGCCGCGATTGATTTGCTGAAAGAGCAAGGCGCGAAACACATCCGCGTCGTGAACCTCGTCGCCGCGCCCGAAGGCATCCGCACCGTGCAGAAATCTCATCCGCGCGTGCCCATCTACGTCGCCGCCGTGGACAAGAAACTGAACGAACGCGGCTACATCATCCCCGGCCTTGGCGATGCAGGCGACCGGTTATTTGGAACTTGAGCATATAATTGTCTTGAACAGAGTGGAGACCAGTGTTGAGATGACCGCACAATGAAAATTTTAGTTAGCATCATTGTTTTGCTCATTCCCATTTTCCGACTTTATGCGCAAGGGTATATTCTTCCGGCCGGGGTCATCAATGTTGGTTTTTGGGGAGGAGTCGGATACGAAATTGACGTCCGGCAAAATTCAACCAATGCAAGTTTTGTAGATTACACCGGTTTTTTCTTAAATCCGGTAGGTAAAACGACTCCTGCATTATCATACTCAAATACATTCTCCTTCGGAGTTATTGTTGATGAAGGAGTTCGGGTTTTCCGAGTGAATTCAAATGCAGCAATTAGCTTAGATCCCATCTTATCTCAAAGCTGGATCGAACTAGGGAGCACCCCTACAAATATTTTCCCAAATGGAGTGCCTTTCTATTTAGCGTTGTATACCGGCTATAATCCTTTTGCGATTACAAATATCAACGGGAATAACACAAGTTACTACACAGGGATTTATAATCCGGCGGTTTTTGGCTGGGCAAAGTTAGTGAACAATTTTGGTGTTATTCAATTACTTGACAGTGCCATGGAATACGGAGGCGCTGGAATCTTTGCTGGAACCCAGAACATCATTCCCGTTCCCGAACCGGGGGAAATTGCTTTGGCAGCATTAGGCGCAGCCTTGCTAGGCTGCCGGTTTCGACTAGGAGGGTTTAATTCACGACTTTCTTCTTCCACGCCCGATAAAAGTTGTTGAATTGAAATTCCACTGACGTTGCGAGAAATTTTTTCAGCAGCACCGCCAGCGGAATCGCCAGCACCGCCGAGGCCAGCACGTCGGAGAAGTGATGCCATTGCAACGCGACGCGCGACCACATCACCGCCAGCGCATAAATCACCGCGACCATTCCCCAGCCGCGATGCACCAGCCACGCCGCCGCCGCCAATCCCACCGCCACGGACGCATGACCGGACGGAAACGCGCTGAACGCGGCCTTGCCGATGATCCAATGCCCGTCATGCCACACGCCGTAAAATCCCGGCGGCACGCCATCCGGCCCATGGATTCCCGGTCGTGTTCTGCCAACCAGCACGCGAAGAATCGTCCCCGTCAAACCGATGAGCAGCGAGGCACCAGCCACGAAGAAAATCTCCGCCGCCACACGCGGACGGTTCAAGAAAAAATAAATCCCGGCAAAAAGAATTCCTACGCCACCCACGATTTGACCTTCGCCAAGCTTGGAACACCACCAAGCGAAATTGTTTAGGGAAGGATTTTTCGTCACATCCAGCGCTGGGCTCACGCGGTCATCCAGAAAGAACGCGCCCACAACAACAGCAACACCAGCCAGCAGCCAGAGCCAGAAGTTCAAAGATGATTTCGGTCGCGCACGCACACGAGGAAGATAGGCGTAGCGGCTAGAAATAAAAATTCAAATCGTGCCAGACCTTGTGACTGGTGGACAGGGTCGCGCTGCGACCCTGTTTGCCTGCGAAGCAGGCACTTTGAGGCCCGGTAATTTCGTGGCTAGCGAAGATTCCGTCGCCTGACGCTTCGCTCGGCGACGGCTGGCGCGCAGCGCAAGCCAGCCCACCACGCTCTGGCAGAAACCCTTTGCCGCCTTCCATCGCACGCCCTAGACTGCGCGCGATGTCATCATGGTTCGACAAACTCGCCGCCAAGCCGCAGCGCACGATTCTGTTTCTCGGCCTCGTGCTGCTGCTCGCTGGCAACGCCATCCTCCCGCTGACCGACCGCGACGAGGCACGCTTTGCCGAAGCCTCGCGCGAGATGATCCAGCGTGGCGACTACGTCGTGCCTTGGTTCAACGGCGGCTGGCGCTTCGACAAACCCATCCTCATCTACTGGTGTCAGATTGCCAGCTACAAAGTTTTGGGCGTGAATGAATTTGCCGCACGCCTGCCATCCGCGCTGTTTTGCATCGGCACCGCACTACTGCTCGCACGCTGGGCGAAGAAACGTTCCAACAATCAAACAGCGCTGATTGCAGGAACGATGTTCCTCACCGCGCTGCACGTTGCCGTGGTCATCGGGCGCGTAGCCACGGCAGACATGGCGATGATTTTTTTCTGCACGCTCGCCGCGTGGAGCGGCTGGGAACTGACCCGCCCAGAAAACCGAGCGCGCAAAATGTGGTGGTGGATTTTTTATCTCGCACTCGCGTTCGGTTTTCTGGCGAAGGGCCCGGTCGCCTGGCTGCCGCTTGGCGGAATGGTTTTAGGCCGCGCCTTTCGCAAAGATTCCTTCAGGCTGCCGCTGAATGAAACGGTCGTCGGCCTGTGCATCGCCGTGGCGCTCGTCGCATTGTGGGGCGGTCCGGCGCTCGCGCAGACGGGTGGGAAATTCTGGTCCGTCGGCATGGGCGAACACGTCATCAACCGCAGCTTGAGCGCAATTGACGGGCACGGCGCGGCGGGCACGTTGCAATTTCTCGCGCTGCTGCCGCTGTATTTCCTGACGTTCTTCGGGAGTTTATTTCCGTGGTCACTCCGTGTGCCGGGCGCATTAAAAAATTGGTGGCCGGAACGCAAGCGCGATGACCTCGGCTGGTTTCTACTGGTGAACACGCTCATCATCTTTGCCGTGTTCTCGCTCGTGAAAACCAAGTTACCCCATTACACGATGCCTGCGTTTCCGTTCATCGCGCTTTGGCTGGCGCGACAAATTTCAGGCGAGGTTAAAATCTCCACTTGGTTCATGCGGCGGCTGACTTCGATGATTGTTGTGATTCTTGCCGTCACAGTTGGCGGCTTCGGTTTTGCGCGCGGCCACTTCCTTTCGCACACACTTTGGAACGCGACCAAGTCCTATGTGAAGCCGGAAACTAAAATCGGCTGCTTCGGCTTCATCGAGCCGAGCCTCGTCTGGAAGTTCCGCGCGGTGACAACCAATTACCTCACACTCGGTGAAGTGAAACAGGCTGAAGATTTTCTCACGAATTCATCTCCGCTCATTCTCGTAGTGCCAACGGAATCGTTGGAAAAGTTATCGGACACGAACGGCCTGCATATTTCCGTGCGCGGACTGGATGTGGTGAAGTTCAAGAACCGCAACCTCACGGCCATCATCAAATAATTTTCCGCAACGAATGGGCTGGCGCGGCGTTGAACTTGGGAACACACTCGCACCATGAAACGCTGGGCCATCCTCACCGTCTTACTCTACGCACTCGCGCTGATTCTGCTTACGCTACCAGTCATCCTTGTCGCCTTTGGTGGCTGGGGATTGAAGAGCGATAGTGTCAACCTAGCCGATGCGGCAAAGATGTTTACGCAGTGGGGCTACTGGCTCTGGCTCGCCGTTCTCGCCACCGGACAAATGCTCTTGCTACTGTTGCCCATCAACATCGCCGAGCGACGACTACCTGCGCGACGCCCGCTAAAACTGCCGGTCATCGTCACCACATTCTTTCTGGCGAACCTGCTCTTCGCTGGAATTTTTTCCACCCTCTGCGCCCTCTTCACGGAAAGTGCGTTTGAATACTTTGACGTAACGCGGCTATTCATGCACGACGCCAACCAGCCCAAGAATACAGGTAACAGCGTGGTCTTCACGATGATCGGCACGGTTATCATTTTCTGGATCATCTGGGGAATCATTTTTCGGCGGGCAACGAAAAACGACGAACCTGATGCGCTCGTGAAACGCCTTACGCGCTGGTTGCTGCGCGGAAGTATTTTGGAACTCATCATCGCGGTGCCCAGCCACGTCATCGTGCGCCGCCGCGAAGATTGCTGTGCTCCGATGGGAACGTTCTGGGGCATCGCCACGGTAATTTCCGTGATGCTCCTCTGCTTCGGCCCGGGGGTTTTTTACCTTTTCATCGAACGGATAAGGAAAATGAAACCGAAAGCAGACGCGTCGGTGGAAAAATAATTACTCTGACGAAGCCCGGTAAGCCACGCCTGCGCAGAAAACAATCGAGACGATGTTGAACAAGGCAAAGCCGCCATACATCACCACAAACGTTCCGGTAACCGATGCGCCCGCAATGACTGCCGTGATTATACCCAGAGTCGTGTCCGTCCCACGTGCCAGCCAACGCGCGCGCCGTAACCTGCCGCCGCCCCGACCGCAATGCCCATCAGCGGAAAACGAAAATGCGCCCACAGCCAGAAACCAAACAGCAGCCCGCAGCCGACCAGCGAACCAGCCAGCCCGCCTAGAATTCCACGCACCAAACTAAACTCGCCGTCAACTTTTGGCTTTGATTTTTTATCGGTGGACAATGGTTTTAGCGCAGCGATAGCTGGCGGCGCGGCATTGCCGCTCGTGGTTGATGCAACCGATGGCGGTTGAGCTGTAGTTGCTGGAGCAGAATGTTCCGTGCGATTGATCCGCAAGCCAACTGGGGATGGCGCAACCGCCGGCGAAGGCGTTATTTCGGACGCGCTGGCAGTAAATGGCGCAGGCGCAACCGCGACAGGCGGCGGCGGAACGAAACGGAATTTTTCTGCGAGCAATTGGTTGGCTGCCGCCGTGCCATCAGCATTGCAAACAGGGCAGTTCACCGTGAACGGCATCCGCCCGCCGACGGGTTCCACATCGAAGGCAAATTTCTGGCCGCACTGGCAGACGACTTTGAGTTCCATAAAACTTTTGATTTCGGGTTGTTGTTTCCCGCGAACAGCCGGGTGGGTGGCTCGACTTTAATTTTAGCAATGGCTGAAGTCCACTGATTTCGTCCCGCTGAATTCACTTTTGCTTTCGCGCCGCGCAGTTTAATTTGCGCGTCCGTAAATGGCCTTGAAACTGTTCAACACACTGTCGCGCTCCGTGCAGGAGTTCGCCCCGCTTGACCCGCAAAAGAAAAAAGTCGGGATGTATTGCTGCGGACCCACGGTCTATGACTTCGCGCACATCGGCAACTGGCGCACATTCGTCTTCGCCGACCTTGTCCGCCGCACGCTGGAATTTTCCGGCTACGAAGTGAAGCACGTCATGAACATCACCGATGTGGAGGACAAGATCATCAAGCGCGTCCGGGAAAATAAAACTACGCTCCGCGAGTTCACCGGCAAATTTGAAACCGCCTTTCTCGACGACCTAAAAGCTCTTGGCTGCCGCGAACCGCATCAGAAGCCGCGCGCCACGGAACATATTCCCGAAATCATCGCGCTCATCGAAAAGCTCGTCGCGCGCGGCGTGGCTTACAAGGCGGCGGATGGCTCGGTCTATTTTTCCATCGAAAAATATCGTGGATGCGGCTGCCACTACGGCCAGTTGCTAAAACTTAATTTGGACGAGATGCGTGCCGGCGAGCGCGTCGCCTCGGACGAATACGAAAAAGAATCCGTTGCAGACTTCGCATTGTGGAAGGCTTTTGTGCCAGAAGACGGCGACGTAACGTGGGACAGTCCGTGGGGCAAAGGCCGTCCCGGCTGGCACATCGAGTGCAGCGCCATGAGCATCAAGGCGCTCGGCGAAACCTTCGACCTCCACCTCGGTGGTGAGGATTTGAAATTCCCGCATCATGAGGACGAAATCGCCCAGAGCGAAGGCGCGACGGGAAAACCGTTCGTAAAATTCTGGCTGCACGGCGCGCATCTGCTTGTCGAAGGCAAGAAGATGAGCAAGTCGCTGGGAAATTATTTTACGTTGCGTGATTTGGTCGCGAAAGGTTTCACCGGCCGCGAAGTGCGTTATCTGCTGCTCACCGCGCATTACCGCGAGACGTTTAACTTCACGCTCGATGGTTTGAACGGAGCGAAGACGGCTTTAGGACGAATTGATGAATGCGTCAGCAAACTGCGGGAAATCGCAGGCAGCACTTCTGCACCACCTGAGTCAAAACTGGTGGAACAATTCTCCGCCGCGCTTGCCGATGACTTGAACATCTCCGCCGCATGGGGCGAAGTGTTTCAGTGGGTCACGGAAACCAACAAGCGCATCGCAGCAAATTCTTTGGATGCAAACAGCGCCGCGGCCGCGTTGATGGCATGGGAGCAAACTGATTCAGTTCTCGGAATTGGCGTGAAAGCGGAAGCAGAAGTTCCCGCAGAAATTCTCGCCCTCGCCAACGAACGCACGGCGGCAAAACAGGCGCGTGATTTCAAACGCAGCGACGCCATCCGCGATGAATTAAAATCCAAAGGTTGGGTCATTGAAGACACGCCCAAGGGAATCAAACTTAAAAAATTGTGAGCAAAGGTCTGTTCATCTCATTTGAAGGCTCGGAAGGCTGCGGCAAGTCCACGCAGATTAAGTTGCTCGCCGAACGCCTCACCGCGCTCGGCCAGCGCGTGCGCGTATTGCGCGAGCCTGGCGGCACGCCCATCGGCGAGGAGATTCGTCACACGCTCAAGCACAGCTTGCAAAATGTCGCGATGACCAGCGAGGCCGAACTGCTCCTGATGAATGCCAGCCGCGCGCAACTTGTCCGCGAAATTATCCGCCCCGCACTGTCCGTCGGGGAAATTATTTTGTGCGACCGTTTCTACGATTCCACCACGGCGTATCAAGGCTACGGCCGCGAACTGGATTTGACGCACGTCAAATCGGTCATTGATTTTGCCGTGGGCGACACGCGTCCGAAGCTCACGTTGTTCCTGCACGTCCCGCCGGAAGTGAGCGAGGAACGGCTGCGTTCGCGTCAGGCCACCCTGCCCTTTGTGCGCGACCGTATAGAGGAAGCAGATCGGAAATTTTTTGAACGTGTGGCCAAAGGCTTCGAGGCGGTCGTCGCGGGCGAGCCGCAGCGCGTAAAATTCATCAACGGCAACCAAGCCTTCGATGTCGTCTGCGCGGAAATCTGGAGCTATGTCCAGCCGTTGCTGCCGAAAGTCGGACGCTGGTGATTTTGTTTGCTGGAATCAGGCTTCGGAGTAAGTTGAGGCATGATTGAAAAAACCATCAGTGAGATTGAGGCAAAAGTCAGCGGCGCAGAATCCGTCAATGGCGAACACAAGCGCGAACTGCTGGAATTGCTAGGTAAACTGAAGTCCGAAGTCGGCTCACTTTCCAAGACCCACGGCGAACAGGCCGACAGCATCGCGAATTTTGCCAAGCTCTCCACCCACGAAGCCACTCGCACCGAGCCGAACGCGCAGTTGCGCGAGCTTTCCAATCAAGGTTTGCTTTCGTCCGTCGAAGGTTTTGAGCAATCGCATCCCAAGCTCGTGCAAGTCGTCAGCAGCATCAGCAAGACGCTTTCGGATTTGGGGATTTGAAATGAAGGCTATCCGCAGGCTGCGCTGATTTTCGCAAAGTGAAAAGTTAGAAATCAAATCTGCGTTAATCTGTGAAATCTGCGGACAGGCTTTTAATCCGCTCTCCGCTCCAGCTTGGCGATCTCCGCCATGATTTCATCCGCAACCTGTTGATAGATTTCCTTGAGCCTCGGCTTGGTGCAGGTCTTCGCCTCGGCGCGCAACGCTTCAAACTTCATCGGCTGGCCGTATTTGACGGCGAGGCGGATGGGCATGTGGAATTTCCATTTCTGGTTGTAGCACTCGAAAGTTCCAAACACGCGCACCGGCACGACTGGCGCGTTCGACTTGATCACGGTGAGGCCAATCCCCGAACGGGCTGGCTGTAACTTGCCATCCTTAGTCCGCGTGCCTTCGGGAAATAAGATAATCGCACCGCCGGCAAGGAGGCGTTCTAGTATCGCCTTTAAGCCCGCCGCGCCGCCGCCATCGCGGTCCACGGGAATGGAATTCCATTGCCGGAACAACCAACCCACGAATGGATGGCTGAACAAGCTGGCGCGACCGAGATAGTTCATCGGCCGATTCAGTGCCGAGCCAATCAAAGGCGGGTCAAGAAAGCTCGCGTGATTCGAGGCGATGATAACTCCGCCCGACAGCGGCACGCGTTCGGGATTGAACCGTTGCCATCGGAAATAAACCGCATACATCAGGCGAAATAACGCCCAGCCTATGAAATAGACGGGGTTCATTTTGTCGACGGCATCAGCTTGCGGATTTCTGCGAGCAACCACCCGCTCGTTTGTTCGGAGGTCATCTTGGAATTATCCAGCACCTTTGCTCCGAGCGCGATCATCAGCGGCGCGGCGGCGCGTTGACTGTCACGCTGGTCGCGCGCGGCGAGATTTTCTTCAATACCGTCGGCGGAACGACGCGCCGTGCGTTCTTCCAATTTTGCATCGAGGTAAAATTTATAGTCCGTTTCCGGGAAAACATTCGTGCCGATGTCGCGGCCTTCCATCACGAGGTCGCCGAACTGGATACACTCGCGCTGCTTTTTCTTCATCCAATCCCGAACCTTGGGAATGGCGGCAATGAGGGAAGTAGCCGAACTGACCTCCGCCGTGCGGATTTCTTTATCCGGATAATAACCATCCACCAGCAGATGCGCGGCGCGCAGATGATTTTTCTCGACGCATTCCAGCGAGGTTTTCCATTTGCGACAGGCGACAGCCACCGCCTTGGCATCATGCACATCCACGCGCTTGGCCACGCAATACCAAGCCAGCGTGCGATACATCGCACCCGTGTCCACATAAACGTAGCCGAGGGCCTTGGCCACGAGTTTGGAGTTCGTGCTCTTGCCGCTGGCGCTTGTGCCGTCAATCGCAATGACAATTGGATGTTTTTTCAAATTCATTTCAGTCCGCCAACAATTCTTCGTGCGTCAATTTTCTACCCGACTTCGCGTCCAAAATCTCCGCTCCTAGGCCGTGTGGCGGTTGCGCAGCGAGTTTTTGGAAAAAATTTGGGAATGTCTTCTTCACGCAGGCCGGATTTTTAATTTTAATCCCGGGAACTTTCAATCCTAGAATTGAGAAACACATTGCCATGCGATGGTCGTTGTAGGTCTCAATCTCTGAGCCGTTCAACTCCTCTAAGTTAGCCGGATAAACCGTGAGCGCGTCGCCTTCCTCAACCACTTTTGCGCCGCACTTGGTCAATTCCGTCCGCAATGCCACGACGCGCTCACATTCTTGAACGCGCAGGCGACCAAGTTCGGTGAATTGGACAGCTTGGTTTGAAAATGGCGCCAATACGATAGCCGTCATGATGCTATCGCCAAGATTAGTGCTTCGGGAAATAACAACCTTGTATTTGGAATTATCTCCCAAATGGCGGATTGTTCCGGGCGCATCAAAAAAAACCGAGAAATTGCGATCAATTTGGGTGGTCCATTTTGGTTCCGGAACTGTAACTGACGGAAATCTAAGGTTAAGGCCTTCCACTTTTGGGAATAGCCAGCCAGCACCCTTCAAATAACTACTGCTCGACGCATCTGGTTCAATCCAGTATTCCGATTTGGCATTCGAAAATTGTTTTACTATTTCGCGAGTCATCCCAACGTAGGGGGATTCGTCTTCGTTTTCACCGATGGTTTCAATTTCCCATCTACCAACTATCGCCGAAAGCAAGAGCGCTGATGCGAACTGCGAACTCTCTTCGATGCTAACGCGGCATCTACCATTCTTCGGACCGCTGCCAAAAATCTTAACTGGCAACTTATCGTTCCCATTCTCCGATTCCACGCGGTAGCCCAGCTCGCGTAAGGCAACCATCAACGCCGCTTGCGGACGTTCGTGCATGCGTTTTACGCCATGCAAGCGATACACTCCGCTGCCGAGACAAAGAAACGGTGCGAGAAAACGGGCGGCAGTTCCGGCGTTGCCAACGAATAATTCCAGCGGCTTCGACTCCGTGCCGCCGGATGGAATCAAACCACCCTGCCCCACGACCATGATAGTGCGATTGCAGAGTTCATCCGGGTCTTGAGCCACATTCACCACAAAACCGAGTTCCGTGAGGCACTCCACCATGATCTGCGTGTCCTCGCTCCAGAGCGCGCCTTTGAGCGTCACTTCGCCATCCGCGAGCGCTGCGAGAATTAACGCGCGGTTCGTGATGCTCTTCGAACCCGGCACGGTAATCTCCGCGCGCACCGGCGCGGTGAGCGGAACGATTTCAATGAGGTCGGGGAGCGGCATCGAGAATTATTCAGACGAAATTGAAACGACTTTCGCGCACCAGTTGTCGCGATATTGCTTGGCGGTCGCGAAAAAATTTTCAACTGCCTTAGCATCACCACTCTTGAGCGCAGACTGGAATTTTTTTAACTCGCCAACGAACGCATCCACGGAACGGGAAAGATTTTTACGATTGGAAACGGCAATGTCCCGCCACATCTCCGGCGAGCCAGACGCGATGCGCGTCGTGTCACGAAAACCTGTGGCGCATAACGCCACCTGCGTTTTGGGATGCGCCGGATCCAAAACCAGCCCCGCCAGCGTGGCCGCGATGACGTGTGGTAGATGGCTGGAACGGCTCACGAGCAAATCATGTTGCGCGGCGTCCAGCTTCATAACACGCGCGCCAATTGATTTCCAAAATTGCTCCAGCTTACGGACGGAGATCTTGTTGGATTTTTTCGTAGGCGTTAGAACACAAACGGCGTTCTCAAAAAGATTTTTCCGCGCCGCGAGCACACCGGTTTTTTCCGCGCCTGCCATCGGATGGCTGCCGATAAAATGCGCGCCAGTCTTGGCGAAGAGCGATTCTAGTTCGCGGACGACATCCGCCTTCACGCTGCCGACGTCTGTCACAATCGCGCCACTTTTGAGCGCAGGCAGAAATTGTTGAGCGAGCGAACGCATTTGGGCAAGCGGCGTGCAGAGGATGACGAGGTCGGCATTCGAGACGGCAGCGAGCAGATCGGTCGTGGCGTAATCTACCGCGCCAGCTTTCTCGCAATCCTTCAGGCTAGATTTACGGCGCACGAAACCGGCGACTTCGCCCGCCAGACGGCGATGCCGCACGGCCAGCCCAATAGAGCCGCCGAGCAATCCGACACCGATAATGGAGATTTTTTGAAACCGCACGCGCGCAGGATAACAAAATCCCCGATGTGATAAACCACGAAATACACGAACCACACGAAAAATTTGTCTAGCGAATGGAACACGTAACATTGCTTCGTCATTTGCTCAAAAAATTCACGCGGTGCAATGCAGCCAGCAGACGCGATTAGCGGTGATTGCGGATCGTTAGTCAGCCATCACTCCATAGCCGACTTGATGGCTTCCAGTTCTTCCCATCGGGCGTAAAGCTGCGGGACTTTGACCTTCGCCGCTTCGAGTTCGGCCGTAAGTTCGTTCACCTTGGCAGCATTTTTGCGGAAAAATTCTGGATCGGCGAACAAGCCTTCGATACGCACCACCTCAGCTTCCACCGCATGGATCTGCGCTTCGATGCCTTCGAGTTCACGCGTTTCCTTAAAAGAAAGTTTGCGTGACTTAGATTTCGAGCCAGCCGCTTCTTTGGCTTGCGCTGCTTTATTCGTTTCGAGAATCGCCGCGCTCTGACGGGCGGCGGCGGCTACAGCCTTCGCTTTCTTCTCCAGATAATAATCGTAGTCGCCGACGCTGTGATGAATTTTTCCGTCGCCTTCGAACGCCAGGATGTCCGTGCAGACACGGTTCAGAAAATAGCGGTCATGGCTTACCACGCACGTCACGCCGGTGAACGCGATCAACGCCTCTTCCAGCACGCGCAACGTTGGTAGATCCAAATCATTCGTCGGCTCGTCGAGAATCAGAAAGTTGCCGCCGCTTTTCAAAATCTTCGCCAGTAACAAACGGCTGCGCTCGCCGCCGCTCAGTTTTTTCACCTGCGTCAGGATGCGGTCGTCAGAAAACAAAAACCGCTTCAGATATGACCGCACTGAAAGTTTCGCATCGCCCCATTGAACGAACTCCGTGCCGTCGGCGACTTCATCCATCACCGTGCGCTCTTCGTTCATGTGCAGACGACCTTGGTCAACGTAGTTGAACTTGGTGAGTTGGCCGGTTTTCACCGTGCCTTCCGTCGGCTGGAGCTGGCCGATGACGATCTTGAGCAAGGTTGATTTCCCGAGGCCGTTACGGCCACAGATGCCAACGCGCTTGCCGTTCTCAAACGTAAAATTGAAACCGGAAAATAATTTCTTCCCGGCGATTTCCAT
>CAINDH010000003.1 GCA_903847285.1 uncultured Verrucomicrobia subdivision 3 bacterium | reverse complement strand
GGTTGATGGCGGTAACGGAACATTTCTCTTGTAATCTTCCAGTAAGAGGCAGATAACTGCCTTACACCTATGAAGACGACCTATCCCATCAGTTCGCTTCTGCACCATAAAACGGCAACGGTCTGGAGCGTGAACCCCGAAACCTCAGTATTCGATGCTATCAAGCTGATGGCCGAAAAAAACATCGGCGCTTTGCTGGTGATGTCCGGCGGAAAATTGTCCGGCATCTTCACTGAGCGCGACTATGCCCGTAAAATTGCGTTGCAGGGAAAAAATTCCCGCCAGACGCAGGTGTGGGAAATCATGCCCAAGGAAATTATCACTGTATCGCCGGAGGATTCAGTGGAAGAATGTATGCGGCTGATGAGCGAATACCGTATCCGACATCTGCCGGTGCTGGCAGCAGGGCAGGTGGCGGGCATCATCTCAATTGGCGATTTGGTGAACTGGATCATCTCAACGCAGAACGCCGCCATTGAGCAGCTCGAAAGCTACATCGCTGGCGGCGTTACGGCGTAAGCGGCAAAATTATTTCGCAATCTGGTCAATGATGCTATCCCGAAGTTGCGCGTTGGCCTGTGCGGTGGCGAGCGAGGCGGAAACTTTGTTCGGAGCCTGCGCCATGCCTTTCAAGCCAGTGCCAATGACGAGGCTATTTGTATCCGTGGAACTGTCGGTCGCGGATGTGAATTTTGCAGGTTTGGCAGTTTCAATTTTGGCGTAAATAGCAGACTGCACTTCCTTGTGGTAGCACATCCCGGTGATGGCAGCGGCCCCGATGACGAGGAAAATCACCCCGCCCTTGATGCGACCCATCAACTGGGCGCGCTTAGCGGCGCGGATTTCGTTTAGCTGCTCGGCTTCGGCTTGGGCAGCGATTTTATTCATGGCTGATTCGAAGGATTTGTCTTTAATAGTGGGAGCTTGATTGCAATCTCCGTGCCAGAGATAAAACAAATCTATTTGTTCATGATAATTGGCAATTCCTGCCGAGAGTTGTCTGATTACTGACGGGTTTTGCCGGGGTGTGTTCGACTTCTTGACACGGCTGTATCCGAGTCGAGTCACAAATGAAAAACACCGGGCAGATTATTCCGCCCGGTGTTTTCGTCTTAAGGCTTCAATTCAATCCGTGAAGGGAATCAGGCTGTGCCATTCGCGGGGGCGGAAGAGCAAGCCCAGCGGCATTTCCACGAACGCACCAATTTGAAAGTAGTCATCACGGTTGCGTTCGCTGCGGATCCATTCACCGCGCAGGACGTAGCGCACCTGTTCATTGCGGCTGATGTAGAAGGGAAGTTCACCAAGAAATTCCTGACGGGCGTGGGTGAAACCATCTGTCTTGCCAAACGTGTATTCCACAAACGCGTAGCGGTTGACTGCGAGTCGCGCGCCGCCGTAGCGGGCAAAACGAAATCCGCTGCCCTCAAAGGTTTTGTCGAAACCGGTCACAAACACTGGGCCAAAGGTGAAGTGCAACGGCTTGGCGAAAGCGCAGGCGCAATTTTCTCGGGCTAAAACTTTCGTTGTCCAGTTCACCCACGGCCAGTAAAGTTCGGTGCGTAACTGCACGCCATCACCCGCGCCAGGGTTGGTGGCCTTATCTGGTCGAGCAAGCACTTGGTGAGAGAATTCCGCGCTCACCTCCGGCACAATTATCCAGCCAGGTCTGCCGACGCGTTCGCGGAGTTGCGTGGGATTGGCGTAAAATTTGATGCCGGCATACCAGCTATCGCGGTCGTTGCCGTAGCTCGCGTGGGCATAACCGGCGCGGGCGGAAAAATAATAATCCGACCTACTATCCAGCAGGCTGCTGTGGTTGGTGGAAAAATCTTCCGAGTAAAAATTCTTGGGGGCAGCGGGAACTGTAGAGTGCATCTCAACCGTTTTGGTTCCGGCTTGGAGGTTTTTTTTGCTTGCGGCTGGTGCGGTGGGCGCAAGGTCCGGTGTGGCGGGAGTCGTCGGCGCGGTGGTTGCGGCAGCGGGGGCGTTGGTGATTTCTTGGCTGGCCAGGCCTTTACTGTCATTCACTGCGGCAATGGCCGACGTGGTGGAAGAATTATTCGTTCCCGTCGGCGCGTCTGATTGTGCGCCCGGTTGGGAATTGGTTTTTCCGCATCCTGAATTCAAGGCGATGATTGAAGCCAGCGAGGCGGTCAGCAGCCGTGGCGTGGTCAGGGTAATTTTTTTCATGAAACGATTCTGGGTGGTCAACAGCAGACGGCATGATGACTTTTGCAGGGAAAATTTCAAGACAATCCACCTTCGCCAAAGCACAACAGGTTTGACTCGCCGTGCGGGTGAATTTAAGCTGCCGCCAATGCTGGCAGCTGAAACCAAACTGGCGGATGCCAAATCCGCCCACGCCCCCAAACCCGACCCGACCCGTTCCTGGAAAACGATTGTGGAACCGGTGGAGCCGTTTTTGCACGCCGTGACGCAGCAACTCGTGCGGCAGGCGCGTGAGTTTGACCCGCAGATTGTTTCCTACGCCGAGCACGCGCTGAACAACAGCGGCAAACATTTACGCCCCACGCTCGTCGCGCTGGCGGCAAGTTGTTTCACCAAACCGACTGAGTCGCACGTTCGCGCCGCCGTCATCATTGAAATGGTTCACCTCGCTACGCTCGTGCATGACGACGTGATGGACGAGGCAGACATTCGGCGCGGCAATCCGACCGTCGCCGCGAAGTGGGGGAATGAAATAGCCGTGCTGTTCGGCGACTGCTTGTTCGCGCAGGCACTGAAACTTGCCGCTAGTTTTCCAACGCCAGAAGTTTGCCGCGCGGTTTCCACCGCCACAAACACTGTTTGCACGGGCGAAATCATCCAGACGCAGCAGCGGAGAGATTTTGTCGCGTCGCGCCGAGATTATTTTCGGGTGATTGAAATGAAGACGGGCGAACTTTTCACGCTTTCCTGCGACCTCGCCGCGTTTTTAAGCAACGCCACCGAAGCGCAACGTTCCGCGCTGAAAGAATTCGGCACGGCATTTGGCACGGCGTATCAAGTTTACGATGACTGCGTGGATCTGTTTGGCACCGAGGCCGAGGCGGGCAAGTCTTTGGGCACGGACTTGGCGAAAGGGAAATTAACCTGGCCGCTGCTGCTCGCTTGGGAGCGTGCAAATGTTGGCGAACGCACTGAACTCGAAGCAGTTATTAAAAACTGGCGTCCGGAACATTTGGCGATGGTAAACGCGTTGCTTTCGAAATACGAAACTTTCGAGCCTTCCGTGCAGGAGATCGACAAATTTCTGGAACAGGCGCGGCGCGCGTTGCGCGTGCTGCCGGCATCACCCGGACGTGCGGGTCTGATGCAACTCACGGATTTTCTTGCGCAACAAACAGCGGCACTCGCGGTTCAATGACTATGTCTGAAACCGCCGCCATGCCCGATTCCAACACGCCCGCCGGAATGTTGGAGGCCGACCTCGTCAAGCGCGCCCAACGCGGCGATCTCAAGGCTTACGATGAATTGGTGAAGCGCTATCAGCAGCGCATCTACGCTACGCTCTACCACATGACTGGCAACCACGAGGATGCCAACGATCTGGCGCAGGACGCCTTCATCAAAGCGTATGCGGCGCTGAAATCGTTCAAAGGCGGATCCAGTTTTTACACTTGGCTCTATCGGATTGCAGTCAATAAGACCATTAATTTCCTCAAACAGCGCAAGAATAAGTATCATTTGAGCCTGAACGACATTGATTTCAACGCCGAGCATGACCCGGACTTGATGGCGTTGATTTCAGACAAAACCCCGACGCGGGACGTAGCACTGGCGGAATTGCAAAAAAAATTGAACGAGGCGTTGATCAAGCTGTCTGAACCTCACAGAATGGTTATAGTTCTGCACGATGTGCAGGGGCTGTCCCACGATGAAATTGGAGAAATCATGGGATGCAACATTGGCACGGTGCGGTCACGACTGTTCTACGCCCGGCAACAAATGCAAGGTCACCTGACCGAATACTTAAAAAACGTATGAGCGAACGCGGACAAAATTTTGACGACCTAAAAAAGCTCCTGAAACTCAAGCGGTATGAGGTTCCGCCGCCGGGCTTCTTCAACCACTTCTCCGAAGAAGTTGTGGCTCGCATTCGCGCAGGCGAGTCGCGAAATGCCGACTCGTTGCTAGACCAGCTTAATAATCAGGCTCCGTGGCTGGTTAGTTTCCTGCGACTATTTGAAGCCAAGCCAGGAATCGTGGGCGGTTTTGCCACCAGCTTATGCCTTCTGCTGCTGTTCGGTGTGGTGCTGGCAGAACGTTCGGAGACGGGGCCGAAAAATATTTTTACTGCTGCCGCCGATGGCCAAGCTACTGTAGCTGCCGTTGAAACTTCCGCTACTCCGCAGTTTGCAGCCAATACGCTGCCGACCGAGGGTGGCATCACCATAAGCACGAACGCCAGCCTCCAGCCGGTCGCCACGTTGTTCGGTCAGTCTGCTTCCGCCTCGCTCTTTCAGCCCGCGAGCTTTGCTCCGGCACACTGAACGAAAAATAAATTCAACTTTGCGCGGTGAACGCTTGAAACGTTACCGCGCTTTTCTTTTAATTCGTCCGTGCCAACCAAAGTCATTGCGGTCGCCAATCAGAAAGGCGGCGTCGGCAAAACTACCACTGCCGTGAACCTAGCCGCCTGCCTCGCGGCGGAAGGTCAGCGCGTGCTCCTCTTTGACCTCGATCCGCAGGCGAACGCCACCAGCGGCGTCGGTGTGGAAAAAATTGAGGGCGCCAGCGCCTACCACGTTTTACTGGGGGAGGGTAGTCTGTTGGAAAAAATCAAGCCAACCGCTTACGACCGGCTCGAGATTATTCCCAGCGAGGTGGATTTATGCGCCGCGGATCTCGAACTGGCGCGGTTGGAAAATCATTTGCAACGCGTCGCTCTTGCACTCCAACCGGTGCGTGACAGCGAGCGTTTTGATGTGGTGTTGCTCGACTGCCCGCCGTCATTGGGAATCCTCTCGCTGAACGCTTTTACCGCCTGCGACGGTGTTCTCGTTCCGTTGCAATGCGAATACTACGCGCTCGAAGGCATCTCGATGATGAACCGTGTGCTCGATCAGTTGCGCGCCGCCGGTGTGAATCCGCGTCTCGGAATTTTCGGCGTGGCGATGACGATGTTCGATGGCCGCACGAAACTTTCCAACGAAGTCGTCGAGGAAGTCCGCCGCCTGCTCGGTGAAAAAGTTTTTGAGACATTGATTCCGCGCACTACGCGCCTCGCCGAAGCCCCGAGCCACGGACAGCCGATTATTTACTACGACAAATACAGCAGTGGAGCCGCCGCCTATCAATTACTAGCGCAGGAAGTGATTGCCCGTTTGCCGAGAATTTAATAAATTCCCGCAAACCAAAATTTTATGGCTAAAGAAATTCTCGAAATGGTCGTTGAAACCGCAACGATGGAGTTGCCGGACACAAAAACGCTGAAACTCAGGTGGCCAGACGGTCACAACCCCGAATTTAAGACCGGGCAATTCATTACGCTCTACTGGCCCGACACCACCAGCTACAAGCGCGCTTATTCACTTTCGTCCTGCTCGCTGGACCGCGGCTTCTATGAAGTCACTATCAAACGCGATGGCAAGATGGGCACGCGCATGGTGGACTGGGCAAAGGCGGGCGATAAAATTTTTGTCATCCCGCCCGTTGGAAAATTTCTCCCCGTGCTGGAGCCAAACAAACACCTCGTCTGTATCGCTGGTGGTTCGGGCGTGACACCGTTCCGTGCATTCGCCCGTGAAGCCACGCGCCGCAAGCTCGACACAAAAATTACCGTCCTTTACAGCGTCCGTCAGCCGAAGGACATCATCTTCAATACGGAATTTTGCCAGCTTGAATCGGAGAATCCTAATTTCAAATTTCTTGTCACCTGCACGCGCGCCACGCCGGAAGACAATTGGACGGGTCGCACGGGACGCGTCACGCCGGAGTGGATCAAGGAAATCGCCACCGATTTGCCGAACACTGTCTTTTACGCCTGCGGCCCGAATGCGCTGGTGGATTTTGCCGAACAACTCGTCGTCCACGGCCTTGGTCTACCGAAGGAGCAGATGAAGACAGAGAAGTGGGGCTGAGCCAGTCGAAGATGTAAAATTAAAAATTATAAAACGGGCGGCAGTTCCCCGTTTTGTATTTTTATTTGTTAATTTCATGAAACGCACCTCGCTCTACACCGCCCACCAGAAACTTGGCGGCAAGCTCATCGAATTCGGCGGCTGGGAAATGCCCGTTCAATACACCAGCATCACGGATGAGCATTTGACCGTCCGCAATGCCGCCGGCATTTTCGACATTTCGCACATGGGCGAGGTCACCATCAGCGGCACGGGCGCGGAGGCGTTTCTGAATTCCGTTCTAACCAACGACATCCGCAAACTCGCGTCTGGTGAAGGCCAATACACTTTGATGTGCCGCGAAAATGGCGGCGTGATTGATGACCTCTACGTCTACAAACTTTCCGAAGCGGTTTATTTTCTCATCATCAACGCCTCGCGCATCGAGCCAGATGTCGCGTGGCTGCAAGCGCAGGCGGCGAAATTTTCCGGCGACCTCAAGATTACTGATGCCTCGCGTCAATACGCCGCCATCGCCGTGCAAGGTCCGCGGGTTAAGGAATTCATCAATGCCGTGATTCCAGGTGCATCTAGTTCTGCCATGCGAGTCAACGTGGTCACGGACCTGAAAAAAAATCAAATCGGCGGATTCAAATTTGAACACCACGCTGTGTTCGTTTCGCGCACTGGCTATACGGGCGAAGATGGATTTGAAATCGTCGGCAGCGATGAATCCATCCAGCACTTGTGGGATAAATTTATTTCCATCGGTGCGCCTTTTGGTTTGAAACCCGCCGGACTGGGTGCGCGTGACACCTTGCGCACGGAAGTCTGTTACCCACTTTACGGCCACGAACTCGATGAGCAAACCACGCCTATCGAAGCCGGAGTTGGTTTTTTTGTCTCGCTCGACAAGGGCGAATTCATTGGTCGCGCCGTCCTCGCTGAACAGAAAGCCGGTGGCAGCAAAAAGAAATGTATCGCATTTAAGATGACGGATAAATCTGCGCCGCCACGCCCGCATTATCCCATCTGGGTGAACGGGACGGGCGTTGGCGAAGTTGTCAGCGGCACGCAAAGCCCTTCGCTAAATGTGGGCATCGGCATGGGCTATGTTCCGCTGGAATTTGCCAAGCCAGACACGAAGATTGAGATTGAGATTCGGGGCAAACGCTTTGCAGCCGTCATTGTGACAAAACCAATTTACAAGAAGTAAGGCCAGACTTGCCCGCGCGACGTTGGTGAAAAACAGAAATCACCAACGAAAATAATCTGGTGGTTTTTTGGTGCAAAATGGCGGAGAGAGGGGGATTCGAACCCCCGATACGGCTTTTGGCCGTATACCGGTTTAGCAAACCAGCGCCTTCAGCCACTCGGCCATCTCTCCAAACCATTTGTTTGACGGTTTTTGCCGTTGCAGGCGAAACCGAAAATTTTCCAACGTGTTGTCGCCGGTCAGGACGCATGACGCG
>CAINDH010000002.1 GCA_903847285.1 uncultured Verrucomicrobia subdivision 3 bacterium | reverse complement strand
GTAGGGCCCGCCAGTCGAACGGATTTCTACAATGGTGCACTGCTCAAACACCGCCAGGGCGGCACCGTAGATGTAATCCACGCTGCCCCAGACTTCGCAGTTGTTATAATAAATGATTCCGGTGTTGTTGTAGATCGTGTCCTGCCCGCCCTTAATGAGAACTTTGTCAAACACGATCCGCTTGCCAGTCGTCGCCAGCGTATTGATCGCACCGGCAAAAGCACCCGCTGCGCCGCTGGAAGATTCCCCGGTCGGATGAAATTCATTGTAGATGATATTATCGAGCGTGAGGTTCAGAACCGTGACGTCAGAACTTTCAATCCGCAGCGAGCCAGCCGTGAACACGGTGTTGGGCGGAGCGAAAAAGGCGAAGGGATAAATGAGCTGTGTATTTGTCCGACTGTTGCCCTCGCCTACCACAGTCACAAAATTTCTGTTCTGCGCAATGGTGGCGTTGTCGCGATAGATGCCGGGTTTGACGCGAATCGTCCGCGCCAAAGTGTTGTTCTGTGGAATCCAATCGAAGGCTCCTTGGAACGTGGCAAAGTCACCGATGCCATCCTGTCCAATCGTAATCGTCGTCGGCCCGGTGGATGTCGTTGGAGTTGCTGGCCCCGAAACTTTTGTGGAGAATCGCCACGCAGTTGAACCGGAAATGCCCGTGATGGCGGCATTGTTGGTGTCGAGCAGAAGCCCCGCATCCATGTTCACATAATACGTTTTGTTGTAGACCAAGCGGTTCGTGAACGTGATCCAAACTTCATTGCCGTAGATGACAATCGGCATGTAGTAATAACTCGCGCCCTGCACGCTGCGGATGGAGGCGTTCGGTATGTCTTGAATGCTGGTGTTGCCCGGCACATACGAAATGAACTGGGAGCTATCAATCGTCGCTACCACCGAATCATTGGCCGCATCGCGAATTTTAATTACACCAGAGCTGCCCAACTTGATGGGGCTGGGAAAAACAATCCGCAACTGCTGGTCGGGAGCGATGCCCGTCGCGTTGTTGGTCGGCAGAAAAGCGCCCGTCAACGTGGATAAAACCGTCAACGTGGCGTTGCTGCTGGTCACGATGCCAACGCTGTTGCTGACAACAACCGAAAAGATCGCGCCGTTGTCCGCGCCCTGGGGATTGGAAACCGTGTAAGCAGCGTTGGTCGCATTCGCGATCGGGCTGGCGTTTCTGCTCCATTGGTATTTGACGGATGGCACGCCGCTCGCACCGACACTGAACATGGCTGGATTGCCGACGACGACCGAGAGGTTGGTCGGCTGCTGTGAAATGGCCGGAGGCACCAGCACAGAGAGTGTCGCGCTGTTTGTCGCTAATCCTGCCGAATTGCTAGCGATGAGCGAATAGACAAAATCGTTCTGCAAATATTGAACGTTGGAAACGGTCAGTGACGAATTGGTCTGGCTCAAAATATCCACGCCATTCACACGCCATTGCAAGGCAGGCAAAGGCAGACCAGAGACAGACGCGGTGAAAGTAGCGTTGTTGCTTCGCACCACTGTTTGATCCGTCGGTCCGGTGATACTAGGCGCGACGTTCCCGGATGAAACCGTGAGCGTCATGCTGTTCGTCACCTTGCCCGCGATGTTGGTGGCGACCAGGGAATAAGTGCCCGTGTCAGCAGCCTGTGCATTGTTGATGACCAACGAACTCGTCGCGCTGCCCGAAATCGTTGAGCCATTGCCGGTCGCGCCGTCGGATAAATAATTTCCGCCAAACTGCCAGCGTGTCGCAGGAGTCGGAACGCCGGAAACCGTTGGAGAAATCGTCACCGTCGCGCCGACGGATACGGCTTGATTGTTCAGCCCCGCAATACTCGGTGTGACGATGACGGTCAGCGTCATGCTATTCGTAACTAAACCAACCAGATTGCTGGCGACCAGCGAATAGACCACACCGTTCTGCGCGTATTGGACGTTGTTCAAAGTGAGCGAGGCATTTGTCGCGCCAGCGATGGCCACATTGTTGGAGCGCCATTGAAATGCGGGCGTGGGAATCCCAGAAATAGTCGGACTCAACGCGGTCGTTGTGCCAGCGATGGCTGTTTGATTGGTCAAGTTGGAGATGGCCGGAGCCGAGAGCAGTTGAAGTTGAAACGCGTTCAGGTAAGCGCGTCCGCTGCCGCCCGTGCCATCCTCGGCGGCATTAAGCCGGACAACGCGAAATGTCAAAGCGCCCGCTGCCGTGGTCGTCGCAGGAATTTTCACCCAGGAGATTCCTTGGTTGGTCGCCTGCGTGGCATCGCGGCTTCCGCTGGAAAAATTTGCGGCGGCACTGGCGGTAGCGTGGCCGTTCGCGGTGTCTACCCACCAAGTTGTTCCCTGCCCCGACGCGTTGCCGTTGCCCATGCCATAAAGCATATAGGATTTATTTGCTGCCAGTCCGGTGAAACTGAACGTCCAATAATAAATACCGGCGGATTCGTAGATGTAATTGCCCATAATCAACGGCGGATTCGGACTGAAGCTCGTCGTGTCCGTGAAAGCCGACACACCCACGCCGCCGCTTATGGACATCGTCATGGCCACACCGGCCAACGTTGCACCAGAGGAATCCTTGATCGTGGCGGCATTCGTCAGCACGCCGCCGCCGACTCCGCGTCCGCTCAAGCTTGGAAAATAATTCCACACATCACCCGCCGTGCCGATGACGACCGCGCCAGTCGGAGCGCCAGGCGTGCCGCCGGCGAGCTTCACGTTGATCACCGTTTGCCCGTTTACATTTAGCAACGGGATTAAGGCGAGAACGACTATCAGTGCGCGTTTCCAGTTCATGTAAGCTTCGATATATTGTAGTCCGGCGAAATTCTTTAGGCATTAGCCTTTTTGGTCGCGTATAAAATAAAAATCCGGGGCGCAAAAAATGGCGGGCAACCGCCCCATAACGGTTGCCCGCCACAACCCTACCCACTTACTAACTCTATCAGGACAAACCGCGCGGCCTCGCTTCAAGCGAAGCCGCGCGAATGTCTGTTCCGCTGTGATGCGGCATTACTGATTGTTCGTCGTGCTCAAGATATAGAACTGCCGGCCCAAGGCCGGATTCACGGCATTGGTCACGGTGGCGGTGAAACTGCTGCTGCCAGCGGCCACATTCGTCCAGAGCGACTTCCAATTATTTCTGGCAGAAGCCACATTGGTGTGGTTCAACAGAGAGAACGTTCCCGCCCCGGTGTTCGTCACCGAGATTGTCAGGTTGGTTCCAGAAACGATGGCCGGGCCAGCCGTGAATTTCAGCGCGGTTACCGCCGCCGGTGCAGCTACCACCGTCACATTGACGTTCAGGGTGAACGCATTGTAGCGGGTCAAATCGGTCGGCGTGAAGGTCACTGACTGGCTTGCGGTTCCCACACCCGGCGTGGTGGCCGGTGTGGTGAAGGCGAAGGTGCCGGCAATCACATTCGTGCTGAACGCATTGGTGACCACACCGCCAGTCAGAATCGAAGCGCTCAACGGATTGCCGTTGGTGATCGTCGAGGCGGTCGGCGCGGTCTTCAGCACCGGCGTCTGCGGATTAACCGTCACGCTCACGGTGAGAGTAATCGGACTATAGTTCACCAAGTCGGTCGGAGTGAATGTCACTGACTGATTAGTGATGCCCACATCGGGAATATTCGTCGGCGTGACGAAGGCGAAAGTGCCAGCCACAGCCGCACCCGCCGAGTTAGTAACCGAGCCGCCGCTGATGACAGAATTGCTCAATGCCCGGCCAAAGAGGATCGCCGAGGCGGTCGGCACGGTTTGCACAATCGGCACGCGGCTGACGACGCTCAACACCGTTATTTTGCCGTCGTTGGCAACGGTGTTGGTCCAGGTGTAGTTCGCACTGTTCGGAACATCGTTCGTCTGCAACGCCGAACTGCTGAAGCCCGTCGTGGCACCGGCGAACAATTGGAAGAAATCCCCGGCTTGCAACTTCGGTCCGACATTCGTCACGCTGAGCGTCGCCCCGCTGAAGGTGATGGAACCACCCGAGGCCAACTGGCTGCAGTTGCTCGGCGTATTAGTGCGGTTGAGGTTTGGACGATAGATGCCATTGACCGTGGCATTGCCGGAAACCGTCAGCGTTCCCATGGGCAATCCCGGGGCGACCGCTGAACCAGCGGAAGCGGCGAGAATGCCGTTGATGGTGCCGCCGCCTCTCAAGGTCTGGGCACTGTTAAGTGTCAATGTGCCGCTGCCGGTGGCGGTGACATCATAAAAAGCACCGCTGCCAGCGATGATTTGGGATGCCTTGCCAAATGAACCTGAGCCGGACATCGCCAGCGTGCCGCCGTTGACGGTGACCGCACCGGTGTTGGTGCTGACAGCGGTGAGCGTCAGAGTGCCGGCACCGATTTTAGTCAAGCCGAACGCTGCTGCTGCGCCGTCCGAGAAGGTGCCATCGAACGTCGTGCTGGTGTCATCGGTTCCGACCCGCAAGGTTCCGGGCAAGGTCGCGTGCATGTTGCGAACTCTCGGCCCTTCAATCAGCGTAACGGAACCGGAATTGATGCTGGATAAATTTGACACCGTGATGGTGTTACCATTGACCCGCATATCGCCGCCGATGTCCACAATGAGCGGTCCAGTGCTAATCGCGTTGCTGTTCACCGCGCTGATTGAACCGGCCGTGATGAGCGTGGAGCCATAGGCTTGCGGAGCGCCGTTCGTCGGCCCCATGGTCAACACATACGAATTGGTCGTGCCCCGCACTTCGAGCTGCCAAGGGCCGGAGATAACACTTTGAATCGTCCCACCATTGATGGTTCCGCCGATTCGCGCGTCGGCCGTAAGGTTGACCGGGCCATTGACGGTGCAACCAAAAAGCGACATCGCACCTGTGGGCACAGCCAGTCCAATCCACCCGGTTCCGGCAATGTTAAAGGTGTTGTTGTAGGTAGTCGCCGAACGATCCAGCCACGCTTGAGTGCCGGACGGAACGTTCACGATGCTGCCGTTGCCGAACGCATAGCCGGCGTTATTGTCGTTGGCATGAAGCCGCGTGAATCCGAGGATATTGATCGTTCCGTTAAAATTACTGCTGATCAAATTAAGCCCCGTGAGGTAAGTGGCTCCAGCTCCTTCGTTAAAATTAACGGTTCCGCTACCAGCCAAGGCATTTTTAATGTTCAAGGTGGCATTCACCGAACTAGCAGTAGAGCTATAATTGAGGATCCCGTTCGTGGAAACCGTGACGGTGCCGGTGATCGAACCCTTGACCGAGGTGCCATCACCGATGGACAAGGTTGCGCCATTGCTGACGATGGTGCCGCCGGCATGCACGTTATCGTTTAGAATGGTCATCGTTCCCGAGCTGCTATCCACCAACTGTGCAATGCCCGTCAGCCCGTTTGGTCCGCTAAAGGTGTAGCTTTGGCTCCCGGTCACCGACATCAAGGTCGGGGTCAGGCTGTTTGATATCGTCACCGAAGTGTTACCAGAAATATCGTTGAAGGTGACATTGTCGCCGGCCGCAAAGTTTGTCGGATTGCCGACGAGCGTAAATTCCTGATCGATAAAGTTCCAGTCGGTGCCGACAACGCCACCTGCCCAGATCAAATTGCGCGGAGCCGCCAAGGTCAGCGATGCGGGCGGCGTGGATGTAACGATATCACCGCAGGGAGTTTGAACGACCACCGTGTAACCGTTCAGCGAAGTGGCCGCGTCGGCAGCCCCGACCGCCGCAAAGTTCAAGGTGGCTGTTTTCGCGCCGGTCATGTTGGCATTGTTAGTCAGCGGCACGCTGTTTTTATACCATTGATAAGTCAAAGCAGCTCCAGCGGCGTTCACGGTGAACGCAGTCGGAAGATTGGTCACCAACGTGACCGAAGATGGCTGGGTATTAATAGTTATCCCTGGCGCATAAACGGGCGCACTGCCATACATTGATCCTACGCTTGCAGTGACTGTATTGCTGGCGATGACCGTGTATATCCCAGGAACGGTTTGGGCGACACTAAGGGTGATCCCCGATCCGGTGCCCGCCACATTGGTGCCGGTATCCACACCGTCTCGATAAAGCCGATAATCATTGGTCGTCACCGATCCGCTCAAGCTAATAGTCACCCCGCCAGAGCAAGGATCGCCACTGTTGGTGACAAAGAAATAGGGTCCCGCTTGGGCGGCAAGCTTGGCGATAACTTTGATGTAGTTGATGTCGTTCGTCCATGCCGCCGGTGTTCCCGAACGATAGCCGATCGCCAGCGAGTCGAAATTGGTGGACAATACGTTCGCCCCCGTCACCACCCACGAAGTGTTGGTAAATTGGGTGCCGCTGGTGTCCGCGCCAGTGTATAAGGCGTTGGAAACCGTGAGCTGGCCGGCGGCGCTCAAGGTGATTCTCAGTTGAACGGTGTATTGCGTCTCCGGAACAAGATTAGGAGAAGGCGGGTTGATGAAACCGCCGTTGGCCAGAGCCAGCGGATAATTGTATAAGAGAACTTGGTTCAAATTTTGATCCGCGGTTTGGGCCGGCCGGGCATAAATCCGCCAGCCGCTGGTTAAATTATACATTTGCGCGTGGTATCCAACCCATTGCTTGACGCCACCGCTGGCAGCGGTATTGGCCGAGGTATAGCCGCCGTTCTGAAGGATGGCGGCGGTCGCTCCCGCCTGCGGGGCTACTCCGCCGGAATTGAAAAGACCCGCAAACAGCGCCGTCGCCGCCGAGTTGGTGGCTTGGAGGATGGGGAATTTATCCGTGAAGCAATAGGTCATCTCCAGGTAATCGCCCACCGTAGCCAGCGAAACCGGGTATTTGGTAAATACGGCCTGACCCTCGCTATTGCCAGACGACGTGTTGGCCGTGTTCAAAATAAAATGCCCGGAACCAATGGATGTGGCCAGTGCGTTCTTGGCCGAACCAATCGTATAGCTCGTCGCGCTAACCGGTGTCGCCACCGAAGCCGTCCCGCCCGGTATGCCGCCGGCGATGTTCGTCTGGTTCAAGGTGCTGGTTCCAAACGTATCGTAAAATACTGTTTGCTGCGCCGTTGCGATTAACGGTGCGGACAACGCCAAGAGCGCGCAGGTTGTAATCCGGTTGAAGAACAACCGTGTCCGGTGGAGGGTTGGTAGGTTTTGCATATTCGTTTTCATTTTGTTTGGGTTTAAGGGCACTTAATCTGTCTGTTTCAAAAATTTATTTATTGGGTGGAATGGTTTAGCAACCATTGGATGTCTCCATTCCCAAGTTTGCTGTCCCCGTTCTTGCAGGTCTTAAAAAAATCCGTCAGCCACTTGTGGGTCTCAGCATGGCCGTCGCCGAAGGAAAAGACGGTGACCGTGCCACCGTGCGCAATTTGTGGCGGATCACGAACCGTCCACGCATTGGCCCCACCGGGCGTGGGCGACCAATACCATCCGTCGTTGAGATAAGCATTGTCCCCCGGTATTGCCACCAGGCGTTCTTCGGTAAAAACAAAGGCATCCGTGGACGAAAGTTTTTTAAAACTGGTGGTCTTCAGATAAACCTCGCCACCGGTTTGCGCAGCGCTGATGTTGCCATACAAGCCGCCGCCATTGGGGACCAAGTTCTTTCCCACCCACGAATTACAAGAATACGAACGGACTCTCGGCGCGCCGCCACCACCGGGCGTCTTGTCCGCCGGGCAATGATAAACCCCTGGATTTTTTGAATAAGGCCCCAGCGAACCGAACGGCGCATAGGCTGGATTCACCAGCAGATCGGCATTGGTGCTTCCCGTTGAACTCGCCATGTTTCCCGCAACCCACGCCGGATCCAAAACACTCGTTCCGTATTCCGCCGGACCGCCCGCACCGTCCGGGTTGGGGGCGAAACAATCATTGTAATCGCCGGTATAAATTATGTTCGCCAAACCAAGCTGCCTCAAGTTGTTGACGCACGACATGGTTTGCGCTTTAACCTTGGCCTTGGCCAACGCTGGCAACAACATCGCCGCCAAAATGGCGATGATGGCAATCACCACCAATAGCTCGATCAAGGTGAAGGCGTCCCGGCGTGATGGCAGGCTGTTCGGAGAATTATGAGTTTTCATGCAGGCAAATGCAGGCGATGGACGCGCTGCTTTCGGTATTTTCATTTGGAATCAAGCGCACATTAGCACAGGGCGTTGAGCCGCTGCCTCTCTGCTTTCGGCAAAAAACATTGAAGTTTCGGCGGGATGATTTGCGTTGGAAAATTTCATGTGAACGGGTGGCTGGCGGCTGGTTTTTTAATCAATTGAACTGGATTGGATTTGGAAAAATATTCATCGTCGGCTTGGGACTAAACCCGTTGCAGCCGGAATTTTTTTGGAGTTGTTCCGGTGGCTTGCCGAAAGGCCACCCACAAACTGTTCAAACTTTGGTAACCGCATTTCTCGGCAATCGCTTCGATTTTTTCGTCCGAATCGGTCAGCAAACGCTTCGCACGTTCGATGCGGATGTGTTGCAGCTCCGCGCCCGGCGGACGGCCAAGGTGTTCAACGAAGGCTTGATGAAAACTGCGGCGCGACATCGCCGCTGACTGCGCCAGATCATCCACGCCGATGGGTTCGTGCGCGTGCTCCCACATGAAACGCAGGCTGCGCGCAATGCCCGGATGATTCACCGCCACCAGATCGCTGCTCTTGCGGACGATCAAGCGGGATGGCGGCACCCGAATCGGTGCCGCCGGAATCACCTTGCGCCGCATCAAGCGGTCCAGCTCCGCCGCGCCGCGATAACCCAGAACTTCCAGATTGGTATCCACGCTGGAGATCGGCGTGTGCATCGCGTCCACCGCCAGCAACGAATTTCCGGCGCCGACGATGGACACTTCCTCCGGCACAGCGATGCCCGCCGCTTCGCAAGTCTCCAACAACTCCAAAGCAAGTCCGTCGGTCGCCGCAAAAATACCGACGGGCTTGGGCAGGCGTTTCAACTCGGCCGCCAACCATTCCCTTTTAGTTTTCCAAGCCTTGCGGTCAACCCGGTGAGCCGAAGATTTGTGCCAGCTCAAGGAACCACACACGCGTCCGGCATCTTTTAGAATTTTCAAAAAGGCATTGCCGCGCTCGTTGTAAACCCAGTTCTCCGTGTCGCTGTAAAAAAGAAAATTGCGGAACCCGCGCGAGATGAAATGATCCACCACCAGTTGGGCCGCGCCGGTGGTGTCCTCCAGAACGCGGGTGAATTTCAACTGCGTCCGCCGGAAACTGAAATCCACCGTAGGCTTTTGCGAGTGGAAGACGAAGTCAGCCAAATCGTCGCCCGCGCCCAGCCAGGTAAGAATTCCATCGCCATCCCAACCCCAGGGTATGACCTTTTCACGCACCAAATCCTCGGACAAATGCCAGCCATGCTCCTGCGCATATTTTTCAATGCCGCGATGCAGCCGGTAATCATACCAGCCAAGAACTAAAAGCACCCGGCGGCGCGGAGTTGGGGTCACGCCAGCATTTTCCCAGCAACCAAGAAAGAAAACAATTGGCCGAAGGTCATGCTGCGGTCTATGACTTTAGATATAGACCGCAGCCGTCACCACAGCGGGAGAATCTGGCAAGAAAGAATTAGCCGGCGGATTTTATTGGAGATTTATCAGTCCACGCTTCACCGCGATAGTCACGGCCTGTGTGCGGTCGGCAGCGTGAAGTTTTTCCAGCAGGTTGGTGACGTGAACTTTCACCGTGCCTTCGACGATGCCAAAGACATCACCGATTTCCTTGTTGCTGCGGCCATTGGCAATCATCTGCAAAACTTCCAACTCGCGCGGAGTGAGCTTGGGTTGACGGAGTTGTTCTGGCAGACGGCTGGCGATTTCGGGCGGAAAATAGTGCTGCCCGGCATGGGCGGCGCGGATGGCTTCCACCAAACGCGGCAGCGGCATATCCTTGAGCAAGTAACCGGCGGCCTCCGCCTGGATGACGCGGGCGATGTCCGCATCCGTGCGATGGCTGCTCAACACCAGCACCGGCACGGCACCAAATTCTTTTCGCAGCGCCTGAATCGTCTGCACGCCATCCATGCCCGGCAATCGTAAATCCATGATCACCACATCGGGACGATGCTGGCGAAACGCTTCCACCGCCGCCTCGCCATCTTCAACCTGCGCGACAATTTTTATGTCCGGCTCGATTTCCGAAATCGTCTTCAATCCCATGCGGATGAGAATGTGGTCGTCAACCACCAGGACGCGAATTTTTTGTTTGCTGCTCATGCGAGAAAGTTCTGCCCGTTGCCGTTGGATTTTGGCGGCGTCAAAGTCACCGGCACGGTTGCCTCAATGATGGTTCCGCTGCCGACGACGCTGTCAATTTTTAGCGTGCCGCCTATTTTGCGCGCGCGGCTCTTCAAATTTTGCAGGCCAAAATGTCCGTTGCTTCCGCCCAAGACGTGCTCGGTATCAAAGCCGCGTCCGTTGTCACGCACCACCAGCCGGACATTTTCACCACCGTAGTCCAAGCTGATGTTGATGGTGCTGGCGGCGGAATATTTGAACGCATTGTTCAACGCTTCCTGGGCGATGCGTAACAGATGATGTTCGATGGCGGTTGGCAGCGCAACGGCCTTGCCGGAAACTTGCACCGTGACCCGCGCTTCGTTTCCATTGTTCATCTGTTTCGCAATGTCGCCGATGGCACTGCCCAAATCTTTGTCTGTCAGCGCGGGCGATTTCCAGTCCCACAGGCTGTGCCGGACTTCGGTGCGGCTGAACCGGACCATGCTGCGCGCCAGTTCGAGATGGCGCGCCACGCCCGCCGGGTCGGCGGGCAGTTTGGATTCCAGACCGTCGAGTTGCATCATCACGGCGCTCAATCCCTGTTCCAGGCCGTCGTGAATTTCTCCCGCCAGCCGGTTGCGCTCCGCCAAGGTCGCGGAGGCTTCCGTCTCGCGCTCAAGCTTGCTCATCGCTTCATTCAATTGCCGTGTGCGACGCGCGACTTTCAGGCGCAGGTAACGAATCCACAGCATCGCGACAACGAGCACGAATCCCAGAGCGCCAATGATTGCCGCCGCGTGCCGCCACACCCACCACGGGGGCAATTGCAGAATCGCCACGTCTTCAGGTGTCCGCAATAAAACACTGAACGACGCCGTCGCTGAATCGCCGCCCGCATTTTCCACCGGCGCATTTCCGATGCGCTCCGGCCGGGAGACGCCGGTGACTTGCACCTGGCTGCCGGCGGGGATGGATTTGAAACCAGAATGGCGGTTCAAAAATTCGGCGCGAACAATTCGCTGCCCGGACTGGAGTTCCAAGATTTGATTTCCGTCCTCAATTTTTTGTCCGAGCAGTTCGCCGGCCAGCCGGACAATCTTCGCGCCGTAAGCGCCGGAATATAATTCTTCCCCCGAAATCGCGACTGCCGCCGGCGGCGAATTGTTTCCGCCCTTGCGCACCAACGCCTGTGACAACGACAGCGAGCCGGGCTGGCCGTCGGGGAAACCAACTGCCTCAACGGAATTTCCAACCGCAATTTTGGACGGAACGGACATTTTCAGTTGCACACCACTGGTGTCATCCTGAATCACCAGCAGCCCGTCGTTTTTATAAGTGACCACGCCGGAAATTTTGATGCGATGACAGCTTGATGCCTGTCGCGCAAAATCCTTCAGGCCGTCAATCGTTATCGTCGGAATGGCAAATGGATCGCTAGGGGCCGGCTCAAGAACTTCAATGCCAGCGGGTGACGGAGCGAGCAATGATGTCTTGCTGTCCCGGTAAACCAGCACGCCGCGAATCCGCACCAGCGCATCCACAAGGCAGGCCAGTTCCGCATCCGTTGCTCCGCTGACCCAGACGGGCATTTCTCCGGTTCGAGTGACCAATTTTAATCCCTCACCAGGATTTGCCTCGCGAACTATGCCCTGACATTCCACCCGGCGAAATTCACCGCGCCGGGCCTGCGTGTTTGCCGTCGCGAGGTTGACCAGCTCCGGCATTCGCGCCGGGCCGATGACCTGCATCCGGTTCGGATCAAGCGGGAACGGCCACTTGCCATTTTGACTTTTCATTTCAAGTTCAATCCGTTGGCCGACACCCGGACTTCGGCGGGCGAAACGCACGGTCAGGCGCACCAAGGCTCCGGCGGTTTCGTCCTGCAGGATCAGATAATTGGTGCCGAACGCCGGGCCGTTGAAGGTGACCACGCCGCGGACGATGATTGATCCCGAACCCTGCCGCAATCCCTCGCCACGTTCAGGAACAAGCTGCGAGATGTGAACCGGCACCGCCACGTCGGAATTTTCCGCAGATGAGTTTGTTGAACTGATTGCTGCCCGCTCATCCAGCCGCCGGACATTCGCGAGAAATGCGCGGTTTCCATCCCATTGCAACGAACCGATCAGGTCAACCGTTTTGCCAACGCTCGCGGAAAATTTTTTCTCAACGCGGACTTCCACCGTGGGAAAACTCCGCGTCAACTTCAGCCAGCAGGGAACCGGGCAACTGTTCAGGCTGATCGTTTCATCGCGTTCACCCTGACCTTGACGAAAATGAAATGCACCCCCGCCGCCCGCGTTCAACGTCAAACTGGCAAAACTGGCAAACGGATCTATCGAGTCCCGCATCATGATGCCCGCCGTTGATTCCGCTTCATGGGATTCCAAGCTCGTGAGGCGCGCGATAATCTCCATTTTTTCCGCAAGCGGCTCGCTGAAATAATGAAACCGCTCAAAAGTGGAACCGAAGCCCGTGCCAGCGCCTTGCACGATAAACTTGCCGTCTGATTGAACAACAGTTTTTCCAACCGGAGCCACGGTTGAAATCTCCAAATCCTGCGCTGAAGCATCCACACCACTCACCGAATCAAACCGCGCGGTGGTTAATTCCGCCGACTTGTAGGAACTTGCCAAAAATCCGCCCAAGGCTGAATCGTGCATCAGAATATCCACCGGCGGAGCCACGGATTTCCAGTCAGTTCCATTGGTGGAAACATATCCGCAGCAGCGGGCGGTTCCCTGAACGATGACCTTGTCGCCGTCTTGCTGAATGATTGTCCCGCGAATGCGAATCCGCCGGCCGGAAGCCAGCGCCGGATTGGCCGGATCAAGCTCGCCGATGGACACGGGCTTGAGCTTCTGCAAATTTTCGGCATCCGTTCCGGTTTCAGAAAACTCTTTCTCCGATGGCACCCAGACCACGCCGGCGGTTTGGTTCCCGTTTTCGTCCGCCCGCGCTTCACACACACCTCTGGCCCGGACTCGCATTCCTACGAGATCTGTGAGATTTAATTTTGCCGTGGCGGGCAATTTCAACTCGATGTGTGCATGATCCTGAACCAGCTCCAGCGTCAAATCGTGCAGCCCTTTGGCAACGAATCCCACCGTGCCTTCCACTTCAGCCCATCGAAAATTTTGCGCCGGTGACAAAGCCACACCGATTTCGACCGGCATTGGACTGGGGAACGGCGATTCGCCGATAATCTCAATTCGCGGATTGGCCACGACAAGTCCGACGTTCTCCACCTCGCCAGCAGTCAATGGCTGAAGCGATGCCAGAAGATAGTCATTCCAAAATTCCCGGATGATTCCATTGGTGTTGTGGTTGGAGTAAGGAACAAGAAAACGGCCATCAATTACTTGTCGCGCCAAGCCGGGCCCTTGCCAGGCCACCGAAGCCGTATCGTCTCGACCGGCACGCTGCTCGTGCATCACGTCGAACAAGCACGGCTGCCCCGCCTCAAGGTGGATTGGCCCGGAAGCTTGCGTCGGATATTTGTCCCACTGCCCCGGATTTGACGCCCTGCCATTCGGAACGAAGGCGATTCGCTGAAGACCGGCTGAATCCGCATTGGTGCTGAACCAAAATTCAGACGAACCTTTGCTGGCAATCCAAAACAAATAGTCCCCCGTGACCGGTGGAATCAAAAACCCGTGCATCCGGGCAAGATAGTAACTGCCCTGGTTCGTCGGGGAGGTGAGCGTGGGCAACCATCCGCTCCCCGAAGGCTTGAACGGAAATTCTGGAAAAGCCGGAATTAAGAATGCCGCGTTCTCTGATTCCACTCGAATTCGTTGACCGGGCCGGATTTCCTTTGATAGAAAATTCAGGTGAAGAGCCACTGCGCCTTGAGTGTCCTGCAACACAAGGAAGCCTCGGTTGGAGTCCGCCCAAGTCACAACGCCCTCAAACCGAAGCGGCCAGCCTTGAGCGGCCTGAATTTTTGAAAACTCAAGGAGACAAGAGCTATTCGTGACCATCGGCATCCCAACGATCGGCGGGAGAACCGCAATGTCCCCTCGTCCAGCAACTGGCGCCGCCAGCAAAAATAGAATGACCACCATCCACGCAAACAGCGCGAGTTGGCAAGTATTCCTCATAAGACAACTTCACTATATAAAATCAACGTTTGGATTCCAAGCACCGTTCCACCAGAGCCTGGCGCGCCGTTCATACGAACGGGCTTCATCAACGCTCATGCGATGGCTTTTATAAAATGCTCGAACCAGGCGGAACATTTCTGCCGGTAAAGTTCCGGCGTGCAGGTTCACAGCAAGCCCGCGTCGGGCACGTCTTCCTTCGCAGTCCCTTCATAAGCAGGCTTGGCAGCGGATCACCCCCACAACTGCCGGTCGAGCGAACGGTATTGGATCGCCTCGCTGATGTGGTCGCCGGAAATTTTCTCCGCGCCCGCCAGGTCCGCAATCGTCCGCGCCACCTTTAATATCCGGTCGTAGGCGCGCGCGCTCAAATTGTATTCCGTCATCGCGTGCCTAAGCAGCTCGCGCACCGGCTCGTCCAGTTCGCAGGCGGCTTTCAATTCGCGCGCGCCCATCCGCGCATTGCAAGTGACCTTGGGCCTGGCGGCGAATCGTGTGTGCTGGATTTTTCGCGCGGCGATGACGCGCTCGCGGATCTGCGCCGAACTTTCGCCCGGCTGCGCCGACGACATCTCGCGGAATTTCACCGCCGGCACTTCGATGTGCAGGTCAATGCGATCCAGCAGCGGCCCGGAAATTCTTCCCAGATAATTTTGGATTTCGCGTGGTGAGCTCTTGCTTTCGCCAGGCATTTTTCCATCCGGCGTCGGGTTCATCGCAGCGACGAGCATGAACTGCGAGGGAAAAGTCATCGTCCCTGCCGCGCGCGAAATCGTGACGATGCCTTCTTCGAGCGGCTGCCGCAGAGTCTCCAGCACGCTGCGCTTGAACTCCGGCAATTCATCAAGAAACAAAACGCCGTTGTGCGCGATGGAAATTTCGCCGGGCGTGGGGTTGATGTTGCCGCCCAGCAAACCGGCGTCACTCGCTGTGTGATGCGGCGCGCGAAATGGCCGTTGCGTGACGAGCGCCTGGCCGGATTTTAGCAGGCCGACGATGCTGTGAATCTTCGTCGTCTCCAACGCCTCGTCGAGCGTAAGCGGCGGGAGAATCGTGGCGAGCCGCTTGGCCAGCATGGATTTTCCGGTGCCGGGTGGGCCAATAAGAATGACGTTGTGCCCGCCTGCCGCGGCGATTTCCAACGCGCGTTTCACATTCTCCTGACCTTTGACTTCGGAGAAATCGTGCTCGTCGTCGGTCGTATGCGCGAACAGTTTTTGCAAATCAACTTTCGTGGGCGTGATGCGGATTGCACCTTCCAGAAATTGCGCGGCCTCGCGGAGATTTTGCACAGGGATGACTTGCAAGCCTTCCACAACCGCCGCCTCCGCCGCGTTTTCCACCGGGACGAGAATTCCAGTTTTCCCATCCGCCTTCGCCCGCAGCGCGATGGGCAAAATGCCTTTGCACGAACGCACCGCGCCGGTGAGTGCGAGTTCTCCGATAATGACAAAATGGTCGAGCTGATCCGTCTCAATCTGTTCGCTCGCGGCGAGCATGCCGATGGCGATGGGCAGATCAAAGCTCGGCCCTTCTTTTTTCACGTCGGCGGGAGCAAGATTGATGGTCGTCTTGCCCATCGGAAATTTGTAGCCGGAATTGGCCAGCGCCGTGGAGACGCGGTCTTTGGATTCTTTGACAGCGGTGTCCGGCAGGCCAACGAGCGCAATGAACGTCTCGCCGTAACCGCAATTCACCTCGACTTCGATGGCGTAGGCGTCGATGCCATTGACCGCCGCTGAACAAGCCCGTGCAAGCATGGAGTTTGTATCGCCAAAATCGTCAACGTCCGCAACGTAAAATTTAACAGCCGCCAAACTTTGGGTTCAGCGGCTGATAAGTTGGCGCAAAAGATCGCGGATGGTGTCCGTGGAATTTTAATTTCCCAAATACTCGCGCGGGTCGGTGACCTTGCCGGTCAAGGCGCTTGCCGCCACCGTCATCGGCGAGGCGAGGAACACTTTTGATTCCTTGTCGCCCATGCGACCGGGGAAGTTGCGGTTCGTGGCGCTGATGCAGTTGATGCCGGATTTGTTGATGCGGCCAAACGTATCTACCGGCCCACCGAGGCACGCGGCGCAACCGGCGTTTTCCGTCATCTGCACACCGGCTTTTACCATCACGTCCCAAATCGTTTCGTTGCCCCAATAGGTCGTCTGCAAATCGCGGACGATCTCCGGCGTCGCGGGCACGCCGAAGGTATCAATGACCACTTTTTTGCCGCGCAAGATGTGGGCAAATTCCACGAAGTCGCTCGTCTTTCCGCCGGTGCAGGAACCGACGTAAGCGCGGTCGAGCTTCTGATCCATGTCCTTGGCCTTCTTGCGTTGGCCCGGGTCAGGATGGCAGGCGACGGTGGGTTCGAGCTTGCTCAAATCCACGACATGTTCGTAAACAAACTTCTCATCCCCATCGCGCTCGACGGGCGTGTAGGCGGACTTGGTGCCGTTCAATTTCACACGCGCATCCACATATTCTGCCGTGCGAGCATCGAATTCAAAAATCGCGTTCTTGCCGCCCGCTTCGATGGCCATGTTAGCAATCGTCATGCGATCATCCATGCTCAACGTCTTCACGCCTTCGCCGTCAAACTGCATCGCGCGATACGTTGCGCCGTCGAAACCGATTTCGCCGATGCAATGGAGGATGATGTCTTTGGCCATCACGCCCGGCTGCAATTTTCCTTCGAGCCGGAAGTGCATGGATTCGGGAACTTTGATGAGCAACTTGCCCGTGCCCATCACAAAACCCGCGTCAGTGTTGCCAATGCCGGTGGCGAACTGATTGAACGCCCCCGCCATGCAGGTGTGCGAATCGGTGCCGAAAAGAATTTCGCCGGGACGCGTGTGGCCTTTTGCCGGCAGCGCCGTGTGACAAACACCTGCGTAGCGCGAGCCGTATTGCTTCTTCATGTTGCCCTTGGCGGCGTCGAAGACCCAATGGCCGTTCGCGTCGTCAATCACGTCGTAAAAATACTCGATGCCCTGCTCGCGCGAAAAATCGCGGAGGATGTCCACGTTGCGGTTGGACTTGGAGTCGGCGGTGAAAATGTAATGGTCAGGGATGATGACGATCTTGTTTTTGTCCCAGACTTTCGCGTCCTTGCCGAATTCGCGTTTGAACACGCCGATGGTGCCCGGCCCGCAAACGTCGTGCGTCATGAGCACGTCGGCATTCACCCAGATATTGTCGCCGGCTTGGACTTTGGCTTTGCCAGCCGCGCGCGCGAGAATTTTTTCCGTCAACGTCATAAGGCGCACAGCATAGCGGATGCGCGGAGGCAGTTCAACTGCGGCTTTGGAGCGACTAGATTCCGATTGTTTGTATCCGGGAGCAAAACCAAATACATAATCGTCCGACTCGGAGTGTTGTATCAGTTTAACATTTTACTAAGCGAGTTCGCGCAGCAATCAACAAAATATGGTTGGTATTTCAAACCTTTTGCCGGCAAGCTAAAAACGCAAGCCAAGCATGCGCCACTCAATTTCAAAGGATGCAATGCCCACCTCGGGCACCAGAAGTTGGCCGAGGATTAACTCTATGAAAAATCAATTTCACGCCGTTCTTGTTGCCGTAGTTTTTTTGACGACCAGCAACCCCCTTCGTGCGCAGAACTACGACACCAACAATGTGAACGTTTTCACCTACGCTGGGTATGGCATTCCGGCTTATGTGGACGGGCAGGGAGTATTGACAGCTTTCAACGCTCCGACTTTTGTGGTTTCAGACACCGCCAGCAACCTCTATGTCTGGGATAACGGAAATCTGCGGATCCGAAAGATCACGCCTGATCATACGGTCACCACCTTCGTCGGGGGCGGTTCGTTTTTAGAAGGAACCACCACGAACGTTTCGCTGGCCTGGGGACAGGTCAGCGCCATGACCATGGACCGCGCAAACCGAATCTGGCTGGTTGTTTCCAGCAGTTATTTTTACGGAATGACTTATTTACTTACGGTTACCACGAATGGTCTTGTTCAGTTTGTGAATGGCGGCTTTACCAATCTGAACACCAGCAGCGGCATCTGCTTTGATTCAGCTAACAATTTTTACTATTCCGGCGGAAACCGTATCTATCGTTTCAACCCGAACAACAACAGCCTGCAGGCGTTTGCTGGCAGCGGTATCCAGGCTTATTTCGACGGCCAAGGCACTTTGCTGACAGCGTTCAATGGTCCGACTGCGTTGGCCTGTGATGCCGCCGATAACATTCTCGTGTGGGATTCATACAACGGAAGAATTCGCCGCGTGGACCAACTGCAAAACGTGACGACCATGACTGGCAATGGCAACAATTACTCGCCCGCCGATGGCGTCGGCACCAACACTTCATTTGCCAACGTAACTTCCATGTTCTTTGACGTCACCGGCAACCTGATTCTTATTTGCGGCAGTTGTGTGCGCAAGATTGACCCGCAAAACGTGGTGAACACCGTGGCAGGACAGTTCTATGGGGGCTACCAATTTGCCGACGGCTCCGGCAGCACCGCCCGCTTCAACTCCGCCAATGGCGGATGCTTTTCTCAAGGCATGATCATCGTTGCCGACAGCGGAAATAATCGCATCCGGAACATCACTTTCAATTCGCCTGGACAAGTTGTGACGGGGGCTAATCTAGAGCTGAATATTTACCCCGGACTCCGAATCACCGGCGCGATTGGGCGCACTTATCAAATCCAGTCTTCATCTAACCTGAGCAACTGGGTCAATACGACGGCTATTGTTCTTACAACCAGTCCTTTTCTGTGGATTGATCCAACCCCCATCGCCGGCAATAAATTTTACCGCGCAATTCTTCAGCCCTGAACAGGTCAACTTTGCGCAGGGCTTCCGGTCACCCCGGCGGCCATTGCAGATGCCGTCCGCCAAGGATGTGGCAATGCAGGTGTGGCACGGTTTCGCCGCCGTCCGCGCCGTTGTTGATGACGAGACGGTAGCCGGTTTTATCGAGGCCAAGCTGGGCGGCGACTTCGGCGGCTTTGAGCAGGAGATGACCGAGGAGTTTCTGGTCACCCGCCTGCGCCTCGGCGATGCGCGGAATAGGTTTCTTCGGGACGATGATGACGTGCACGGGGGCCTGCGGATTGATGTCGCGGAAGGCGAGAATGGAGTCGTCTTCAAAAACGATGGCGGCGGGAATTTCGCGCCCGGCGATTTTTTCAAACAGGGTTTTGCTCATAACCAAAGTTTAGACACGAATTGCACTAATTAACACGAAGGCCGAAAAAACTATTCTTGAGAATTCGTGCAATTCGTGTCTGAAATTTTATTCCACCACCAGCGCGCATTTGTTCTGCTCGGTCTCGGCGTTGAGGCAGTGGCGGAGGTAATCCACAATCTGCTCGGACATCTTTTCGCAGCGTGGGCCCCAGCGCCGGGCCCCGGCGAGTTGCTTGGCGCAGCCGCGCAAGCCGCGAAAACGGAGCACGCGCGGGGCATGGCTCAAGTGTGAGCGCAGTTCGGTGCGGAGGCGTGGAAAGAAAAACAGTTCCAGGTTCTCGGCGGATTCGCTCGCAAGCATGCCAAGGTCGGATTCACGCTGCGCGGTTTCCGGCGCTGATTGGTCGGCGAAAAGCGTGAGGCCAAGGCCGTGCAACACTTTTTCGAGTGCCTGCGCAAATTCGCCGACAGTCACGGTTTCGCGTTCGAGTTCAACTTTGAAATAATGAAACACGGAGGCGGAGGCGTGGCGGAGCATTTCGGCATCGAGCATGCCCTCGGAGTTGCCAGCGATTTCAATGCTGATCATTTCGACGGAGCAAGGGATGCTCTCGCCATTGGTAAGCTGGAAAATGAGATGATCGGATTGAAGAGCGATCATTTCGCGGCCTCCAGTTTTTGAACTTCCTGCACGAAGTCGGTCGCCTCCTGAAACCGCCGATACACGCTGGCGAAGCGGACATACGCGACGTCATCGAGTTCGCGCAAGCCTTCCATGACCATCTTGCCGATGGCTTCGCCGGGAACTTCGCTCTCAAATTTCGCGGTCACGACGGCGACGATGTGATCCACGAGGTCTTCCATCGCCTTGAGCGAGACGGGGCGTTTTTGGCAAGCCTTGCGGATGCCGGATAAAAGTTTGTCACGGGAAAATTCTTCGCGGCGGTTGTCACGTTTCAGCACCATCAGGCCCTCGTGTTCAACCTCCTCGTAGGTGGTGAAGCGGTGCGTGCATTGCAGACATTCGCGGCGACGGCGGATGGTCGCGCCTTCCCTGGAGGCACGCGAATCAATGACTTTATCTTCCTGGCAACCGCATTTGGGACAACGCATAGAACCACTCGTAATTGTGGTCACCTTTTTGTAACACACATAATTTTGTGGTGTCAAGGAGGGGTTATTGACCGAAACAGGGTAAATGAGAGGAACTGTTAACGAAAACGGCTCTTGC
>CAINDH010000001.1 GCA_903847285.1 uncultured Verrucomicrobia subdivision 3 bacterium | reverse complement strand
GACCGCATGAGTGATCCGGTAAAATGGGGAGCCGTCTGGAACGGGACTGACCCGCGAACGGGCCAGCCTTACACATTCGACGGCGGGTATTACTACGATTCACCCGTGCCCAGCCTCGCAACCACGGAGAAAAAAATGTTATTCCACATCTCGCTGGCCTTTGCCCAGCTATCCGACAACGATCTGGATGAAAAAGCCAGCCACGTTGCCACCCAGATGGCCACCAATGCGGCCACCTTCACCTCGCCCCCGGTCACGCCAGCGGTATTGACGACGGCTCAGGGGAATTTCCACACCGCTCTCGCGGCGGCCTCCGAAGGCGGCACGACCTTGACCGCCGCCAAGAATGCCAAACGCGAAATCCTCATCGGGCTGCTCCGTCAGCTCGCTGCTTACATCGAAGCCATCCCCGGCATCACCCAAGCCACCGCCGAGTTATCCGGCTTCGACACCGTCACTGGCGCGCATCACGCGGCGTCCACTCCCGCCGTGCCGGTCATCCTTGCCCTCAGCAATGTCGGCAGCGGACACATCGGCGTGAAACTCAAAGGCTCCGCTGGTGCGCGCGGCTATGAATTCCGCGTGAGCGCGGGCGCGGGCGCACCGGTCAGCGCGGGAATTTTTTCCTCCACGCGTGACATCGTCCTGACCGGCCTCACCCCCGGCACGACCTACGCGGTGCAAGTGCGCGCTCTCGGCGCCGGCAACCACGCCAGCGAATGGAGTCCCGCCACGAACTTCATGTGCACGTGAAGCGTCCGTGAATTCATCAAGCCCGCGAAGAAATTCGCGGGCGTTTTCTTTTGACCAAGACGGTCTGCGGGAGTTAAATCCGTCTTGTGTATTGAAGCTAGGACAGACCACCTTACTTACTCATAGATTAAATGATTTATGGATTACTTTGAATTAATACGTTCATTCGTGGAATGGCTTTTTACCCGTGATTTGATAGAGAAAATTATTGCAGCAATAATTGGCGGCGTGGTGTCCTTCTGGTTCGCATTGCGTATTTTTTTAAAGACAAAGGAAAAAGAGCGCGATGACTCAAAAAAATTTCACAACCGTATTTTGATCGCGATCCGTTCGGAGATTAAATCTTTGGATCGGATGCACAACGCAACACTGGGGCCAATCCTTGATAATCTGGAGGATCAAAAACCATTGCTTTTTTGGTATGAAATTAGTCAAAACTACTTCGTAGTATTCGAGTCTAACGCTTCCAACCTGGGTAAAATTGAAGCGAAATACTCTACTCGAATCATCGAACTTTATAGTTTAATGAAAAGTTTTGTGGAGGACTTCAGGGTGAACCGGCATTACATACAGCAATATGAATTGGCAGAATTATCACACCAAAAAGTCGAAGCCACGATGGATGGGAGTCGATTAATGGCAGTTGTGGTTGAAAGAGAAAAATATATTAAGGAAATGGCGATTTACGAGAATCAGATGAAATCATATTTGAATTTGGCGATACTCAAGGCAAAAACACTTAAAGAAAAAAATGCAGAAATCAGAAGGCTGACAGATGCTTTGATGGTGGAGTTGGACACGATTGGCGAGACAGATGGTTTGAAGTCATAAATTTTTCCCTTGCCGCGCATAATAAATGTGAGATTCCTAGTTTTATTCCGCCAAAATTCCGATGGCGGTTCCTGAAAAAATGGCGTGGTGGTTGCCAAAATCTTCGGTCAAAACCGAAACAACGTGAAAAATTTCACAAACTTTTCTTGCAGACGCGTTTCGCAGTTGTTAAATAATGCGCTCAACTTTGCGGGTGGAACGGCGATACAAGAGTTCGTGGTTTTTTAATCTTTTTTGTAGCAGTGATTTTTCCTAAATGGACAAACAGTTTGCCGCTAGTGATTGGCCTTGTCGCCGCACTGGCTGGCGCTGCCGTGGTTCCAGCCGTAGCGGTTTATCTCACGCCTAAATATACCCGCGCCGGTTATCAACCCGTGCAGCCGGTTCCGTTCTCGCACAAGATTCACGCGGGGCAGCTCAATGTGGATTGCCGCTTCTGTCACAATGGTGTGGAGAAATCCTGGTTCGCGAATCTGCCCGGTGCTTCGACGTGCATGAATTGCCACAGTTTGGTGTTGAAGGATGATCCGCGCCTGCAAATCGTCCGCGATAGTGCGGCCAACAACACGCCTATTCCCTGGGTGCAGGTTCACAAGGTGCCGGACTACGTTTATTTCAATCACTCGGTTCACGTCACGCGCGGTATCGGTTGCGTGGAGTGTCATGGGCGCATTGACCAGATGGACGAGGTTCGCCACGACAAATCGTTGAGCATGAGTTTCTGTTTGAGCTGCCATCGCGATCCCGCCGCGCGCATCCGCCCGACGGACAAAGTCACAAAGCTTGACTGGCAATGGAGCACCAACGCTGTTGAAGCTGGCAAGTTGCAGGAATCGGAAGGCAAAAAAATGGTTGCCCACATGAAAGTGGAATCGCTGCAAAGCTGCTCGGCCTGTCACCGTTAAATGAATCCGAACCCGACCAATTCAACGCCCGCGAATGGCCGCCGTTACTGGCGCAGCATGGACGAACTGGCCGAGACGCCGGAGTTCAAAGACTGGCTGCACCGCGAATTTCCGTCGAACGCGAGCGAGCTGGAAGATGGTCAGAGCCGCCGCCAGTTCATCAAGCTGATGTCGGCATCGTTTGCGCTCGCCGGGGTGGCCACGCTGGGCGCGGGCTGCCGTCGTCCGGAAGAAAAGCTCGTTCCCTACGGTCAGCAAGAGGCGGATTACACTTTTGGCGAGGCGCAGTATTTTGCGACCGCCATGCCCACGCGCATCGGCGCGATTCCGCTCGTCGTCAAATCTTACGAAGGCCGGCCGGTCAAGATCGAAGGCAATGCGTTGTTCCCGAATGGCAACGGCGGCACGGACCGCTACGCACAGGCGGCGATTCTTGATCTTTACGACATCGATCGCGCCAAGAAATTCAAGCGCGATGGCAAGGAAGTTTCCCGTGGTAAAGCTTTGGAATTTCTGGTCGGATTGACTCAGAAGTTTTCCGCGAACGCTGGCGAAGGTTTGGCCTTCCTTGTTGAGAGCAGCACGTCGCCCTCGCGCGCCCGCCTGCAAAAGATCATCGCGCAGAAATTTCCCAAAGCGCAGTGGATCGTGGCGGATGCAATTGATTCCGGCATTCATCAACGCGCAGCGACGCAGGCATTCGGCCAATCGGTGCGTCCGGTTTTCAATTTCGATAAGGCCAAGGTCATCCTCTCGCTGGATTGCGATTTTCTTGGCGGCGAAGATGATTCGCACAATCACATCCGCAAGTTCACCGCCGGTCGCAAGTCCGTCGAAGGGATGAATCGCCTTTATGCAGTGGAATCGTTGTTCACGCTCACGGGCGGGAGCGCGGATCATCGGATGCGTTTGCCGGCGTCGCAAGTCATCAAAGTCGCCAGTGCGATTCTTGCAAGCGTCATGGGCGGCGCGGCTCCGATGTCAAACTGGCTTGCTGAATGCGCCAAGGATTTGATTGCTAACCGGGGCAATGTTCTCGTGGTCGCTGGTCAACGTCAGCCGCTAGAAGTTCATCTGCTTGCGCATGCCATCAACACGACGCTCGACAGCATCGGCAACACCGTCACGCTAATTCCGACAACGGCTTCGGTGAACGGACTGAAGGATTTGGAGGCGAGTAGCGCGGACACGCTGGTGATTCTCGGCGGCAATCCGGTGTATCAATTCAACTGGACGCCAAAAGCCAAGACGGTCGTTCGCCTCGGCTATTACGAGGACGAGACGTTCGCGAAGGCAAATTGGAATTTTCCCGCGACACATTTTCTGGAGTCTTGGGGTGACGCAGTCACTACGGATGGTTCTGTTGTGCCGACTCAGCCGCTCACACAACCGTTGTTTGGTGGTCTGGCAGATTTGGAGTTTCTGGCACTCATTGCTGGCGAGGTTCAGACGAGCGCCCATGACATTGTCCGCACTACTTACGAGGGCTCGGAAGAAAGCTGGAAGAAGTTTTTGTTCAACGGATTCGCTGTCAGTGAATTCAAGTCTGTTAGTAACGTGAGCCTTGCGCAGTCGGCGAATGAATTAAGCCGCGCCGCTGCCATCAGCGTGCCGACGCTGGGCAAAGATAATTTGGAAGTCGTTTTCTTCCGCGATGCCAAGACCGACGACGGTCGCTACGCGAACAACGGTTGGATGCAGGAATTGCCCGAACCCATCACCAAGATGACGTGGGACAACGCCGTGCTCGTTAGCCGCGCGACAGCAAAAGAACTCGGTTTAGCGAATGGCGACGTGGTAGAAATTTCGCTCGGCGGCAAAAAAGTTTCCGGTCCGATCTGGGTGCAGCCCGGCATGGCAGATTTTTCGCTCGGCCTCGCGCTCGGTTATGGACGCGAGCGGGCAGGGCGCGTCGGCAACGGCGTTGGTTTTAACGCCTACAAAATTTTCTCCGGCAAATATGTCGAGACCGGTGCGAAGCTTTCCAAGACGGGTGAAACTCACATTCTCGCTTGCACGCAGCATCACTGGAGCATGGAAGGTCGTCCGGCGGTGCGCGAATTCAACCGCGCGGAAGCCGTCGAAGCGGAGGAGAAACACGAGAACATCGCGGTAGAAAAATTTCACGGCGTCGAACCGCCGATTGTTGCGTCCCTGTATCCGAATCCGCTCGACGAGGCGAAGAAGACCGCGCTGCATCAGTGGGGCAT